>CAYRNW010000054.1:0-1528 GCA_964425745.1 uncultured Eubacteriales bacterium | reverse complement strand
TCTCAACCTTCTCCTTGGCAAGGAGACGTTCTACCATTGAACTACACCCGCATTTGACCCCTATATGTGGGGGGTTGATGTCTCTCAACCCCTACCAGTGGTGGTATTTTACCTCATTTTTTAGTCTCATCTCCTGCTGGAAGAAGTCCTAATTATGGACTAGTTTCAAACGGGAGAAGTCCTTACTCTCAAGCGAAGATATTTTACTTGAGTTCTATCGGATTGTCAATGAATAGTGAAGCCCGTTATATCTGCATCATTTCTTTAAAGAGGATTTTTTTAACTTTTGATGCAATCGAAAGGAAGCAAAAGCTGTTATTTCTGTAAGAATATCCGGTGACAACTCCCTTGCTTTTACCTTTTTTGCAATTTTTGTGAAGACTTCTGAAAATTCTTCATTCAAGGCAAACAACGCAGCAATATCATCAACCATCGGTGATTTTTTCTCGCCAGTATCAACTACAGCTGATACCGGAACACCTACCCAATCACAAATTTTCTGAACAGTATCTAAATCAATCTGCTCACCTTTACATACTCGATCAATGGTGGTGTGAGCGACGCCCGCTTGTTTTCCCGCCTTTCGAAGGCTCAGGTTTTCTTGTTTCATTTTGAGAATAACCAAATCCTGTAATGTGTTTGACATTGTTTCTCCTTAATCAGTCACAGCAAATTCTTTTTCACACTTCTTACAATTTGCCCCTTTATATTTACAATCTTGATTATATCCTAATTGTCTTTCCGACGTCGGAAAGCTCAATCCGATAAACTAGTGTAATAACTGATGATGGTCAGTTCAAAGCACGCGTTAAATTTCTTTGATCGAGGATTCGAAAAATCCCAGGATTGCAATTTTGAGAAGCCAATTGAAGAATTGAGAATTAGGCTCTTAGCAAAGCATGGTTGTGTTTGGCATCATTTCTATATAATACTGCTTCAGAGGATACGAAAAAAATAATAAATGTTAGGATTCACGAATGAAGTTTCTCAATATAGCTCAACAAGAAAGCAATAAGTGAGAAACCACATAGAATAATTATCATTACTTTTCCAATGAGGCATGCTTGGGATTATTGTTTGTATAAATCTGCCTTAGCAATAGATCGTAAAACCGATGATCTTCAAACTCTTGTGAATGAGTTTATTATTGTGTCCTCCTGTCCATTGACAAGGATCTGATAATAATATATACTAAAATCGATGTCAGAAATCGATGTCAGAAATCGATGTCAGAACATCAACAATAATAATCCTGTCTAGAACTGGAAACATTATGATAACCATTGAAGATGTTGCGAATTTTGCTGGGGTTTCTCAATCAACGGTTTCACGTGTTTTGAACAAAAAAGAATACGTTAAGGAAGCAACTCGAGAAAAAGTCCTTAAAGCTGTAGAGGAGCTTGGTTATAAACCAAGCCGTTTAGCAAGAGGCCTGCGCATCAATTCATCTCAAATACTTGGGCTAATCATTTCTGACATTCAGAATCCATTTTTTACCAGTTTGGTGCGGGCTGTTGAAGATGTCGCT
>CAYRNW010000053.1:0-1548 GCA_964425745.1 uncultured Eubacteriales bacterium | reverse complement strand
GTTACAGTGAGGCTATTTGGCCGTGACGATGTGGCTCTCTCTGCGAAATTTGCAACACCCATGCTAGATCTCGGTGTCTTAACACATTTCGAGTTTCTGGAACGCTCACGCAATCACTGGTACAAGAGTCCGGATTCAATGGAACGAAACTCCGGAACGTTGGAGGTGCGGCTGGAATATTTAAGCACACCTTCATGTAACATAGAGTATCATAAAATAAATTGAGGGCAGATAAATCTGCCCTCGTGTTTTAGGTATGTTGTATGGGTATATTGTATTTTTTATGTAGTGTTTGCTTGTTTTTTTGTATAGTATTTATCTTCAACTCGATTATAATCTAAAACTAAACAGGTGTCAACTACTAATTTCTTCTTCACCATCACCTTCTAAAATAACAATGCTAGAGTCATTCCAAATGAAGTAAAATAAGAACTTTCTCTTTGAACGAATTCTAAACTACAAAGAATACATAATGAAAATCACACTGAAGAACTATTACTATCAACGACACGCTTAATGCCCATAATAAGTTCGTATACATGCGAAGTAGACATCATATCGCTTAATCTTGTGTAATTTTGACAAGATTCAATACCTTCGATGAGCTATGTCTATAGCTACATTCTCATCACCATAGCGAAGTAAGGTTTGATATATTCCGGGATCTGCTTTTACATATTGACGACCTGACTTTTTAAAAAATGCTTTTCCGAAAGCGGTAGTACAACTTTTCGCAGATTGAAACGTACCCATCTCCCCAAAATATGCAAGTAACCAAATTTCAAAACAAGGATTTGACCACCCCGTCTTAAGGCCAGCATCGTTAGCAGCTTTGATTAATTGATCGAAATCCTTGAAATCATCTTTATCAAAAACTAACCAAGCTTCTTGATATTCGCTCGATAAAGCAATTAGTTTTTGTGCTTCTTCTATGAGTTTACTTCTCTTAACCTTAGGTATTATTCTCAAGTTCATTTTGTCTCTCATTTCGCTTGGCAACAATAACTTCAGGCCTTCGAAATAATTCTTTTCAGTCTGCTCTGCATCTGTAAGAATATAATATGTTTTTAATTGGAGAGGTCTTTTTTTTCGTTGATTGGTAAATGCTTTTTATTCCTCATATTTTTCACCCTTTATAAAGGGTGACAATTTTGGAATTGCTCCAAATGACCCCAGTAAATAGTTCTTCTCATAATCATAATCTTTGCGAAATTTATTGCCCTTTGAATCAAAAATATCTATTAGAGAATATAATTCCGATTTGTTATCTGTCTTCTCAGTAAACCAAATCTCGTCCCTTCTGAGTAAATTCATATCGAGATAAACTGTGTTATGTGTTGTAAAAACAAGTTGAGCATTTCTCGGGTTCTTATCTGGGTCTGCAAAGCTCAGTAAAATATTACGCATTAATAAAGGATGAAGTTTATTATCTAACTCATCCACAAACATTACCGCTCCAAAATCAAGAGTTCTTCGAAAGTTATGATATAAAGACTGGAGTGCTACGATAAAAGTAGAGTCTGAACCGCGAGATTATGCTATACTAAA
>CAYRNW010000052.1:0-1621 GCA_964425745.1 uncultured Eubacteriales bacterium | reverse complement strand
AAAGTTTATAAAAGACTATTTTTCCAATTGTTTGATCATATCTAACTCTGCTTTGTCCTTTAATCGGCTGCCACCTGCCAGACCCTGCCTGGAAAAGGTGGCAGTTGTTCGATCAAACATATTCTTCCCCAGCCAAAAAATATATTTGTTGTGCAACAAGGCGCAAACTGATTGCGAAATAAAAGGGTGTGCGCATGATCGTGCGTACAACCAACAAACTGCCGGATTAAGCCTGTAAGCAACTTCTGCCTGTAATTTATTAGGCGAGGTGGTAATGACTTGTATATCAGGGTTATACAAAAGTTTGATCATGCAAACAACCAAGCATGCAAACAATTTGTTTGGGGCAGAAAAACTTAGGGTGTACGTGTTGGCCAGCCTCATAGGCTTCTTTTTTCGGTTGTAAATATAAAAACATCTTTTTAAAAAGGAAATATTTTTTACATGACATTTCATCTTTTAAGAGGGTAAATTTCTTGATCCGGCTGTTTAAAGGGTATTGGAATACTACTAGAATCAATATATTTGACTATGGTGTCGTGTTGGTGCCTGAATAAATCAAGGTTGAAATTCCCTTTTTAGAAAGCCCCGCATCTTTTTACATATCTATGAAAGCTTACCTTTGAAGAATGAATTATCCCTGGGGCGATCAACGACGGTTCAACAGCTACACAGCCTATTTCAAAAAGATCCTTGGCGGACGAATACAAAAAATCAGCCTGGATGCTGGTTTTACCTGCCCCAATCGCGATGGAAGCAAGGGAGTTGGCGGATGCATCTATTGCGTCAATGATGCCTTTAATCCTTCTTACTGCCAGCCTTCAAAATCAATCACCCGGCAATTGGAAGAGGGTAAGGCGTTTCACCAAAAAAGGTATCGAAGAGCAAGTAAATACCTGGCTTATTTTCAGGCTTATTCCAATACCTATGCCGATCTGGATACTTTGAGGAAGCGCTATTGGGAAGCTCTTTCTGTTGAAGGAGTTGAGGGTTTGGTGATCGGAACACGGCCTGATGTGGTGGATGATAAAGTGCTCAAGCTGCTTGCCGAAATCCAAAAAGAAAAATATGTGATGGTTGAATATGGTGTGGAAAGTATTTATGATCAGACCCTTAACCGAATCAACAGGGGGCATGTTTTTGCAGCGTCCAGCAATGCCATCCAAAAAACGGCTGCGATGGGAATTCCGGTTGGAGCTCATCTTATATTTGGCCTGCCAGGCGAAACGCATCAAATGATGTTGGATGCTGCTGAGGTTTTATCAAATCTGCCGCTTACAACAATCAAATTTCATCAGCTTCAACTGTTCAAAAACACTGCCATGGCCAAAGAATACAAGCAAAATCCTGAAAGCTTTCGGCTTTTCGACCTTGAAACTTACATTGATTTTGTTGTTTCTTTTACCGAACGGCTGAATCCGGCCATTGTGATTGAGCGATTTGCAGGTGAAGTTCCGCCACGTTATCTGATTTCTGCACCATTTGGAACACTTCGCTATGATGCTGTATTACAACGCATAGAGAAAGAATTAGAAAATCGGGACACTTTTCAGGGCAAAAAATTCTTTGCTCCCAAAAAAGTTTTGTAATTTGGCAGACGCAAATGAAAGTTTGTAAAACT
>CAYRNW010000051.1:0-1707 GCA_964425745.1 uncultured Eubacteriales bacterium | reverse complement strand
ATCGAGTAGGAGGTCACCCATTAATTGAGTGACCGTCCTCTCACACCACCGTGCGTACCGTTCGGTACACGGCGGTTCAACCGTTTGAGTGCAGAGACTCGTACCGGTCAAGGATACTGAAGTATCCGGCCTGTGCGAGTCTTTTGTTTGTAATCGTGTGTGTGAGAATACCGCTTCCGGCAACAGCCCAGTATCCTTTGCGCGTGTTCCCGTTTCGGTAGGCCTGCCATTGTGGCATTCCCAGCTTCATCAGGTTCTCCACGCGTGTTTTAGCTTTCTTCCACTGTTTCCAGATATACATCCGGAAGCGTCGACGTAACCATCCATCCCAATCTTCCATTAGACTTTTCATACTGGCAATTCCGAAGTAACCTAGCCATCCGCGAATGTATACTTTTACGTTATCCATTACGACTCGGACGTTTCTGCCCTGACTGCGGGAAGTCAGTTCTCTTAGCTTCTGCTTCGCTTTCTTCAAGGACTTCGCATGAGCACGAATGTAATATCCCTTCTTGCCCCTTCCCAAGGCAAAGCCCAGAAATTTAAAATTTCGGATTGACAATACGCTAACGACACTACTCTTTTCCGTATTTACCTTGAGTTTGAGCTTCCCTTCAAGGTATTTCCTGCAGGATTCAAGCAATCTTTCTGCCGCTCGCTTGCTTTTGGCTAATACCACAATGTCATCCGCGTAGCGAATAACCGGCACGCCTCTTCCGCCTATCTCCCAATCGAATTTGTTCAAGTATATGTTGGCAAGCAGCGGACTTAGAGGACCTCCCTGGGGGGAGCCCTCCTCTGTTTTCACAAGAAGTCCGTCTTCCATAACCCCGCTTTTCAGATATCTTTTAATCAGCTCTGTAACGCGCTTGTCTGAAACTTGCTCTCGTAGCATATTCATCAGCAATTCGTGGTTTAGTGTGTCGAAGTATTTGGATAAGTCTATTAGCACTGCGTGCTTGTACCCTTGTTCCGCATATTCCTTCACCTTTTGGATAGCCATCTGCGCGCTCTTTCCCGGACGATAGCCAAAGCTATTCTCCGAGAATAATGGTTCGTAGATAGGGGTTAGCTGTTGGGCTATTGCCTGCTGGATGACACGGTCTACTACGGTCGGGATTCCCAACTGTCGTACTCCTCCGTCTGCTTTCGGGATTTCTTTCCGTCGCACCGGTTGTGGCTTGTATTTTCCACTGCGTATGCTTTCCAGAAGTTCTTCCCTGTGTTCTCTTAACCAACTCAGAGCATCCTCCACGGTCATTCCGTCAATTCCGGGTGCTCCCTTATTGGCTTTCACACGCTTGTAGGCCTTGTTCAGATTTTCTCTGTCCAGTATCCTTTCAAGCAACTCTGCACCATCCGCTTCTTCGACTTCTCGATGGTCCTTGCTGTGCGCTTCTGCATTCTCTTCACGTTCCGCGTTATCCCTTTGCAGGTAGCTCTTGTTTTCAAGATATTCTGCTTTCATCGCTTGGACCTCCCTTCATCCGTTCATCGGATTTACGATTGTTCGGCCCTTCCCATTTTTTTCCCCTGGTACTATGGCCTCTGCTGACTTCTCGCAATTTGTTGTTACTACGATAGTCTCTGGGTATGTTTCCTTGACTTCGCTTGCGAGATCTCCCCGGGTACTCACACGTTCTTTCTCTCCATCTGCCTGCCTCATTTACCTCAAATGATTCCGTGTAGCTATTGGGCTTCAACTTG
>CAYRNW010000050.1:0-1866 GCA_964425745.1 uncultured Eubacteriales bacterium | reverse complement strand
AAAAGAAGTGTACCCGATCCAAGAAAAATCGGACTCTACAAGTTTCAAAAAAATTTGTCGTGCAAAGAGAACAGTCTTTGCAGAAGATCACGAGCCAGATGGGGAGTAATTTACGGGTCAATCGCTCCATCCAAGTGGAAGGTGCTTTCGGTGTCATTAAGCATAATTATGGCTTTCGCCAATTTCTAACACGAGGCAAAGAAAAGGTTTACATTGAGATGCTTCTGGTAGCGATGGGCTATAATCTTAACAAATTGCACAACAAGAATAAGCAAAACCGGCTGAGAACGCAGTTGTTCGAAAAAACATCTGCTTAACTCGACCAGTAATTGAATCTAAGTAATGAACTGGCGGCCCTGAGGGCTTGCCTCTATATTAGTTTACCTCTTTATAAGTAGAACGTAACACTTTCACTATCTTTTTTGCGTTCTGTGCATGAAAATGGCACCCAGACTTTTTTGTCTAGGTGCCATTTGGCGTTGATGCACTTTTTCGTTGTGCTACAACCCCTTGTTTTTTTGATGTAATCGACGTAAACAGCCAATTTGGGGATATAGCATCATACATTGACCCGAAATCGACCGAAATGGTTATTTTACGAAATATTTGCCTGAATATAGCTGAAACATCTTGCTTTTTTTGAAATTGTGCGATACACTTAACATTGGAGGTGAAAGACATGGAAGGTGACCCCGGAAGTAGTAGAACTCCGGACCAAAAACAAAATTTAAAAACGAATGCTGTTGGGAGCCTAACCATGGATTTCATCCTGGGTTGTAAATAGGCTCTTCTCGGCATCGTTGCAGAGGAGGGAAAACCCATGATTTATATTTTCAAAACCGACGAAAGCAATCGGCTACAAGCCATGACCAGCATCGAAAAGGGCTGCTGGGTGCATTTGGTTAAGCCGACCGAAGCCGAGATTCAACGCGTGATCAGTGAAACCGATGTGTTACCCGAGTTCGTAAGAGCGGCCTTGGATGACGAGGAACGTGCTCGTATTGAGACCGATGAGGGGCAAACGCTCATCGTAGTCGATACACCTTTTCGCGAACCGGATGCCGATGCGGGAATCTTATCGACCATTCCGGTCGCAATGATCATCTTACCCAAAGTCTTATTGACCGTATGCTTGTATGAAAATACCATGCTTGATGATTTTGTCAAAGGAAGAGTCCGAAATGTAGAGACTTCCTTTAAGACGAGAACAATCTTGCAAATGCTCTATCGTAATGCCACTCGTTTTATGGTGCATTTGCGCCAAATATCGAAGCAGAGCCGTGAAGTGGAAGAAGCCTTGCATCTTTCAACCGAAAACAAAGAACTGATACAAATGATGTCTTTGCAAAAGAGTCTGATCTATTTTTCCACGGCATTGAAGTCGAACGAAGTAGTTCTGGAGAAGATGGTCCGTCATGAACAGGTCAAGAATTATCCGGAAGATGCTGAGATTCTTGAGGACGTCATCATTGAAAACAAGCAGGCCATAGAAATGACCGATATTTACAGCAACCTGCTCACCGGCACCATGGATGCATTCGCCTCAATTATCAGCAACAACCTTAACATTGTCATGCGCTTTTTGGCCTCGGTGACCATAGTTTTAGCGATTCCTACCATGGTTGCCAGTTTTTACGGTATGAATATAAGTTTCATGCCTTTTACGGACTCTCCCTTCTCCTTCTTTGTGATTATAATGTTAGCCTTACTTCTGGGAATTTTGGTTGCCTTTTGGCTCAAAAGAAGAAGAATGTTTTAGTGTAATCATACTCCATCTAAAAAATCGTCCGTTTCAGAACGAAACGGACGCTTCAGACTGTCAAAGAACGCTGTGTCTCAAAACGGAGAAGCAGCGTTCTTCTTGCT
>CAYRNW010000049.1:0-2064 GCA_964425745.1 uncultured Eubacteriales bacterium | reverse complement strand
ACTAAGTTTGAAGGAAAAAACACTTGGGCTTGAGCATGGACATTTCGAGATGATCGTGCTCATGGAGACGCCAAAGGCGGTCCTGAAAGCCCTGGAGATTGCTACTGCGTCACCCCGCGTCGTTGGATTGCTATTTGGCAGTGAGGATTTTTTGACTGATATGGAGGGGTTTCATGGACCTGATGGCCGATCCATGCTGTGCGCAAGACACATGGTCGCCATGGCGGCGCGCGCAGCGGGGATAGCCGCAATTGACACTCCCTATGTCCAGGTGCATGATATCGATGGACTGCGAGTGCACATCCAACAGGCCAAGGAGTTGGGCTACGAGGGAATGCTGGTCATGACTCCCCGCCAGATTGAGGTGGCTCGTGAGATGTACACTCCCACAATGGATCAGGTTCAAGAAGCAAGGGAAATGGTCAGATTCGCGGAAGAGGCCGCCGCAGAAGATCGGGGGATCGCTGTGGCAAAGGGGGTTTTCGTCTCTCCACCAACACTGAAGCGCAGCCGGCGTTTGCTGCGCAGGTATGATGCAATAAAAGCTTTCGAGGAGTACCGTGGATTCTGATCGGCGCGGCCCTTGAGATGAGGAGGTGAGATATGGCAAAGGAACAGTCCCATTCGATCCGGGAGATGATTACCAAAGAGCGCCTTGTTTCTGATTTGGTGGAATTGGGCGTCCGGAGGGGGGATCTGCTCAATGTCAAGGTGTCGCTCAAGTCAATTGGGTACATACATGGAGGAGCAGAGACTCTGATCGACGCGCTCATGGAAGCGGTTGGTCCTGAGGGGACGATTGTCACAGAGTCCTTCGTTTATATGTACCCATTGCCCCTCAGCAAGTGGGACGCGGAAAAGATCAGCGATCACTCGACCCCTTCCTATGCCGGCGCGTTGGCCAATGCCATGATCAAGTATCCTGGCGCGCATCGAAGCCAGCACCCGGTTCAGAAATTCTCGGCAGTTGGCGCCCTGGCGCAGGAGCTCACGCAAGGTCATACTGCTGACAGCTATGCTTATGATGTACTGCGCATAATGGCAGAGAACAGTGGGCGGAATCTGAAGCTTGGGACAGACGAGAAGGTAGTCGGAGTCGGGACCACTCATGTGGCTATCGGGTCACTAGGATTTAGACAGAGGCTGCCCAGGACAGGTGTCAACTATCTCAGTGAAGAGGGAGAAATCGTGACGTTCGAGAGAAACTGGGCTGGCATATGCGCAAAAGGGTTGATCAACTTTATTCCTTTGTATCGGGATGCAGGAGCGATTCTGTTCGAGGGGAAGGTAGGTGAGGCAGAGAGCAAGATTAGCGACATGAAGAGCACACTGGAGGTAGAACGGCAAAAGCTATCACAAGACCCCACCTTTTTCTTTTGCAACGATCCTGCCTGTGAGGGTTGCAGGCTTACCTGGGAGTTCTCAAGCGGATCGAAGCCCCACGTTTTCTACCACGCTCTGCGAAAGGAACCGAAACGCTTCCTCAAGAAGAGACAGCTTGAGCTGATCAGCCTTGTGCGGGGAGGGCGTGTACAAAAGGCCTGGTATCCCAGTTGAGTCAGGTTTGCCAGAGTACCGTGGGGTGTGGGCCAGGTACAGAGATGAGAGGGTGGCTATTGGCCCATGGCTGAAACAGAAACCTTGCTCACACCATCGGCGATAAGCTATGCCTGGCGGCAACTTGGCCAGCGTGCCGGTTTGCCTGGTTGCTCTCCTGACAAGGATGGTTTTGCTGCCGCTGGGATAAGGTGCTATTATGCGGCAACCGAGTCTTTTCCAGCAGGCCAGCCGTATGTCGCCGTGACCCCCTGCGGCAGGGGCGAGTGGCGGGCATTGCTCGAACGCCAGCCCTTGACTCTGGACTGGCTTCCCGCCCGGTCGGCAGTCCCGGCAGGTTGCCAACTGCCCTTTGACGATGCTATCCCGATTCTGTTCTGGGGAGAGAACTGCAAGGAGCAGGGCAGGCCTTTTGCGCAGCGACGTGAAGACGGGGGGGTGGTTTTCTACGTCGACCTCGTCGCCACCACGCTGTTCATGCTCTCCCGTTGGGAGGAGACAGTAATC
>CAYRNW010000048.1:0-2591 GCA_964425745.1 uncultured Eubacteriales bacterium | reverse complement strand
GCGCGGTCAACCCCGCTTCAGCTTTGATTTTATCCCCGGCACGACGGATGCGTTCCTTCCCGATTTCGCAGATAGTGGGGAAATCAACATTATCAACGGATTCTGGCAACTGAACCATGATAAACTTACGCTTGTTTCCGTCCTCTGCATTAAGCTGCATTACTGCATGGGCAGTCGTGGCGGAGCCGGAATAAAAATCTAAAACAATATCCCCATTAGCAGTAAAAGATTGTATGTGTTCCTTTACTACGCTGACAACTTTAGGGGTATCAAAAGGAATCTCCAATTCGGCAAGCAAGTCTGTATCGCTTCCGCCATAATAGAGTAGCGACGGAATGTTTTCGTACATATTTTCCTTTAATAAATACTTTCTGTTAGGTTGAGTTGTTTCGTCTTTACCAAACAGAATTAAACCTGCACGTAACAATTCATTCATTGTAGCTGAGGGATTGCGCCAACCACGCTCTGGAAGAGGACACGGCTTTTTTGTTATTGGGTGTATTAGGGGAATAAAGTAATCGTCGGGAGCCTTTTTCTTGTTTGGCCATGCCATTGAAACTGGTCTATACACATCTCCGTTTTGGTCAATGCGGTTATATGCTTTCTCGCCACCACTAAAATCATCTTGTACAGAAACCCACGAAGCAAATTCGCGGTTTGCTTCCTCAAGTGTGTATTTAGCACCTACCTTCTTAAACACTTGATTTGCCTTTGCGATAATTGCAGCAGCATTTTTTTTGGGGCGTTGCATTTTACACTTTTCCACAAATGACAGCTTATTTTTGGCGTATGCAACAATGTATTCATGCTGATATGAAATACCCTTCGCGTCACCTTTGGGGTTTCTCTTATCCCAGATAATTGTCCCTAAATCGTTAGACTCTCCGAAAACCTCCGCACAGAGTTTTTGGAGATTTACAATTTCATTTTCATCCATGTTTATAAGGATTATGCCTTCATCCGAAAGGACATTTCGAGCCAACACCAAAACAGGATAAATTGATGTACACCAATCAGAATGATAACGAGGATTTGTCTTTGTGTTCTCATGGAAATTTTTTAGTCCATCTTCATTGTACATTTCGACAGCTTCATCGTATTCATCCGCATCCATAGTAAATTTGTCGCGGTAAAAAAAACTGTCTTTTCCAGTGTTGTACGGCGGGTCGATATACACCATCTTGACCTTGCCGAGGTAGCTTTCCTGCAAGAGTTTCAGCACATCGAGGTTGTCGCCCTCAATGTAAAGGTTCTCGGTTGTGTCCCAGTCTTTACTTTCCTCCACGCAGGGGCGAAGGGTCTTACGGATGGGCCGCCCGGCTTCGGCAATGGCAGCGCGTTTGCCCACCCAAGTGAACTCGTAGGCTTCATCGCCGTATACTTCATCGCCCAACATTGAGCGCAGCAGGTCAAAATTAACCTTCCCCTCGGTCACTACGCCGGGGAAAAGTTCGGCTATTTTCGCCACATTCTCGGCGGTGAGGTTCGGGGTTTCAAATTTCATTTTGTTAGTCATGGGTTGTTTCCTCCAATTCTTCCGGTGCATCATCTGGCTCAATAGGGGGCAATAAGTTAATCAATTCTATGGCAATTTCCTCGGCCGATAGCATCGCCGTGTTAAGAGCTCTTCGCCCCGCCAAGGTTGGACTGAAGGCTTGCACTTCGTCTTTCGTGATATTGTGCCATATTGGGAGTATTGTTTTACCACCAGTCATTTCTCGCTGAAACAATCCGTCTAGTTCATACTGGGTCCAACCTTTTCGTATGTAAGCATTCGAGAGGATGGCTATTCCAAATCTGGACTTACGCAACCCCTCATCTATTTTAGAGCGGAGGCTATCGCCCCACTTTATACTCATTGCGTCATACCAAACCTTCACACCACGCGAGTCCAGTTCTTGGTACAGTCTATCTACAAAACTCTCTTTATCCTCGGAAGCGTGGGAGATAAAAACGTCAAATTCCTCCGAGTCTGTTTCAGCATACATATGGTTTTGTGGTGCGGCAACTGATTGAGCTTGAATTTGCTCCGTCAGTTCATTTATTCGCTTTTCATAGCTGCGTTGAAGAGCAGTTTGGGCTTTATCGTTCTTTTTATGCTCAGCAGCTTCCTCTTTCTGTAATTTAACTTGTGTTTCCGCTTGTTTCTTACGCTTGTCCGCAATTTTTTTGTCGGCATCAGCCTTATCATTCATAGCCTTTAATGCCACCGTGTTATAGCTGTCAATCTGCGTTTGTTTTGATTTAATTGTAGCTAACGAGGCATTTTTAGGTATTGCCTTTGCCACGCGAGCTGCACCACTCCGAGCTGCCGCTTCCTTCTTAGCAAATTCAACCGACTTTTTTTCAAGTGCGACAATATCTTTGTCAAGTTGATTTAGTGTTCTGCGTGTCTGTTCAGCACTCATTTTAATCCCTCCATTTCGTTTCTCAGCCGTTTCAACTCGCCGTTCAACTCAACTTGCTTATTAAACTGCTTTTCACGCAGTAGTTTTTTCTCCAAAGCAGCAATCTCCCGTTCGAGTTTTTGCCGAATTTTATCACGGTCTACGGCTTCTTCAATATCGCCGTCCGTTCCGAGTCGACCACCC
>CAYRNW010000047.1:0-3692 GCA_964425745.1 uncultured Eubacteriales bacterium | reverse complement strand
TGAGGAGAGAGAAAATATGGGTGGGGCTACTATTATATGTCCGAATTGCAAAAAGGCTTTTGAAATATATGATGGAGTGCTACGATAAAAGTAGAGTCTGAACCGCGAGATTATGCTATACTAAAAGTATCAGTATAAGGAGCGAAAGAAGATGAACGAAAAATTCAGCAAAGAAATCCGGCAAGAAGCGTTAAAACTTGCAGAAGAAATCGGAACAGCCGCCACTGCCCAACGACTGGGAATGCTGTATACCTGGAAGCAAAAATCAACCAAAGGAATCAAAGACTATGGGACCGGGGTTCCTGAGAAAAGCTATGAAGAATTAAAAGCGGAAAATGAACGTCTTAAGAAAGAGAATCATCGGTTAAAATAAGACACCGAAATTTTACAGTTTTATAAACTTTGACAATTTAATCTTTATGTTTTATACTAATACCAAATTGTTAAATAAGGGGTGAATATATATGAAAACAAATGGTGCTAAAATTTTACTTTTTTTTGTAATATTTGTAATTCTATTAACTGGATGTCAGAATGATTCATCATCAAATTCAACAGGAGAGTCTAATACTGAAGTTAAATCAATAAAACTTCCAATTGAATACGATCCAAGTGATCCAAAACACGTGGAAAGTTTATTTTGGCTTTCTGATCAGAGGGTATTAATTTTTACTGAAACATTTAAAAATTCCAGTTACTTAATCTACGATTATTCCGAGGAAAAGATAATAGATACCGGATCTATCCCAGTAAAAATGAATAGTAATGCTGCTATTAATTTGGTAATATCCGAGATCGACAAAAATCATTATCTAATAACAAATCGTTTTGACCTTAAAGAATTTTATCTATGGCAGAATACAGATGGAAATGTGAATATACGACCGATAATTGCGGAGGATATATTTCCGAATTTTAGTATTAATAAAAATATTGTATTTTTTGCTGGAATACCATCATCTAGTGATTCTGTTCAATTGTATAAAATTCAAGAGGAAAATACTATTAGTCTAATGAAAGAAAAATCGATATCTCTATCCGATTTGGGTATACCGGAAAACGGCAAGTTGTTTGAAATCGCCTTCGTCAATGAAAATGATTTTGTTTACCGTTGGACAACTGGAACATCAACATCGATAAGTAGTTGCGGGGTTTACTCATTAGACAAAATGAAAATAAAAACCTCTAGTTCATTTGGTAGTTCATTTGATAGTGATGAAGATGTAAAGTTGTTAAAACGAGGTGATTCAGTTTTTCTAGAGAAAAACCCGAATGACCGTTTTGTATTTTTCAATGCAAACGGTGAAGCTTATACTATTGAAGGAATGGAAGCCGATAATGTCGCTATACCCCCTTTGCTTGCAACGTCCACTGGGGAATGGTTGGCATATAATTCGGATTTAACTTACAGAGATGACGAAACTTTCACTTGGACTGTTTTAAAACCAACGGATTTGGCTACTAAGGAAGAATGGATAATAGAAAAACCTTATTATTATATACCGGATGATGATTTTTGCAATGTTGCTATAGCTATAACCAAAGAGAAAGAACCGGAATTAGTTTTCATAAGTAAATCTAGACCACACTTTGGTAATCCAGATAGTTGGGCTTTGTATGTTGTTTCTAGGAAGTAGTCATTAATTGATAAAAATAAAGTTTAAAAATATAATAGTCAACGGTTTGCAAAAATAAGAATTAATGTATTAATTTGGTACGTCAACTGAGTATTCCGACCGAGGAAAGCAACCATTCCAGAGAAGTGAGAGCCATCGAACCGGTCATTGTGTCAACGCCGGTTTAAATTTGACCCAAATCACCGGGACGAAATTGATCTACACCTAAACATACACTATACTTTTTTACTAAAGAAGTTTTGAAGAAATTTCGAAAAGTCTCGTGACAATCACAATTACTAGCATCGAGTTATAGTTTTACAGGAGTATTAACTCATTTTCTTTGCAAAGCACTGATTGTATGAAAGAGATAAGCGAGGGAGAGCACAAAGCATACGGGACAACCGGGAACTATGCTAATGGGTGCATTTTGTATTAAACTCGTGTCTTACTCCAAAAAAATCAGCACACCAAAGCGGTGTGCCGATTTTTTTGGTGGAGGTTACCCCCTAAGCATTCCGCAGGAATGCGAAGCACGGGCACTTCCCTCGTTTTCGAAGAAAACGAGGGAAGTGCCCGTGATACTATCTCCGCAAATGTGGGAAATGCTGGAGTCCACAACTACGGAGCAATCCCAAGAGAAGTACACAAGAATGGTTGTGGATCTGCCTTTTGGATACGGCCACGGTACATAGTGACGGTAATAAACATTTCGTTTCAAAAACGAAGCAGAAATTGAGGTTGGAGTTGAATAAACCCCGCCTTTTTCCCATGCTGGAAATATTCATATTTCTATGCTATATTATTCTAAAGCCCTGTTTATGGTTCATCATTCGTGATATTATATCTGTCGCCGTTATAAATAACGCATATATGGGATTTGAGGTGAATGCTGTGAGTAATACCATATCTGAAGCAGTAAGTAAACTTTCCAAAATTACAAAACATACTCCCATTGATTGGAATGCCTTTGATGCTGTTCTTGGTAGGTTAGAGGATATTAACACCTATAACGAACAATACGAGGAAACCATTTTGTCCGAATTTATTATGCAGGGCGATTTCTACAATCGTGGTGCTATCTTGGTCGATATCGTGCGTCACTTCCTCTCTTGCGGGTATGACGTTTTGGCCAATGAGGGTATGAACGGTGGTTTGGCACTTAGCGCCCTATGTTGGTCGTCTTATGATCAGCATATTTTGGAGGCAGCTAAGGTGTTAATGAATGCAGGCGCACCTGTGAAGTATCATACCAAGAATGATGAATCCGGTAAAGAATCAGATGGGTTGCTTGAGAGCATAAGTTGGATACTTTCCGGTACTTGGATGGTAGATAAAGACTATGGCTTTGCAAACACTCTCGAAGCCTTCTACGCAATGGCAGAAGCAAACCTTGCTGGCAAAGATTTTAACTCAGTAGACAATTACTTCTCCTGTATAGGAGTTCCACTCACTGCTGTTTCTGCCCTTAAGAATGGTGACACGATTTCTTTGCGGAACGAAGGTAATATTTCAATCTATACGGAACCAGTCATTATGTGGTTCGGTAACAAGCCACTGGTTGTCAGCTGCTATACTGATTTTGTAGTAAACCCAGTGCATGCCGATGACAAAAAGGCTGACCTTACTGATGTTACCTGCGTATTTTCCTCCCTTATTGGTAGTGCTTTGGAAGAAGTACAGTATATTGGCCCCACCATTTGTCATTTGGGTTTCAACAATGGAAAAAGGCTGTTACTTGCCAGCCGCGATATTGGTGACAGTAAACGGATCGGTACATTTGAAATCCGAGACGACAACAATTCAATGAATATTGAGCAGCTCAATTTACAATGCTTCTGCGGTATAAACGGACGCACTTTTGCCAGCACCGTCACTGATTACAGCGAAGATGTGATTGCTCTCTTCTGCGATGATACAGACTATCTTCTCTATCTCCGCCCAGGAACAGCAAGTAAATCTAAATTTTGCCTTTGTCCCTGTAGCAGAGAGTTGCTCACGGAGTTTACTCGACAGTACTCTGTTGCTGCCAAGTAGCTTTGGCCGCAAACTGACAGGAACTTTTGACCGCACTTT
>CAYRNW010000046.1:0-5178 GCA_964425745.1 uncultured Eubacteriales bacterium | reverse complement strand
GCCTTCCCACGCCGATGGTACTTGAGGGGCAACCCTCTGGGAGAGTAGGTAACTGTCGGGCAAACAAAAAAGCAGAACACACATTCATTTGTGTGTTCTGCTTTTTTTAGCGATTTCGCACCGAAATTTCGCACCTGGGGTCAGACCCCTCGTGCGAAATTCTTACCAGAGGGGTCAGACCCCTGCTTGAAAATTACCAAAGAACTGGGGATTTTGGAGGGGAGGGAACCGTCCCCAACTATATTTTTTTGTTCTCCATGATATCAACAATTGTCTTTTCAGTGGCTTCCATCCCTGGAGAAGCGATTAAACCCATTTGGCGGAAGGTGTCCTCTGGCGTAGCTCCATTGATTCCGTGTCTAGAATCGACCGCAACATTCATCATTGCAAATTCCACTGCTCTGAAAGCCGCATCCACCGCCACGATGCCTTTCATGGTACACCCCTGGTTGCCACCATCGCAAATCATTCCGGTGATCCCGGAAGCCATATTATAGACTACTTTTTCAATTTGCTCTAAACTTGCTCCCTTCAACCACGCCATAGCACAGGCCATTGCCGTTCCGGAAGCAACTCCACAACCGCAAAATGCCGATAATCTACCGGAGTATTCCTTGATATATTCGGTAATCAAATCTGAAATCGCCGTAGCTCGTAGCAACTTTTCTTCGCTAAGCCCATTGACTTGCTGAACTGCATAAAGCGGCATCGTGCAAATGATACCATGGGCTCCGCTGCCAGCGATACTCATGGCGGGTTTTTCTAAACCGATGACTCGCGCTTCAATTGCACCATTACAAAGCAATTGCGCCGTAGCTCGCTCGTTTTTCGAAATCACTTGACACCCGTTTTGCTGATGTAACGAGGGTGCAAAGGTGGTTCGGCTGGAGCTTAACCCCAATTGGAAAAGTTCAATGTTCATGTCATAAGCTGCTTTCAAGAAAAGAATCTCGCTCAAATCCACGGTTTCAGCGAATTCAATCATTTGTTGAAAGCTATAATCGTGAACGTTTACTCCTTTATCCTTATCCCCAGCGTCTTCGCTCTCTTCCGCAGGTTCTTCATTGACTTTAGTCCAACATAAAACGGCTTCGTTTAAGCGGATTTCTTCTACCTGTGTATGCTTATCCCTTATGGTAACGGTACAAACATCCTCACCGGCTTCTACGCGAGCTTGAATGTAGATTCTCGAACTGACCATGGCAACGGTTGCGCTGATCATCCCTGCCTTTACCCACTCTTCCGCTTGCTTTCTATGCGTCTCGCCGACCTTGCTCAGCATTTCTAAACCGAAGTCTGGCATATTGACCGCAGCCCCTAAAGCGGCCGCATAGAGATTGCCGATTTGATCGGTATTAGGAATGCCACAGGTGAAAGCATTTTTGTACATGCCCGAATTCAAACTCAAATGGATCGCCTTCAGTTCGCCTTTGGTGTAACTCTTGGCTAGTGCTGTAGCGTAGGCGATTGCTCCGGGTTCTGTGACACCGAAGGCAGGCTTCATATCCGATTGGATCAACGATGTTAACGGATGCATTGTTTCTTCCTCCTCATTTGGATTCTATTTCTACCGCATAGAATACCATGAACAGCTCGGAAACTCCTGCCTCGCTGAAAGAAATCAAAGGTCTTTCTCTGTGAATCAAGAATTCTCTCCATAACAAACGTCATAGGAGGTTTCGCATGCTGTTATACTATGAACAAAAGCCTTTTCAGCAACCATTCATGACACCTCAATGGCTGTCTTTGAAGGCAGCTCACTCCGCAAAGAGTTTTCATGAAACACTGCCTTTCTATCGTTCGACCCCGCTTCATCGCTTGAAAAGTTTAGCAACTCAGCTGGGGGTTCAGGAAATCATGCTCAAGGACGAGTCTCTTCGCTTTGGCTTGAATGCCTTTAAAGCGTTGGGAGGCAGCTATGCCATGGGCTGTATTATTGCTGAACGCTTTGGCATCTCGTTGGAAGAACTTAGTTTTCAACGCTTGCAGACCGAGTTTATTCGCAAGCAAGCTGAAAAGATGACCTTTGTCACAGCGACCGATGGTAACCATGGTTATGGTGTGGCTTGGACAGCGGCATTGCTGGGTGCCAAGTGCGTGGTTTATATGCCGCAAGGGAGCAGTCCGGCTCGTTTAAAGCGAATTCAAGCGCTCGGTGCACATGCTGAGATTGTGCCAATGAATTACGACGATGCCGTTCGTTTGGCAGCTGAACGAGCCAACGAATTTGGTTGGGAAGTTGTCCAAGACACTGCTTGGTCGGGTTATGAAAAAGTTCCCCGCTGGATCATGCAAGGCTATACCACCCTGGCCGTAGAGGCATGGGAGCAAACCGATAGACAACTGCCCACACATCTATTTCTGCAAGCAGGCGTCGGTTCTCTGGCTGGTGCGGTGATGGGTTTCTTTGCTGCGCTTGAACCGGAGAAGAGGCCGTTGGTGGTTGTTGTTGAACCTAATGCAGCCCATTGTTGCTATGCCAGTGTCACAGCCGCTGATGGTCAATGTCACAAGGTCGAAGGCGATTTACAGACAATCATGGCCGGCTTAGCCTGCGGAGAAGTCAACCCCATTGCTTGGCCAATTTTACAAAATGTTGGAGATTGGTTTTTCTCCATACCCGACGATTGGGCGGAAGAAGCGATGTCCAGATTAGCGTATCCGTTAGCGGGGGATCCATCCATTGTTTCCGGAGAGAGTGGGGCAGCTGGCTTCGCTCTTGTTTGGCAATTGTTGAGTGACCCAGAGCAGGCGCATCTTAAAGAAAGATTACAGCTGAACCAAGACTCGCGAGTTTTATGCATTAACAGCGAAGGAGATACCGATCCCATTAGTTACCTTAAGGGGATTGAGAAATACAAAGGGAGGTTTGTTTATGATTGAGATTCCGGAAGCAGTTTCGATTTGTCGCCAAATGCAAGAAACACTGGTGAACAAAACAATTGTGCAGGCAAAAGCGAATTTTAGTCCCCACAAATTTGCCTGGTATATCGGAGATCCAGAAGCGTATGGGGAGAAGTTAGAAGGGAAGACCTTTCAAGGTTGCAAAGCACAGTCTGGGATGATTGAGTTGTGGTTTGATGAGATGAGAATTGTTCTGGGAGATGGAGCAGTTCCCCGGTTTTATACCAAGGAAGAAAAAAAGCCCGTCAAGCATCAGCTGCAACTTGAGTTCGCCGATGGAAGCGGGTTGTATGTCAGTATTGCTATGTATGGTGGGATTTGGGCCTTTCAGGAGGGAGGCTTCGACAATCCTTATTACCTGAAAGCCTGTAATGCAGTCTCACCGTTGTCCAATACCTTTGACTACGAGCATTTTAAGAAGATCGATCAGGGTCAAGGCAAGCTTTCCGCAAAGGCTTTTTTGGCAACCGAGCAGCGCATTCCCGGTTTGGGCAATGGCGCGCTGCAAGATATCCTTTGGAATGCGGGAATTCACCCCAAACGAAAAATTTCAAGCATGTCAGAAGTGGAATTCAACAAGCTGTATCAAACTCTTAAAGAAACCCTTGCGGAAATGACGCAGCTGGGGGGGCGTGATACGGAAAACAACCTCTTTGGACAACCGGGTGGATATCAAACGGTGATGTCGAAAAACGGCATCAAGAATCCTTGCCCACGATGCGGAGACACGATCATCAAAGAAGCTTACATGGGCGGCAGCGTTTACTACTGCCCCACCTGTCAACCCTTATAATATCTTGGGGACGGTTCTCTGCTCTCGATAATTTCCTTTTATTTGGATATTTCGCAGTAGGGGTCTGACCCCTACTGCGAAATAATGCACATACGCGAAAAATGTGCGCCTTGTTAAAACCCTAGTTTTTGATCTTCCACGCGACTATGTCTTCGGTGTTGGCTGAAAAGGAACGCAGTAGAGCACAAGCCCATAAAGCCGCAGAAGAAGAAGCCGACTCCCGCACCACCAAACTCTGTGACGGCTCCGGCAATCGTATTTCCAAAGGGGGTCACACCCCCATTAAGCATGGAATAAAGCGACATCACCCGCCCGCGCAGATGATCGGGTGCGGTGAGTTGTAAGGTTGAATTGCAGGTGGCGCTGTAGGTGATCTGCATCAAGCCAATAAAGAACATGACCATTGCTGCGGTAGCAAAGGTGTGGGGTAGAATCATCGTCATCTCCAGAATACAAACAGCGGCAGCGCCGATGTAAATCAGCATGGTTTGCGGACCCCGATGCGACAAGGAAGCCAAGCTAATTGCACCCAGCACAGCTCCCGCACCCATGAAAGACATCAGAAGCCCATAACCGGTAGCACTCATATCGAGCACTTGCGCCGCGAAAACCGGCACCAAGACCGACAAATTCAAAGCAAACATGCTGGTGAAGCTGACCATTCCCAAAACCGTGCGGATGGTGGGAGTTTTCAGTGCATATTGTAACCCCTCTTTGATCTCGCTCATGGTTCCCTTCTTCTTAACACTGCTCAACTTCGTCGGCAGCTTCATCATTAGCAAAGCAACAATTACAAACAAGAAACTGATGGCATTGATAAAAAAGGCCAACGCCGCGCCAAAGACATCCATGGCAAATCCACCAATCGCAGGTCCAATAATACGAGCGCCATTGACAATGGCAGAGTTTAGCGAAATTGCATTCAAGACGTCTTCCCGCGGTACCGTATCGCTGATCATCGACTGGCGGGCCGGGTTATCGAAGGCGGTGCAAATGCCATCCATGATCGACAAAAGCAAGATGTGCCAATATTGAACTGTGTTGGTGAAGACTAAAATCGATAGAATCAGCGCCTGCAGCATCAGCCCGGTTTGTGTGAACAAAATGACTTTCTTCTTGGAGACGCGATCACACAAAACTCCGGCAAACAACGATAGAAAAATGACCGGTAAAAACCGTGCTGCATTGACCAAGCCCAGTTTTAAGGGAGAATCGGTCATTTGTAAAACCAGCCAAGATTGGCTGGCTCGCTGTACCCATGACCCAATTAAGCTTACGGCTCTTCCAGTCCAGAAAAGGCGGAAATTTGGGTTTTTTAACGCGGAAAAAGGGCTTTTTCGTTGTATTGCATCACTCACGCTCGTCATTCCTTACCCTACAAAGATTATTACTATATACGTAATATTAGCATACTCCCATAAAAATGTAAAGGGGCTGTAGCAAAACAGGCCCAAAAAAACAGAGCCAAGGGCTACGAAAGT
>CAYRNW010000045.1:0-5249 GCA_964425745.1 uncultured Eubacteriales bacterium | reverse complement strand
CGTGAAACCGTGGCTAAATGGCCGTGAGGATGAGGCTTTTGACCCGTAATTTACAGGTGTAATATATTAATTATTTTGCGTGAAACTCGCAGAAGGAGGTAGATTGTGGCGAATTACAATGAGTTGAAACTGAAATATGAGCAACTCCTCTCGGATTATGAAAACCTTGCACAAGAGATTGCGAAGACTAAAGCAGAACTTGATGCAATGGAGAATATATATGTTAATAGTCCAAAGACAAATGCTGACAAAGTAGCTTTGTTTTTATCACTCTTTAGAGGTAGAGCAGAAGTATGTGCAAAACGATGGAGTAATAAAAAGGGCTATTCTCCTTTTTGCTTAAACGAGTTTGTACCTCGGATTTGTGTGAAACCACTTGCTAAGTGCCAAGATTGCCAAAATGCTAACTATGCGCCATTCGATGAAGCAAGAGTTCGAGGACATCTTGCTGGAAAATATGTCTTAGGCGTTTATCCAATAACAAAGCAAGACACATGTCATTTCTTAGCGATTGACTTTGATGAAAAGAGCTGGAGAGAAGATGTAAAGTGTGTTATCAAGGTGTGTGAGGAAAAAGGAATACCTGCTTATCTTGAACGCTCACAATCTGGGAATGGATGTCACATTTGGTTTTTCTTTGAGTCTGAATTAAAAGCCGGAGTAGCTCGACAGTTTGGAACGATTATTCTTGATTTGGCTATGAACGAAGTATCTACAATTACCTTTTCTTCGTATGATCGTATGTTCCCAAATCAAGACTCACTTACCAAAAACGGGTTTGGTAACTTAATCGCTTTACCATTACAAAAAGAAGCACGTGCTAAAGGAAACTCGGTTTTCCTGAATTCCGAACTTGAACCTGTTGAGAATCAGTGGGAGTATCTCTCGCAAATCAAGAAGATATCGAGCTCTGATGTTCAGAGGATGATTAAGGTTGAACTAGAGCCAAAATGGATATCCCCTTTGCTAACAGTTGCTGAACTAGGAGCTCTTTTTGGAGGAAACACCGGAAACAATAAGCAGGTCACTCTTACTCTTAATAAAGGAGTAATAATAGATAAAAGTGAAATTTCAACGCAAGTCTTAGTCCTTTTGCGTCGATTAGCTTCCTATGCAAACCCAGAGTTTTATAGAAAGCAAGCAATGAGATTATCGACTTACGGAACACCAAGAATGTCAGTGTTGTATGAAGAAGATGAGTATAAGATAATCTTACCTCGAGGTTTACAAAAGCAGTTGGAAGAATGTTTAAGTGCTCACAATATTGATTATTCAATTCGCGATAATAGAGAGACTTACAACCAGATAAATGTTGAGTTTCAAGGTGAATTAACCAGTGATCAGACAAACGCTTGCAATGAAATGATAAAATATGAAAGCGGAATCTTATCGGCAGCCACAGGATTTGGCAAGACTGTCGTAGCAGCCAAACTGATAGCAGAGTTAAAGCAACCAACACTTGTTTTGGTTCATACAAAGGAGCTACTCATTCAGTGGAAAGCTAGACTGGAGCAATTTATACTAATTGAGTCAAAAGCTCTTAAGAAGGGGAACAGAAAGTCTTCCTCAATTGGATTACTTGGTGGTGGTAGGAATTCTTTGAAGTTTCAAATTGACATAGCGCTGATGCAATCTATGTTTGAAAAAGATAAGAGTGTAAAAGAAGTAGTGCAAAAATACGGTGTGATTATCGTTGATGAATGTCACCATGTACCAGCGGATAGTTTTACAAAAATTCTCAGGAATATCTCTGCTAAGTATGTTTACGGTTTAACCGCAACACCTATACGCAAAGATGAACATCACCCCATTATGTTTATGTTTTGTGGACCGATTCGTTATAGAACGGATGCGTTAGTAGAAGCGAATAAAAGGGCGTTGCAGTATACTGTTATTCCACGCTTTTCAAGAACTAGGATGCCGGTAGAGAAAGCTATGGCCGAATGGCATATTTCCGAAATCTACGAGAGAATTTGTCAAAACGAGGCAAGAAATCAATTGATTGTCTCCGATATACTTGAATCAACCCAGCAAGGGCGTAATCCACTGGTTTTAAGTGAAAGAGTCAGTCATATTGATTTATTGGAGAAGATGCTGAAAGATGAAGATAAGAATCTAGTGGTTTTGAAACTGATTGGGTCCCTCACTACCCGAGAAAGACGAGAAAGTTTACAAACACTAAGAAGCATAACATCTGGACAACGTTTTGTCTTATTGGCCACTGGTCGTTTAATTGGTGAAGGGTTTGATGAAGCTCGTTTAGACACTTTGTTTTTAGCATATCCAATTGCTTGGAAAGGAACCGTCGCTCAATATGCCGGTCGATTACATAGGAAGTATTCAGGGAAAACAGAAGTCATAATTTATGACTATGTAGATTTTCTGATTCCTGTGCTCGATAGGATGTTTCATAAGAGATTGAACTCCTATAAACAGATTGGTTATCATCTACGAGATTCTCAAAGTATTGTTGGCTCGGTGCAAGAGGATGTTTTGATTTACTCTTATCAAAAAGAGAGAGAAATTCAAAATGAGAACTTGCTTGTTGATAGCAGTTCTCTTATTGAAACGACAATGAATGTGGATTTATCTAGTGCAAAGAGAAGCATACTTATATCTTCTTCTGGTATTACACCCAAGAAACTGAAGCAGTTTCTCGTAGAGTGGTCGAAGCTCATTAGTGAAGGCGTGCGAATCACTATCTGTTTTCCTCCTCAAGTAGATGAAGCTAGGTATAGAAATTTTGGATCTGTTACACAATTTGCCACTGAGCAAGGGGTAAACATGGTCTGTTTGAAGAGTCAAACAAGCAAGTTCATAATAATCGATCATAAATTGGTATGGTATGGCGGGTATGATTTACTAGGGCCAAATTATGAAGATTGTTCTATGATTCGTTTGAGAAATGAACAGTTAGCCAACGATTTGTTGGGTAGCGTTAGTGTTTGAGTATGTGGAGAATGTGCAGACGCCGGTGATGCTGATTCATAGTGAACAGGATTTGCGGTGCCCGATTGAACAAGCGGAGCAGTTCTTTACGGCGTTGAAGTTTTTGAAGAAGGAAGCTGTGTTTGTGCGGTTCCCGAATGAGAATCATGAGTTGTCTAGAAGCGGGTAGCCGCATCATAGGGTGGAGCGGTTGGAGCATCTGTGCGGATGGTTTAAGAGGTGGTTGAAATAAGCGCTCAAAGTTCCTTTCGGGTAGGCACGAAAAGATCCTTTCGGGCTCTGAAGACCTGCGGTCTAAGTCGCCCTGCAGGAAACTTTTTGCGCGAGTTTTTATTTTGTGAGAGGAAAAGTTTTAATATAACAGTTTTAGCTTGCAATGTAACAGTAAAGGTGTTATATTGTAAACGAAATGTGTTACATTAGGAGGTGGCTTCCATGATTAGAGATGTTGAAGTTTATCTAAGGGAGAATATCGACGATAACATACTGATTATGCCTTGGGTCAAGAGTAATGATTTACCGCCTTTTTTAAGAAATAGCTATAATTTTTATGAGATGAAGATACTTGATAAACAGCAACTTCTCATGGAGGTTTTGGATATCCAAGTAAGCTTCGATCAACTTGAAAAACATATGAAGCAAGTCGCGAACGTAACGAATCGTGATATTGTGCTGCTATATAAAGAGATTTCTAGGTACAAAAGAAAAAAATTAATTGAAAATAAGATTGCTTTTCTTATCGAAGACGGGCAGATGTATATGCCTTTTTTAGGTTTGGATTTAAAGAAAGTAGAAAAGCAAGTTGAAGGAAAAATGAACCGTTTTTCAACACCGGCACAGGTTGCATATTTGTATTTCTTATATAATAAGGACGAAGTTGTAAATATAAATGTGTTAGCAGAGAAATTGAGATTTAACAAAATGACTGCTTCTCGAGCGTTGAATGAGCTTTATAATACAAATCTTATAACGTATCAAACAGGGGGTAAAACTGGTCGTAGTAAGGAATATAGAAGAATTCCTGATCCGGATTATTTTAAATGGGGGAAGGATTATTTGAAAACACCGGTCAAGAAACTTGTTTATACAAAAACAATACCGTTAGGTGCATTGATTGCTGGACTGAATGCGCTCGCAGATTTATCTATGATAAACCCGCCCAGAAATCGAGTCGTGGCAATAGATCGAAATCGGCTGAAGACCGAAAAGATTGAGACCATAAAAGATTCTGAACTTATAAGAGACCAAGAGCTAGTGGAGGTTGAAGTTTGGGATTATGATCCTAGACAATTTGCTAGTATACATCAGGTTGATTTGGCTTCATTGTATGCATCTTTGAAGGAAAAAGCCGATGAAAGGGTTGAGCAAGCACTTCTAGAGGTCTTGCGAGGTGAGCCATGGTACATGGAATAGAGAGGTTTCGTGAGTATTTTAAAGACTTCACAAGCCAATATGTTTTCATTGGCGGAACGGCTTGTGATATTCTAATGGATGAACTAGGGGCACCTTTTCGAGCTACTAAAGATTTGGATGTAGTGCTCGTTGTAGAAGCACTTGACAAGTCTTTTGGTGAATATTTTTGGAAATTTGTTGAAGCTGGTGGCTATGAACATCGTGAGAAGAGCGAAAGAAAGAATCAGTTTTATCGTTTTCGAAATCCAAAGGATTCATCTTTCCCTAAAATGATTGAACTTTTTAGCAGGATGCCAGACAATCTCGAGTTGAAATTCGATACTGGATTAACTCCGATTCATATAGATGATAGTATTGTAAGTTTATCTGCAATACTACTCAATGATGTCTATTATAGTTTATTGATAAATGGGAAACGCATTTTAGATGGCTACTCAATTCTTGGAATTGAGACAGTCATTTTATTTAAGATCAAAGCTTATCTAGATTTGAAAGAGAGAAAAGAGTTCGGAGAAAATATCGATTCCAATAATATCAAAAAACATAAAAACGATGTCTTCAGGCTTCTTGCTAATGTTTCACCTTCAAGTAAGCTTAAGGTTGTAGACGAAATTCAAGAGGACATTACTCGCTTCATTGAGCAGATTAAGGTTGACAATCCCCATCTTGAAGGATTAGGTATTAGAGGGATTACCCTTGACGAAATGTTGGCGATTTTGAAGACTATTTTCTCGTAGACAAATCTTCATAACGGTAGCGTAAGTGTTTTCGTCGTGAAAATCGCGCACGAACTCTTGCTTGTATATGTTTATTCTTTATTTTCAGGAGGTGTCAAGTGAAAGAAGACATTTTAACATATGAGTATATGAGAGATGTTTGCAGAGTCT
>CAYRNW010000044.1:0-6127 GCA_964425745.1 uncultured Eubacteriales bacterium | reverse complement strand
TTGAAACCTGCATAGCCAGTCTTATTGGCTATGACATTATTATACTAGGAGGAATGATTATGAAAGAGAAAATTCTGGAGTTGGTGCAGTTTTTAAAAGATCAAAAGGTTCAATACGGAGATATTCGTGTCAATGAAATAACCCAAGAATCTATTGTTACAGAAAATATGAAAGTTCAAACTTTGAGCACTTCAACGACCTATGGTTATGGAATAAGGGTTTTTCTTGACGGTTCCATGGGATTTGCTGCCTCACAAGATTTTTCAAAAATGGACCAAACTGCAATGCAGGCAATTACAATCGCCAAAGCCAGTCGATTGGTTCAAAAGGTACCCATTGACCTTGGAACTAAACCGGTTGCTGTGACTCATTATCAAACACCGGTAGAAGAAGATCCGTTTAGCATCTCCAAAAAAGAGAAAATCGATTTATTATTCTCTGCAGAGAAAGCAATGAGGGAAGCAGCTCCACAAATTTTTAGAACCCACGGCGCACTGGGGTTCCGAAAAGAGCATAAGATTTTTGCCGATACCGATGGTTCCTATATCACACAGGCACTGACAGAATCCGGTGGTGGTATCGATGCAGTTGCAGTCATGAAAGGTGAAATGCAAACGAGAAGCTATCCAAATTCAGCACGTGGAAATTATGCAACTGCGGGGTTTGAGTTTATTCGAAGCTTAAAATTACTTGATCATGCTCCTAGAGTAGCACAGGAAGCAGTAGCGCTATTGACCGCTGAAGAATGCCCCTCTGGCTATTTTGATTTAGTTATTGATCCCACACAGCTTACCTTGCAGATTCATGAGTCGGTAGGGCATCCTGTGGAGTTAGATCGAATCTTGGGACATGAAGCAGGGTATGCAGGAACCTCTTTCGTACAACCGGCAATGTTGGGAAGCTTCCAGTATGGATCTCCCCAAGTTACCATTGTTGCAGATGCTACCTGCCCTCAAGGGTTAGGAACGTTTGGGTATGATGACGATGGGATACCGGCCCAACGCATCCCGATAATCACAAAGGGGATTATTGAGAACGTTTTGACATCTCGTGATACGGCTTCAGCTGCGAATTTGTTACCCAACGGTACCGCACGTGCCGACGGCTGGGGAAGAATGCCAATCGTTCGTATGACCAATATCAGCCTCATGCCCGGTGATTACGAATTAGAAGATTTGATTGCCGGAGTTGATTATGGGTTTTATTTAGATGTCAATAAAAGTTGGTCCATTGATGATCGAAGGGTAAACTTCCAATTCGCAACCGAGATTGCCTATGAAATTAAAAATGGCAAACGGACCGGCAAGATTTTTAAAAATCCGATTTATACCGGCATCACACCTGAGTTTTGGAATAGTTGCGACGGCGTGGCAAATGAAAAATACTGGCAACTCTATGGCACACCCAATTGTGGTAAGGGAGAACCCGGTCAAGTGGCTCATGTGGGACATGGATCAGCTCCGGCTCGCTTCAGAAATGTGAAAGTAGGTGTCGCTGATGTTCAATAAAGAAACGATGTATCAAATGATTCAGTGGGCGATTGATGCAGCTTCACCCATGCCGGTACATGTTGTTGTGACGGGTTCTGCGGAGGGACTGACTCGGTTTGCCAATTCGGAAATTCATCAGAATGTATTTGAAGACAAAACAAATTTGCAAGTCATCCTATTTGGTTCAACGAAGAAGAGCTCAGTAACGACAAACAAAATCACCAAAGAGGGTATCGAAGCAGCGGTTAGAGAAGCCAAAGAAAACTTAGGGTTCCTACCGGAGGGAGAAGAATTGCCTGGACTGGTATCGGAGCCAGCGCGTATTGAACTAGATCGATTCGATCAAAGCTTAGCAGATGAATTTCCGGCTGAAGCGAGGGCATTACGATTAGCGGAACAACTACAACATGTGGAGCTGCCTTATAAAGCTTATGGTCAATTGTCTTACTCAGAGGATTCCATTGCAATCGGAAACTCCACAGGCATACGTCGCTATTACCTTGGAAACAATGTCAATTGTTCGGTATTGATATCCCATGAGAATGGGGCTGCCGGGTACGCTGCCGGAGTTGGTAACACTAAGGGAGAACTTCCCCTAGAAGCATTGTTTGAGACGGCATATCAGAAAGCGAAAGCGAATCAAAATCCGGTCACGCTACCCGTGGGTGCGTACACCGTAATCCTTGAACCCCAAGCAGTTTTCAATTTGATGATGTATACAACATTATTAGGTTTTTCGGCAAAGAGCATTCAACAAAAAATGAGTTTCTTGACTGATCGCATGGGTGAGAAAATCTTTGATGAAAAGATAACCATTCGAGATGATTGGGAAAATCCGAACTCCTTGGGATTGCCTTTCGACATGGAAGGGACACCGAGAAGTAAATTGACACTCATTGAGAAAGGGATTGCTAAGGAAGTTGCATACGATACAGAAACCGCTGCGAAAGAAAACAAAAAAAGCACCGGGCATTCTGTTGGAATGGGCTTTTTTGCAGGAGCGATTCCAATCAATCTCGTTATGGAACCTGGCAAAAAGTCACTCAAAGAAATTATTGCTGAAACCGAAGAAGGCTTATTAGTTACGCGATTCCATTACATGAATCCAGTGAACCCCAGGCAAGCGTTGCTAACGGGTCTTACACGGGATGGGTTTTTCAAGATTGAAAAAGGGCAGATTGTTGGAGCAATTTCGAACATGCGCATGACTGAGAGTATGCTGAAGGCATTTAATCAAGTAGAGGAAATCAGTCAAGATTGCCAACGAATTTCTGCGTTTTTAGGGAACGTTCATGTTCCTGCAATGAAAATCAAAGACTTCCATTTTACCGGACAAACCGGTATGAAGGAACCGGGAAAGAGTTAAGTAAAAGGAGGTAATGCTTATGTCGGAGAGTTTAGAACATACGAACCAGGAGAAGAACATTTCACCTGCATCCAGCAATTTTATTCGAGAGATTATGTTGGAGGATCTAAAAAATAATAAGAATGATGGCAAGATTCAAACTCGCTTTCCACCAGAGCCGAATGGTTATTTACATATCGGTCATCTAATGGCCCTCGTCGCTGATTTTGGCTTAGCGGAAGAAATGGGTGGGAAATGCAATTTGCGTTTCGATGATACTAATCCAGATGCTGAAGAGCAAGAATACGTGGATAATATCATAGAAGATATCCACTGGATGGGTTACGATTACGAAGACCGATTATTCTATGCATCGGATTACTTTGAAAAGTTATATCAATTTGCCGAACAATTGATTATCGATGGTAAAGCGTATGTGGATGATCTTTCAGCAGAAGAAATGAGAGAGTACCGTGGTACGTTAACCGAACCAGGAAAAGAATCTCCGTTCAGAGAGCGAAGTGTTGAGGAAAATCTCGATCTATTTAGACGAATGAAAGCCGGGGAGTTCGCGGAAGGAAGTCGAACACTACGCGCTAAGATCAACATGAAATCCGGAAACATGAATATGAGAGACCCTGTAATCTATCGAATCAAAACAGCGCCTCATCATCGTTCCGGAACCACTTGGAACATTTATCCCATGTATGACTATCAGCACCCTTTGTCGGATGCTATTGAGGGCGTAACACACTCCATGTGTTCTCTGGAGTATGTAGATCATAACGAATTATATCGCTGGTTTATCGATAACGTAAAATGGCAAACAAGTCAGCAAGACCCGATTCCGTATCAATATGAGTGGTCACGTCTCAATATTACCGGTACGATTATGAGCAAACGGAAATTGAGAAAGCTAGTTGAGGGAGGATATGTCCAGGGGTGGGATGACCCTAGAATGCCAACGATTTGTGGACTTAGAAGACGGGGATATACTCCTTCATCTTTGAAAGATTTTATCAATCGAACCGGTATTTCACGTTCGCCAAAAACCGTTGATGCTGCCTTGCTGGAACATTGTATCCGTGAGGAGCTAAATGCTACTGCTCACAGAGTTATGGCAGTTCTTCATCCACTAAAGTTGATTATTACCAATTATCCCGAAAATAGCGAAGAGCTGTTAGAGATTGAGAATAATCCGGAAGATCCAAATGCAGGAAGCCGTCAAGTGCCGTTTGCTCGAGAAATTTATATCGAGCAAGAAGACTTTATGGAAGATCCCCCTAAAAAGTTTCATCGTTTGCGTCCGGGGGGTGAGATTCGCCTTAAAGGGGCTTATATCATTCAATGTAATGAAGTGATCAAAAATGATTTGGGCGAAATTATTGAATTACAATGTTCTTATGATCCTGAGACCAAGAGTGGGGGACCGCAGTCAGGGAGAAAAGTCAAAGGCACATCTCATTGGGTGAGTGCCAAACATGCTACTGCCGTAACCGTACGCCTTTATGACACGTTGTTCACCAAAGACAATCCGGAAGAAACCGAAGAGGGTCAAGAATTTACAGATTTTATTAACCCCGACTCCCTGCAGGTTATCACGAATTGTATGGTGGAACCTCGGGTTGCTGAGGCGAAATCGGGAGAGCGTTTTCAATTCTTACGTCAAGGTTATTTCTATGTTGATCACGTCGATTTTGCTAAAGGAAAGTTGGTTTTCAACCGTACCGTTGGCCTAAAGGACGCCTGGGCTCGTCAACGCTCTTAGAGGTTTTTGGAAGATTTGGAAAAAAATAACCCTTGTCTTTTTTCAGGGGATGATGTAGAATGATTTTGAACTAATTCGAAGGAGGGTATTCTTTATGCGTAAAAAACTCTTAGCTGCATTGTTGGCAATGGTAATGATCCTCATGGCCGGCTGCGCTCCAGCCCCAGCTCCAACCCCCGTACCTGAAGTGAAACCGGTCGATTTAACCATTTGGCATTACTTTAGTGGTGCTCAGCAAGAAGCTTTAGATGCAATCGTGGCTGATTTTAACGCAACAGTCGGTGCTGAGAAGAAGATCACAGTAACTGCTGAAAACCAAGGTGCTACTGCAGACTTAGAAAAGAAAATCCAAACCGCTTCCGATGCTGGCTTAGAACAACTACCCGATATTATTCATGGTTATCCGGATATTACAGCAACCTTACATGCGAAAGGCTTTATTGCCGATATGGGAAGCTACCTCAGTGAAGAAGACCTGGCCGACTATTATGAAGGCTTCATCAAAGAAGGCTCTCAATTTGAAGGTGGAGAATTCCGCTTAATGCCTATTGCTAAGTCTACCGAACTTTTATTTGTCAATAAAACATTATTTGACAGTGTCAAAGAGCAAATCGGTGCTACCGATGAAGATTTAGCTACTTGGGAAGGAATTGCCAAAGCAGGGAAAGGTTATTTTGATCTTACCGGAAAAACCTTCTTTGGAATTGACTCTCTAGCGAACTTCTTCTATTTGGGCGGATTCCAGCAAGGACATGAATTTGTGACCCCCGGAACCTTTACCCCCAATGAAGAAGCCGAGCAACGTATTTATGACTTCGTAAGCAAAGGTATTAACGAAGGCTGGCTCGTTGTGAAAGATGCCAATAAAAAATATAACTCTGATTTCATGAATGACGGAACTGCCGTTTGTTACGTCGGATCCAATTCCGGTACTACATACTTGTTCCCGGTTACCACCGTTGGCCAAGCCGAAAATGATGAATTAGCGTGCCTTTCATACCCGGTATGGGAAGGTGAAACCGCTGCTGTAATCCAACAAGGCGCCGGTATGTCGATTGCTAAAAAAGGTGAAGAAAAAGAAAAAGCCGCTGTTGAATTCTTACTTTTCCTCACCAGCACTGAAAACACTGCAAAATTCTCCATGGCTTCCGGGTATATCCCTGTTCGTAAGAGTGCCCAAGAAAGTGAAGCTTTCAAGGCCTTCTTAAGCGGTAAAAATGCCGATGGAACAGCTTTAGATGCCAAAAAAGCAAAAATTTCTTTAGCAATCAATGCTGTTTTAAAACAATTCGATACTTACGAGTTATATTATACTCCTGCCTTTGCGAATTCAAATGTAGTCCGTCGAAATGTCGATGATGAAATGTCTAAGATTTTATCCAAAGCTTACACAGATTTCCCAACCTTCTTCAACAATTTGACCGCAGAAGTCAACAAAACTTTGACCGGAAGATAATCTTAAATCATTTTAAAGGGGCTGTAGCAAAACAGGCCCAAAAAAACAGAGCCAAGGGCTACGAAAGT
>CAYRNW010000043.1:0-7445 GCA_964425745.1 uncultured Eubacteriales bacterium | reverse complement strand
CTTTTCCTTTCTCTTTTTGGCCATTATACCAAACAACTCTCGGTCAGGCAATCTAAGCATTTTATGGCCTGTTTGAGCTGGCTATAACATGGTACCATCAGTTATCCAATAGAATCGGCAACGAATTGGACCGAAGAGACTTGGGTTATCAATTTAGTTCGAATGATTTCTGGATGTGGGGTATTTTAGGAAGTTTCATTATTATCGGCCCATTCATTTATATGAATAAGTTGCTAACTGCTATGAATATGCTGGCTGATGATTATAACTATTTTGGATAATCGGTGAAGATAATGAACTATCGTTCGTGGATGCGGAAACGATGCGTCAAAGCGTTATACGCTCTGCATCGAATCTTGGTGCATTCGTTCTAAATAAGTTGTCGACTGGGCAAGATTTCTATTATGAAGCGGTAACTGTTTTACCTGTTGAATGGGCTTATATGAATGCTAGGTTGATTGTAAGACCAGATGAAGAATGGGCAAGAATTATTGAAGAGGTTGATTCTGTAGTAGAAGAAGATATTAATGGTTGACAGATATTCGCTTATAGTTTATAATATTTTCGAAGACATAAATCTTAACAAATAAACAAAACAACAAAAAAGACAGACATAACAAAATACAATATACAAAACAATATACATAAAACACGAGAGCAGATTTATCTGCTCTCGATTTATTTTAATAACGCGTTTTAGCATGTCATGAGTGTTAAAATGATGTGAGGGAATGTTTGTGGGTGAAAAGACAATTTGGGGTTGTAATATTTAGGGTTGTATTATAGAATTGGGGAGAAATCAATGATCTCGAAATTTACAAAAAGAGGCGCTACATCATTGGAGCAATCACCGAGCTGCGCCGAATTATTTACAGGGTGGGGTAAGCGTTTTTGTAGCAAAAACGCGAGATGTCCCCTGGTTGTAAATTTTGTCGAACTTATGCCGAAAGAGGTTGGTTTAAATGATATTTAAGCAGTATACCAATGTTCATGAGTTTTATGAGGACACCTATGATGTGTTAATGTTGCACGAGTCGCAGAATATGATTCTTTTAGGGAATGTGATTATGGGTCATGAAATGAACGACAAAACAGCATGGAGAGACCCGGCCAATTGGTTTATGGCAACGGTATCGGATTCCAGTGGTATTCAGTTGATCGCGCTCATGACACCACCATATAACTTAACCCTTTATGCCACAGAGAACAGAATTGACCACAATGCCATTGGGTGTTTGGTGAATGCTCTGAAAGATGTGGATATTCCTGGTGTGACAACGGAGAAAACGTTAGCCGAGGAGTTCGCAAAGGTATACACAGCACAATACCAGAGTACGTCTAAGATAAGCATGGATCAGCGCATTTATGAACTGAATGCGGTTCGTCCGGACGTGAAGCAGATTGGCACCATCCGGCTGTTGAGTGAAAGAGATATGCATTATTTTCCTTACTGGGTTGAAGCTTTTTACGCTGCCAACCAATATGGGACAACCGAAATGAAGATTCCGCACGAAGAAAGGGACTATCTTTATCGTTTGTCGACGAAGAAGCTTTATGTGCTGGAAGTAGGTGGCTATCCGGTTTCCATGGCGGGTCTGACGAGAACTATGCAAAATTGTATTGGGGTTTCGTTTGTGTATACTCCACCGTATTTTCGCGGCAGAGGGTATGCCACCTCGTGTGTCGCTCAAGTTTCTCAGTTGGCGCTGAATATGGGATATAAGAAGTGCGTTTTATATACCGATTTGTTAAATCCAACATCGAACAGTATTTATATGAAGATTGGCTATACGCCCGTTAGCGATTCCCTTATGTTAACATTTGAGCCGAGTATTGAGAAATCTATAAGGAGATGAAAACATGGATGATAAGTTTACGCTATTTTTGAACGAGGTTCCAGTTAAGCATCATGGATTTGTGCTTGAACTAGATGATTACTTACTTGGAAAGAAGTGTAAGAGGAAAATTGAATCCGCAAAGAATGGCTTTGTTACCACCTATATTCATCCGGATTCAGGGAAGTCCTTATTGAATTATGTTTTTAGAAAAACAGGAGTTAAGATGAGGATATATGCTGCTGGTGTCGGCAATTATGATGCCATCTTGAACAATTTCCCGGATAGAATGAAGAAAGAGATCATAAAAGCAACGGACTGTAAAAAGCTCTTCGGAGGTACCTGCTCGCCTACATGCCCGGCTGGATATACCTTCACCATGGATGGTGTGGAATACAAGAAGTGCAAAAACATGGCATTTTTGCATGAGTTAGATGAAGTTAGTGCTAACTATATTCTTCAACTAATCAAATCAGAAATGAAGTAAAGTGTGTTTCCATGGAGAAGACTAAGGAGTCATATAATGAAGTACTGCAAGGTGCAGATTATGAGGTATTGCTATGAAACTATTAAGAAGCAAGTGGCTTGTGGTCACTCTTGTACTGGTTTTTTTACTTGCCGGATGCAACCCGGCCCCCAATGAAGAACAGGTTAAGAAAATAGCGGATTTAGAAGCGCAAATAACAACAAAAGATAACAAAATTTCAGAGTTGGATGCAAGGATTTTAGAATTGGAAGCAGAAGCGAATGCTTCTTCCGCTACCCTTCTACAAACCTCACTGAATGTGATGCAAGCGCTTGAAGACAAAGATATGACGACTTTAGCTTCTTACGTTCACCCTACCATGGGGCTACGTTTTTCACCTTACTACTATATCAATATTGCCACTGATTTGAACTTCGCGGCAACGGCTTTACCAACCTTGCTCACGGATCCAACAATTTATACTTGGGGCAGCTACCAGGGCTCAGGAGACCCTATTTCTTATAAATTTAGCGATTATTATGATGAGTTTGTCTACGATGAAGATTACTTGAACCCTCATCTTATTGGAAATAATACGACAATCGGTACAGGTAACCTCATCAACAATATATCTATTGAGTACCCGACTGCTTCCTTTGTAGAATTTCACTTTACCGGCTTTGACCCGCAGTATGCCGGTATGGATTGGACCAGCCTAACCCTTATGTTTGAAAATGTCAGTGGAAATTGGATGCTCGTTGGTATCGTTCACAGCCAATGGACTTCCTAATTTAATCAAACCAGAAAATAGAGAAGCCAAGCATTTTAATGGCTTGTACATTATCTAGGCCAGTTGATCATTCTGCTGTTTTTTCAATGAGTTGAATGGAATTATTGTCATTTGCTACGAAGTAGAGCAGACCTTTGACAGCAATATAAGATAATGATTTCACTTCACCACGATCGTCTTTATTATCGAGTAATGGTTCATACTTTGTGTGTGATGCAATTATTGACTCAATAGAATCCGTAAGATTTTCTCTACTTCAGTTAGAGATGAATCCTTGTGAATGATGATTTCTATGGACGATGTAGGGGGCTTGAGTGGGTTTGTGGATTTCCTGGAGAAGATGGAGGAGAAGGTTAATGAATACAATGGCTATGTAGCTGAAGAAAAGCTGTTTGGGGACGTCTCTTCTAATGAACATATTTTACTTGCTAACCTAAGTAGCAGATGATATAATTAAATTGATTTTAAAAAGAGAATAAAGCGAGTATTTTGTCAGTTTGATAATTTAAGTAAATGACCCAACACTTTGTGTTGGGCATTTACTTTCCGGCGATTTAGGTCAATTATACCTCGGCGCTAATAGAACTAACCGAAAAGGCATGGATGTCTAAAATTACTTTTGAAATCTTTTAGAAAACACTTGACAATATGTTTAATACGACATATAATGATATTACAAGGCGAGGGAGTTGGGGACAATAAGAATTGATTTCTATGAAACCGAAGATGGTAAATGTCCTGTTGAGGATTTCATTAAATCTCTTGATAAAAAAATGTACGCTAAAGTGTTGCGTACTCTTGATTTGTTGGAAACGAATGGTTCTGAATTACGAGAACCACATTCTGCACCTCTTGGTGATGGAATCTTTGAATTGAGAATCAAACAAGGCTCAGATATTTCAAGAGTCCTTTACTTTTATTTCATAGGAAATAAGGCAATACTAACAAATGGGTTTATAAAGAAGACCCAAAAAACACCGCCTGTTGGAATTGCTTTGGCAAAGAAATATAAGGCGGATTATGAAAGGAGATATTTGAATGAGCAGATACTCTGATTTTAAGAAAAAATCATTAGAAGATCCTGAAATTCGTTCTGCGTATGATGAACTTCAACCAGAGTACGATATTATTCAGGTCTTGATTGATGCAAGAAAAAGTCAGAATTTTACACAGAAAGATTTATCTTTAGCGACAGGTATTACTCAAGCTGATATAAGCCGAATTGAAAACGGGACGAGAAATCCAAGTCTCGATATGGTAAAAAGACTCGCATCGGGAATGGGAATGAGATTGCGTTTGGAATTTATTCCAGAACGAAGAAGCTAAAATTACACTTCCAATTATTAATATTTATCAAAAACATCAGAAGAACTCAATCTTGACTTCTTCTGATGTTCTACTTAAGGCGCACGTTGAGCGCATGTTCTTCGCTCAAAAATCCTTTCGGGCGACTTTTCGCGCATGTGCTTGCGATTGGGGATGGCATATTATGCGCTCCAAGAACGCTATTCATTTACTAAGCAATATGAAAAAGCAACCCGAAAGGGTTTTTTTGTCATAATATTCGCACAAAATACTCTTGACGATTTTGATACCGACTGCATTTCGGCATTCCTTTGGGTGCGAAATGAAAGCTTATTTTTGAATACGTTTGACTATATTTGCAATCAGAAAAACATTGAAACCCATTTTTGGTTTGAAATGTAAAATTCTGACCATGAAAGTAAGAAAACAGATAGAACAAAACGGGTTTTATGGTAAAATAAAAGGACATTCATGTAGGTAGCAGGAAGTAAAATATTGAAGATCACTATATGTGATGATACAACCCTTGGTAGTAACACATTCATCGGTGTTTTGCGTGGCGAGGACGACTACAGAAAAATCAGAAATTATTGGAAATACTTAAAGGCGAGACTTAAAAAAGATAACAACGAGTTGGTTAGTGCCACTACCCAACTGAAATTATGTTTGGACTGGAGCAAAATTAACAAAATAGCTTATCTCACAGCGATGGAAAAGAGTGTTTTGGACTCCACACAAAAAAAGCGCTTTTGCAGTCTTCCCTGAAGGAAAAAATAAACGATTGTGAAATGGGGTGCTGGAAAAAGCACTTATTATGTCAGGGCGGTTGCCCTTGAAACGAGGGGAGAGGAGAGTAGGTATGAAAGCATATTTGATTCGCTTTGAATTTATCGATTCTGATCCACTGATTTGGCGTGAAGTTTGGCTTCCAGCAGGATATTCGTTTGTTAAGCTACACGATGTGATTCAATATTCAACAAATTTCATGAGTGGGTATCCGAACCGAGGATATCACTCGTTTGAGTTTTTCTTCCCTGAGGAGAGATTAAGGATAACAGACGCATCATCTGATGATTTTGACATGTTCAATTCCAGATTTACTTATAAAAATGCTTCTAGGGTTATCTATGACAAATATTTGAACCAAAATAACGAATTTTTTTACACCTATGATTTCGGGGATGATTGGAAGATTCTAATCCGAGTCCTTGATGTTAAAGAAAACTATAATTATAAATATGTGTTCTTCAAAGATGGAGCAGAGACCGCACCACCGGATGATGTTGGTGGAATGAGTGGATACTATGCTTTTCTTGAGATTCTGAAAAACAAATCTCACCCAGAATACCATGATTTGCGTGCTTGGGCTAGCTCGCAACAGTATGAAAAGTATAGTAAAACACAATTACGCGAAAAATTGCAAATTTTAACCTTTCACGAAAAGAAATCAGTAAGACGAAGCTAGAAACGCTTGCGAGTTGATTCATTATTCGTCCACCCACTTGACTATTCGTCCAATTTTCGATACAATATGGACGAAAGAAGGAAATGGGTGGACGAATATTTTGTTCGGAATTGGGAGGAAATGATGCGTAATTTCGACTATAAGCAGTTAGCAGAAAAAATGTGGGACTCAGAGATCCTGTACTATGTTGCAAAAATTCATGAGTACAAGGGGCGTCAGGAACTGTTTATTAGACAGAAACCTGTGGAGCTGGAGCGTTTGGTGGAAATAGCAAGAATTCAGAGCACAGAGGCATCCAATAAAATTGAAGGCATCGTGACGACAGGCTCTAGATTTAAATTACTGATCAATGAAAAAACTACGCCTCGGAACAGAGAGGAAAGCGAAATCATGGGCTACAGGGATGTGTTAAACACAATCCACGACAACCACGATTTCATTCCTATTCGACCTAACTATATCTTGCAACTTCACAGAGATTTGCTGAAACGGGCTGGATTGTCCTATGGTGGCAACTTTAAGAATGTCCAGAACTTTATCAACGAAATAAAGACAGATGGGACGCAGGTTACCCGCTTTATCCCTGTAGCTCCTTTTGAAACTCCAGAAGCTATGGAGTCCCTTTGCAAGAGTTATGAGTACGCGATTTCCTTGGAGAGAGTGGATTCGCTGATTCTTATCCCTACTTTCATCAGCGACTTTTTGTGTATTCATCCGTTCAATGACGGTAATGGTCGCATGAGCAGACTGCTCACTTTGCTGTTGCTTTATCAGAATGGATATGAGGTTGGGAAATATATCAGTATTGAAAAGCAAATCGAGAAGACAAAGGATTCGTATTATGATGTGCTACAAAATGCAGATATTGGCTGGCATGAGGGAGATAATGAACCTACACCGTTTATCAAGTATATGTTGAAAGTCATCCTGGCCTGTTATGTTGAGTTCGAGGAGCGGGCCGGTATAATGGGTTCAAAGGGAAAAAGTAGTACGACATACGACATTGTTAAAGCATTTATGCTGCAAAAAATTGGTAAAACAACAGGTGCAGAGGTCATCGCTGGTTGCCCCAGTTATGGACGGTCAGCAATTTTGGCTTCCATAAAACGACTTGTTGACGAAGGCGAGATTGTGAAATGTGGTACCGGAAAAAACACTTATTATGTGAGAGCGGATGCCCTTGAAAGGTGATAAGTTTCGTCCGCACCCACTGCTTGAATTTTATTATCGCTACTCTCGTTCTTAACAATCAGTTAGGAGCAATTGGGTTTGTTTTAACAGCGAAAACTATAGCTAGGTTCAAACAACTTGAGGATCGCGAGGTTGCCGAACGTTATCTAGTAGGAACTCTTTTAAGTGTAGCTATTGCATTAATTATATCAATCACTCTCAAAAATTACACTTAATCAAAATATAACCAAAATAGTGCAACCCAAATAGGTTGCGCATTTTCAGTGGTATAGATGTTTTGCAGGGTGGGGTAAGTGTTTTCATCGTGAAAATGATTATTTTAGTTTTTCAGGAGGTGCCAAGTGAAAGAAGACATTTTAACATATGAGTATATGAGAGATGTTTGCAGAGTCT
>CAYRNW010000042.1:0-8553 GCA_964425745.1 uncultured Eubacteriales bacterium | reverse complement strand
CAAATGTAAAGAGTCCATGCTACTCTTACAATATGTGTTTTATCGGATGCTTACGGCTTTGCGGCACGTTTGGAAAGTTTGCCTGTCTGTCGTTCAACGGGAACAAAATAATCACCACATCGGGAGGCGGTGCGCTGGTATGCAGGACCGTAGAGGAGGCCAAACGGACCAAGTTTTATGCCACACAGGCCCGTGACGATGCCCCGCACTACCAGCACTCCCACGTAGGCTACAACTACCGTCTGAGCAATATCTGCGCAGGAATAGGCCGGGGCCAGATGGAAGGGCTGGATGGTTTTATTGCCCGGCGGCGGGAAATCAATGGTATGTACAGGAGGTTGCTGGGGATGCCGAAAGGCCTGTTTGCAGGTGCTGCTGCTGGTTCTGGTTCCGTTCCTGGGATTACGTTTTTGACAAACCCTTCTGAGGATTTTGAGTCCAACCACTGGCTGACGTGCATCATTGTGGATCCGGAGGTGACCGGGTTCACGCGCGAAGATCTGCGCCTGCGGATGGAAAAGGAGAACATAGAAACCCGCCCTCTGTGGAAGCCCATGCACTTACAGCCGGTATTTGCCGGGGCACCGTTCTACACCCACCATCACAATGACAGTGCTGCTACAGTTGCAGGTTCTACATCAAACTTGCCTGACTCGGACAACAGCATCTGCGGCAGGCTCTTCCGCAACGGCCTGTGTCTGCCCTCAGGTGCAGGACTGAGCAATGAAGATATTAAAAGGGTAGCGGGAGTGATCAGGAGGATGAGTGAATTTTAGCTAACATACTATCATGAAATTCTTCATCCCTTGACCGACAAAGGCCTCGCCAAATTCATTGAAGATTCCAAGAAAATGATTTGATAAAGTTGACCGGATCATTCAAGGCAGCCTGCACATTGATAAGGGGAAGCTCGTTCCGTGGAGGGAGGGACCCGGTTGCATCAGCAACTGGGAGGTCTTCCCCGGTCAATGGTGCAGCTGCCAACAATCAACCTGGAAGACATCCTGGCAATAGCAGGGGAACCAGGCCCGGCTAAAACTGCTTAAGAATCATGTAATTCCTGTCGTATGAACCTGAATATTGATTTTATGACGTCATATTCTAGTAAAAATGATTATATTAGCCGTCATAAAATGAAAAATACTACCATTAATGTATCTGAAAAGACGAATTGATGCTGACTTAGCAACCTGGAAAGACGATCCCAGGCGTAAACCACTCTTGTTACGCGGTGCCAGGCAAGTAGGAAAAACCAGGACTGTTCGTGAATTGGCTAAGACCTTTGATACTTTTGTGGAGATCAACTTTGAACACCGGGATTTTCAATTTGCAAAATCTGTATTTGAAAAACACTCCTCTCCTCATATTATTTGCGATGAACTATCGGCAATACTAGGGGTACAAATAACAGAAGGAAAAACATTACTTTTTCTGGACGAGATTCAAAGTTGTATTCCGGCTCTTTCTGCATTGCGCTACTTTTACGAGGAGATGCCCTGTTTACATGTTATTGCGGCAGGCTCCCTGTTGGAATTTGCCTTACGTGAGATTCCTTCATTTGGTGTGGGAAGGATTCGTTCTTTTTATATGTTCCCTATGTCGTTTGATGAGTTTTTAAGGGCCATGAAGCTGGACGTTTTGGCTGACCATGTAAAGAAGGCATCAGTAGAAGTTCCGTTTTCAGAAGAAATGCATAAAAAATGCCTGGAACAATACAGCCGTTTTTTATTGATTGGGGGTATGCCGGAAGTAGTTGCCACTTATGCAGAGGGTGGTTCTCTGCTTGAGTGCAGGAAAATTTTGAATGATTTGACGGGTACTTTTTATGACGATTTTGCTAAGTATAAGGAAAAAGTGGCTGTATCCCGGCTACGCGAAGTTTTTGATGCAGTTATTCATCAGACCGGCAGAAAGTTTGTTCTAACCAACGTTCAGGGACTTAATAATCTGCAAATTAAGAACTGTCTGGAATTACTGGAATTGGCCGGATTGATTTATCCTGTGACTCATACCGGGGCAAACGGGTTGCCACTGGGTGCGGAGTCCAATCCAAAATTCAGAAAATTCATGCTCTTTGATACAGGAATTTACCAACGCTATCTGAATTTGGATGCCGCCGCGGTATTGAATTTCCAGACAATTGAACAAGTAAACAAAGGGGCCCTTGCCGAGATGGCCGTTGCCCTGGAATTGAAAAAAGCTGCGCCTTCTGACGCTCCGGTGGAATTGTATTATTGGCGGCGTGAAAAACAAGGTAGTTCAGCCGAGGTGGATTTTGTGGTTCAATGTGGCCATGAAATTGTGCCTGTTGAAGTGAAGTCGGGAACCAAAGGTTCCATGCAAAGCATGTTCCTTTTTTTGAAAGAAAAAAACAGTAAATTCGGGATTCGTGCTAGTTTGGAAAATTTCGGGAAGTACAACGATGTCCTTGTTGTTCCTTTGTATGCTGTTGGATATTGTTGGATACATAGGACCCCGTCAGGCCGCTCCCATACTCCTTAAAGGCCTCAAACGCCTGGAATTCCGCTGCTACGACAGCGCCGGCCTGGCTATCATCAACTCGGCAAACCAACTGGCAGTCTACAAGACCAAAGGGAAAGACACATCAGGCACTATGGGCATTGTCCACACCCGCTTGCTCTCCTCAGACACCAGATTTAATAAAGTTACTTTAAAGTTGTATATGTATTAAAATATGTAGAATAAAACTACTATAAAGTTGTTTTATTAATAAATAACTATACCTTTGCAATACCAAAGCACTATATGAGCACAGAAGAAATAATAGCATCCTTTTTATATGAGTTCAAAGAAAAGATGAGGTTTTGGGACGTGCTCTTTCGTGACGATAGAGGTGAAAACGCACAAGCCCTAATAGATTTAGAGCTTCGCCCCATAGACCGTAAGGCAATTTTGGAAGCCCTCGAAGTCAAAGACTACAGCGAAGGGCCACTCGAAGAAAGACTTTACCAAGGTGCTGATATGTGGGTGTTTGGCAAAACGATAAAGGAAAAGGAAGTGTACATTAAAATCACTATGGGAGTAAAAGACAACAGTGTTATCTGTATTTCTTTTCACTTGGCTCGGCACAAAATGAACTATCCTTTAAAACAGAACAAAGAATGAAAAGTCCAATTACAGGTAAAGAAATGAAATTGATCAAAGAACGCCGGTCAATGCATTTCAGAAAGGAGGAATTTGAAGTTGTTTTTCATTATTACAAATGCGAGGATAGTGGAGAGCAATTTACCACTACATCAATGGATGAGGTGAATATGAATCAGGTATATAATCAATACCGAGATAGATTCAACATCCCATTTCCTGATGAAATTACCAGAATACGTGAAAAATACGGTTTGCCGGCAAATAAAATGTCGGAGGTTTTAGGTTTTGGAGTAAACACCTACCGCCAATATGAAGCAGGTGAAATACCCAGCATTGCCAATGCTAAATTGATCCAGATGGCAGAAGATCCAAAAATATTCATGGGTATGATTGAATTATGTGGAAAATTAGATGAAAAGACGAAAGATAGATATGTACGTAAAGCCCGGTTGTTGATGGAAGAAAGAAAGCGGAACATTTTTAATTTGAATTTCAAAAAATATTTACTGGGCGACCATTTGGCTGATATTTATTCAGGTTACAGGAATCCCAACCTTGAAAAGTTTACCGAAATGGTGGTTTATTTTTCAGAGAAAATGGCACCATTCAAAACCAAAATGAACAAGCTGTTATTTTATGCCGATTTTTTAATGTTCAAACAAAGTTGTTTTTCAATAAGTGGCGTAAGATACAAAGCTATAGATATGGGCCCCGTGCCTATTAATTTTCAAAGCATATTTGAATATTTAGCCAACAAAAATGAAATAGATATTCATACCACAGAGTTCCAAAATGGTTATACAGGCGAACAATTCAAAGCAAGAAAGGACAGGCCGTTTGAAGCCGATTTATTTTTGGAAAATGAAATAGAAATTTTAGAAAAAGTAGCAACTGTATTCAAATCCATGAGCACAAATGACATTATTAAGTTTAGCCATTTGGAAGAAGCTTGGAAGGATAATGAAAAGGACAAAAGTATTATCAGTTACGAATATGCGTTTGAATTAAATCAGATTTAAGCAGTATAACCTTTTGTATCCGCTAGATTTCCTCTATAAATCTAAGCTTTGTACTATCAGAAGATAGCTGTAAACGGATATGGCATCACGAAAGCGCATAGCGGTCCCCTGACAAAAGGTCAGCATCGGCTTTCAAAAAAGCTTCCCGTTCTTATAAGGTGGCAGTGGCCGCCTGAATGGATTTTGGCGGATGTTAATATAACAAAACAAGTGTTAAGAAAGACATTGTCACAATTACATGAGTTTCTTGGGGAATCAATCAAGAATTACGGGAAAGATTTGGACATGTTGATCCCTATGTATTCTGTGATAAAGGCCCAAGGAAAACTAAGTGAAGAAACAGAACGAATTCTACCAGTTTTAGAGATTGTTGCAGTAATAGAGCTCTCAATGATTGAGCTTAATGCATACATGCGCGCCCAAATGTTGTTAGAAGATGATTTGCTTAAACAAACCTATTTAGTAAATATAAACAGGGTTATTGCAGAAGCAATGAAGGCTTTGTTTGGCTACGACAAAGATGAAGATGTCTCTTTATGGAAGTCTTTCTATACTTTTTATATTATTCCAGATTCGAGCAAGCACAATTTGGCTTCACAGATAGAACATGATGTGAAGAGATTGTGGGGACAACATATATCATGGCCAGATAGAAATATAGCAACCCATTTTGATAGGAATGTAAGAAAAGTCGCGGAAAAGTACTTTAAAATATCTAGCGAAGCGAAAGAGGTAAAGAAGATAAATACATATTGTAAATTAATTAATCAATTAATACTATTAGTATTCCCAAAATATACAATAATTAAGAATTTGTGGTTTTCCCATACAGCTGGTGTCATTGATATAATAAAGCTTTTAGACAGTTATCTTGCAAAAGACGAAAAAATTCGTTCATGTATCAATGAAATATACTGCTATAATACGAAGCAACTAAAGCAATATGTGAAGATGGCTGTCGGGGTGGATGCTGGATTAAAACAAATAAAAAAACTTGGAATAAGTATTGAAAATGAATCTGCCAGATTCATTTCAGAATTTACAAGAATAATAGCATTGTCTGAATTTCTGCTGAATGATATTGTAGCGATAATTAGAGCTGCTTGTTATGCTGAGTCTTCATGGGAGAGCAGAATATGTTTGAAAAGAATTCATGTCTCTGCATATGAAATATTTAATAAAATATTTGGTTTTAATGAAAGCTCTAAGATGATATCTTGTTTTCAGCCAGTTGAATTAGTTGTGAATGAATTGAATGATGTTGAAGTGACAGCCAAACTTGAGGCGCTTCAGAAAAGAGTTGAAACAATAATAAGAAAATACGATTTAGACAATGAGGATGAGAGAAATGCTTTCACTCATTTCAGGAATGCTGAAAATATATACCTGTCAACGGAATTCGAATACTTGAACAAACTGACCTTGTTTGATGAGATTTACTTTGCTATTGATACAAAACGACTGTTTAATGAATTTTTACGATACATTGTGTATCTGGGGCAGAAGTATACGACTTTTCAAGAAGAAAAAACCAAAAAACAAATTTCCTCATATTTTGATCCGATAAAAGTAGCAATCATGCAAAGTACAATTAATGATAAGGAAAAAGAAATTCAAATACAATTGCTAGAAGATAAATTTGAGAATCTTTATCGACGTAGTAATATGACAGTTGCTCACAATAAAGAAAACGCTGGCTTACGGTGTGGGCCCGGGTGACGAGGTCATGGTAGAGAGTTTCACGTTCTGCGCCTCGTCGTACCCCATTACTTATCATACTGTCAGTTAGTCGCTATTTGTTTCCTTTTGAGATGATTAAATTGAATGTTGATGTGAAGGTATTAGCTGAAAGGTAAAAAAGAAGTTTTATCAATAAAAACCCGGACAAATTGTCGGATGTTTACTAAAATATGTATATTTGCGACAAGAAATCAATAAAAATGGTTATATGATTATTAGATTTACAGTTGACAATATTTATTCTTTTGGCGAATCGACTGAATTTTCGTTAATTGCCGGAAAAGGAACGACAAATGATGGACACGTGCTGAGAAGTGTTAAGAGAGATGATATATCTATTCTGAGATCATCAATAGTATATGGAGCAAATGCTTCAGGTAAGTCAAATTTGGTTAAATCACTGAATCTTCTGAAGAAGATAGCTATAAATGGTATTCCAAGCACAGGGATCCCTTTTTATAAACTATGTACAGAACTTAAAGAAAGGGCTACTTTAGAAGTCGAGTTGAAGTACGATAAAACATATTATGCTTATGGTGTTGTGGTTAATTCTAAAGAAATACTTGAAGAATGGTTGTACGAAATTAATAAAAGGTCTGAAAATAAAATATTTGAAAGAAAAAATTCTTCTGATGGTGTCCGGGTAGACATTGGAAAAGGGTTAATCTCAGATAAAAGCTTATCTCAAATGCTCAATTATATGGGCGAAACGACCCCCAAAAACAAAAGTTATCTTTCTGAGTATATGACTCGTAATGGTAAAAACCTGAACGGTGTTGAAGAAGTTTTTGATTGGTTTTCAAACAGATTAAAAATAATTTTTCCAGATACCAAGTATAAAGGCTTGTCATTCAATCTTCACATGAAGGAGGAATTTGTAAAACCTTTAGAGACAATGTTGAAATTCTTCCAGACAGGAATAGACAAAATTCGTAAGGATAAGATTAAAGTTGAACAACTTACAGATGTCGATAATATTATTATCGCTAAGATTCAAAGAGATCTAAAACCCCAAAAAGCCATTTTGTTAACGTCAAGGGACGGAAAGGCGAATTATACTTTCCAACTTGATTTGAATGGGAAACTTCAGGTATTCAAATTGCGGACTGAGCATCAAAGAATTGATAATGCTCCAGTTACTTTCGAAATGTCAGAAGAATCAGATGGCTCTCTTAGAATGATTGATTTTATTCCAGCATTGATAGATATGACTCATAATCCATCTGTATATGTTGTCGACGAAATTGATAGAAGTCTTCATCCAATGTTGACTTATGAATTATTTGAATATTATTTCAACAAGATTTGTAATAACAGGGACACTCAATTGATATGCACGACGCATGAGTCAAATTTACTTGATCTAGGGCTCTTTAGGTCCGATGAAGTTTGGTTTGTCGAGAAGGATAAGAAAGGATCTTCACATATCACATCATTAGTAGAGTATAAACCACGTCCGGATGTAAATCTGAAAACCGGATACCTCCAGGGAAGATATGGAGCCATCCCATTTTTTGGTAATTTAAATGATTTACGCTGGTAGAAAACTGACCTATGAGAATCAGGAAGAATTTTGAACGTCCAGAAGGGAAGAAATCAGCCAGGCTTGTAATTATTGCTACCGAAGGAAGAAAGACCGAGCATATATATTTCGAAGCTTTGAAAGAAAAAATGGAAGCTTCAAATGTTCATGTTGTAGTTCTCTCTCAGGATGAAGAAAAGAATAGTGATCCTGATCCCAATTCAGTCTATAATCGGCTATGTGAATTCAAGGATTTTTATCAGATTGGTGATGATGATGAGTTGTGGATGGTAATTGATCGTGATCGCTGGCATCAACGTAATCTATCATATCTTGCTCAAAAATGTCACCAGAATTCAAATATGAATTTTTGTGTCAGCAATCCTGCATTTGAATTGTGGTTGATGCTCCATCTGGTTGGAGTTGAAGGTCTTTCTGAGCAGGAAAAGGCTGATATAATAATAAATAGAAAAACTCGTAAAGGCGGGGACCCTTTTTTAAAAAGAAAGATGCGAGAATTATTAGGTGGTTATAATGAATCAAGATACGATACTGATAGATTGCTTAAAGAAGGAAACGTAAATCTTGCTATAACACGGGCTGCAGCTTTAGATGTCTTTCCTGCTGACCGTTGGCCAAATACTCTTGGAACAAGAGTCTATTTATTAGCCAATAGTATAATTGGGATCAATTCTTCATCCTCACAGCTAACCTTTTCCAGATAGAGGAGGCGCGGGATCGAGATGTGGGGGGCCTACACCAAATAAGGCAGCTTGCCCATTGACAAGGGGAAGCTCGTCCCGCGGAGGGAGGGACCCGTTTGCGAAGCAAATGGGAGTGGCCGACCTGGCACGGTACGTCCAGGGAAAAGACACAACAGGCACTTGAGCCATCTGGAAAAACTGGAAAAATCTGCAATTTTTAAAACACTAATAATCAGGCATATGATATTTCTAAGATCAAAAATGGCGCGGTATCTTCAAGTTGCCGTGCTTCTGTGCGCTGTTTGCATATTTTTTTCTGATTGCCGGAACCGGAATATTGTTAAGACTACGCTTACTGACACCGCCGGGAACGTCCTGCAGATGGAATTCGACAAAACTGCCGGTACGGCTGTGTTATATTTCATGGGCGACACCATATTCCTGAAACAGGATACCATGG
>CAYRNW010000041.1:0-10819 GCA_964425745.1 uncultured Eubacteriales bacterium | reverse complement strand
GCTTTGAAACCTGCATAGCCAGTCTTATTGGCTATGACATTATTATACTAGGAGGGGATGTCTTGTGTTGACCAAAGAATTCGCGCTTAAACTTTTTAATGGTTTCTCGATTCAACGTTGGAACGATATGGCAAGACCGGTGGAATTGACAGAAATGGACAAAGCCGGCTTAAAAATGATGACGGCCTACCTCATCGGACACGTAGAAATTGAAGCCCAGGCCGAAAACGGTGTTGAACTCAACTTAGATTGGGAATCCATCATCTTTGCCGGCTTTTTTGATTTGCTGAAACGAATCGCGCTCTCCGACATTAAATCCAGTGTGCATCACCGGATTCGTAATCAATTTCCCGAAGAATTCCAACGCTTAAACAACTGGGTTCTAGAGCAGTATAAAGAAACCATGAGTGCTTTAGACCCGGAACTCTACCAAAGATTTACAGATTATTTGCTTGGTCAAGACAAAATGGGTCCCTTAGAAACCTCCATTTTGACAGCGGCTCATGATTATGCAACCTTCCGTGAATTTGAGTTGATCAAACTAGTCAATGTTCCTTCTCCCCAGCTGAACTCTATTGAGAAAGAGCTCAATGCAGAAATGATGAACCATCTTCATCTCAAAGGAATGGGCATGCTGGTCACCAAACAGCGTCTCTATGAATTATTACAGCGCTTAGAACAGTTACGCTTTCAAATCCGCTGGAGTCATACCCAACGCATTCCCCGGACATCGGTCTTAGGTCACTCCATGTTGGTCGCCTGCTTTGCCTTGCTGTTAACACGTCAATTACCGGATTATGCCAAGCTGAAAAATCCGGCGCAACTACTCTATGCGAATTATTTCGGAGGGTTATTTCACGACTTACCCGAAAGCGTCATACGCGATATTGTTTCACCGGTCAAGCGAGCAACGGTAAATTTGCCGGAAATTGTCAAGCAAATTGAAGATAGCATTGTTAGAGAAGAGTTATACCCGCTCATGTCGGAATATCGATTCAAAGACGAGCTTATGGCTTTCACCAACCATGAATTTGAAGACCGGGTGGTTATGGCAACAACCAATGAGCCCGAACCTCCCTGTTATACCAATGAAGACTTTATGCAATTGTTGAAAGCACCTCCCCGAATCGGTCTGCCCATTATGGGTAGCTTGGTTGGATTATGCGACGAATATGCTGCTTTTTTAGAGGCGTATCAGTCGATTTATCATGGCATCAGTTCCAATTACTTAAAAGAAGCCGCTAACAACATCCGACTCGGGTTACTGGCGGACGGATGCATTGGTGGATTGAATGTAGCAACGATGTTTGAAGGATTTCGTAGCTTTGATGTTGAGTGACCCTTATATAGGGAAAGGAGTTGAGTAGAATCGCACGCAGACAGAAAACCCCCACCTCAAAACTGACTCCTTTTCAACGCCTTCTTAGAGTATCAATAATAGGTTCAAGAGCCGCAGCCATGAGAAAAATAAGCTCTTTTAGGGGCAAATGGTTTCTTGGACTCTTCGCGGTTTGCTATCTTATTTTAGTTGGAAGGCTGTTTTGGATCAATTACGCTCCCACTGAGCATAGCGGAACTCTCTTAAGAGAAGAAGCAGCCGACACTTGGTCGCGTAATGAGAAATTATACCCTCAGCGTGGGAATATCTATGATCGCAACGGTAAGCCTTTAGCTGTCAGCACGCAAGCCGAGACAATTTTGATCACCCCCGAATTATTGGCTTCTCTGGAACTTATCGAAGAATACAAAGACCAGCCGGGAATCGAACGCTTTACCACCCTAGAAACCTTGGCCGCCAAATTATCGACGGTATTGAACATGTCCTGGAAGAATGTTTGGGACATCATAACCTCAGAATCGACCCAAATCTTTTTAGCCAGGCAGGTTTCGCCGGACCAAGCAGAGCAAATTCGTGCATTACGCTTAAAAGGGATCTCGTTTCTCTACGAGCCAAAACGCTATTACCCATTGAATCAGTTCGCCTCTAGTTTTATGGGCTTTGTTGGTATCGATAATCACGGCTTAGCCGGTTTAGAATATTGGTATGATGAGCTTCTCTATGGAACCCCAGGAAGTGAAGTCGCGATCCGGAGCAGCGACGGCACTGCCATCCCTCTTTTTGATTCCAAAGTTGTCTCTGCTGTGAATGGTACAAACTTGATTCTAACTATTGATGAGCAACTACAAACCATTGCTGAACGAGAACTTGCACTTGCGGTCGAGACCAATTTAGCCGATGCCGGTGGAGTTTTAATCATGGATCCTTACACCGGAGAAATTCTGGCCATGGCGGCCATGCCCAACTACAACCCCAATGACTTTAGTAACAGTGACCCTGAACTTTGGATAAATCCGCTTGTGTCCGAAGCTTTCGAACCCGGATCGACGTTTAAAATCATCACCTGTCTTGCAGCCTTGGCAGAAGGGGTCGCCAGCGAGAATGAGTACTTTGAAGATCCAGGGTATTATGCAATTGGACCCGACAAGATCTGGAACTGGGATAAAGGAGCGGACCATGGTTCGGTAACTCTGCTCGATGCTATGCGGAACTCCAGTAACGTGGTCTTGGGGCAATTGGGCTTGCGCTTGGGTGCGGAGCGCTTGATCGAATTCCAGAAATTAATGGGGTTTGGTGAGCAAACCGGAATCGATTACCCCGGTGAGTCGCTTGGTTTGCTGTTCAATCCCGAACAGATTCGCGATATTGAAATTTTCACCTCCGCCTTTGGTCAGGGTCCCTCCGTAACCCCCTTACAACAAATCAATGCTATGAATGCAATTGTGAATGGTGGACACCTCTTGCAACCCCGTTTGGTCAAGTCCACAGTCGATGCAACCCAGAATGAAGTTGAAACCGAAGTAAGCGAAATTCGAAGGGTGCTCTCTGAGGAAATCATGAAGCGGATGCGTGACATTCTTAAGTATGTTCTCAACGCACCTGGTTCCAAAGGGGCTTCCGAACTTTACACCCTTGCCGGAAAGACCGGAACTGCCAACAAATTCAATACGGAAACTGGCGGATATTATGATGATATCTTTATTGCGTCCACCATTGGTTTTGCTCCGGCAGAGAATCCTCGTTATACGATTTACATTTATTTAGATAACCCGCATGGTCCCAACGGCTATTATGGGGGTCAAACCGCAGCCCCGGCGTTCCGTAGAATCGCCGAAGATGTACTCAAGGTCTCCGGATATTTACCGGAAGAATTAACCGAAGCCGAAATCAGTAACGACTCATCGCAAATTCTCCCTGACTACAAAGGAAAACTTTGGAAGGATCTCAAAGAAACGTTCAGCGAAGAAGATAAAGTGGTCCTTTCTGGTAGCGGCGACCAGATTGCGGCTCAGTATCCCATTGCCGGCAGCGAATTTTCGAAAGGTCAAACGCTTACCCTTTATTTGGTGGATACAACACAAGAGGATTCTACCCAAATCGCAATGCCGGATTTAATTGGAAAAACCTTAGCGGAATGTGTTTCCGTCACCCAACAAATGGAACTGGTTTTAGTAACAAATGGCAACGGCACGTGTATAGAACAGTCGATTGAAGCCGGAAAATTGGTTACAAAAGGAAGCAGCATTCGTGCAAAATTTAACTAACTAACGAATTTTAACTGGTTTTAACCAAAAGTTTTTTGTGAAATTTGTAACTAGGATCCACCTACATCTTTTATTAATATTCCTTATAATAATGGACCTTACTATAGATATCTTTCATATCTGAGTGGTTGACTTTGCTCTAAAAATACATTATACTGAGCTCAACTTAATCATTGAGCGAACGAAGGATTCGAGAGAGATTGCGCTTAATTTCACCATTGTAACCAAACGCAACGCCGAAGGGGATGCAACAGCTCTCAGGCAAAAGGATCGAATCTGGACGAAACTCCGGAAAGTCATTCAATTGACGCCGACGAAGCAATTGATGCCTACCAGATGCAACAAACATTCTTGTTCAATCGGGGCAAAAAGAATCTTTCAGGCAGAACTACGGGGGCATGTTATTTGACATGCCTCCGTTTTTTTTATTAAACAAGAAAGAGGGATTTCTATGGACTTGAAAACACCCCTATACGACACTCACGTTGCTGCCGGCGGAAAAGTAGTTCCTTTTGCCGGTTATCTTCTTCCAATTCAATATGCTACTGGAATCATTACTGAACACATGGCAGTTCGTAAACAGGCAGGCTTATTCGATGTCTCCCATATGGGTGAAGTGTTGTATTCCGGCCCGGATGCCAAAGCCAATGTCAACAAGGTGATCACCAATGATGTGGACCTTTTGGAAAACGGAGAGATCTGCTACAGCCCGATTTTGAATCACGATGGTGGTTTTGTCGATGATTGTATTGTATACAAGTACAATCCTGATAAGTATATGATCGTCATCAATGCTTCGAATCGTCACAAAGATGTGGCTTGGTTCAAAGAACAATTATTTGGCGATGTCGTGTTTGAAGATATTTCAGACATTACAGCTGAAGTTGCTTTACAAGGCCCCAATTCCACAGCAATTCTAGAAAAATTAGTCGCCGAAACCGATATTCCCCGTGGCTACTATACCTTCAAAGAAAACGTTCTCCTCGACGGTATTCCCTGTTTAATCTCCCAAACCGGTTATACCGGTGAAACTGGCTATGAAATTTATACCTCCAATGATCAAATCTCTGCTGTTTGGAACAAATTGCTGGAAGCTGGAAAAGACTTGGGTTTAATCCCTTGTGGATTAGGTGCCAGAGACACTTTACGGTTAGAAGCAGGAATGCCGCTTTATGGTCACGAAATGGATGATACAGTCACTCCTTTGGAGATTGGTCTAGGATTCTTCGTTAAAATGGAGAAAGATGGCGGATTCATTGGGAAAGACGCTCTGATTGCCAAGCAACCATTTAACACCAAGCGCGCTGGACTGAAAGTTACCGGCAAGGGAATTGTCCGAGAACATGCTACCATTTATGCCGGGGATCTGGAAGTTGGCATGACCACCTCCGGAACTCACAGTCCGTATTTCGGTTATGGCATCGCCATGGCTCACCTCAACAAAAAATTTGCTAAAATTGGCACTGCACTAGAAGTGGATGTTCGTGGACGCAGAGTTGCCGTTGAAGTCATTAAGCTCCCCTTCTACAAAAAAGAGCAGTAAACCCTTAAGTCAACGCATTCGCGTTAACGATAAAATTGTATCTATTATAAGGAGGTTATTTATCATGAATGTTCCCCAAAATCTACATTACACCAAATCTCACGAATGGGTATTGTTCCTCGATGACACCACTGCACGAATTGGAATTACCGATTTTGCACAACATGAATTAGGAGATTTAGTCTTTGTCAATTTACCTCAGGTCGGTGACAAGGTTGAAATCGATCAGGTTTTTGCCGATGTTGAATCTGTAAAAGCAGTTTCCGATATCTATGGACCGGTAACCGGCGAAATCTCTGCTGTTAATGACGAATTGAGTGATTCCCCGCAACTTCTCAACACACAACCCTATGATGCTTGGTTCATTGAAGTCAAAAACATCAGCGATAAGATGAAGTTCCTCAATGCTGCTGAATATCAACAATTCTGTGAAGAAGACGAGGGACACTAATATGTCCTATATACCAAACACCGATCTTGAACGCAAACAAATGCTCGACGTTGTTGGGATTAAGCATCTCGATGATTTATTCACCGTCGTGCCACAAAACCTCAAAGTTGAATGCTTAGACCTTCCCGATCCGATGAGTGAATTGGAAGTCAGCAAGACCTTACGCGCCATGGCTGCTAAAAACAAAGTCTATTCCTCTATTTTTAGAGGTGCCGGTGCGTATCAGCACTACATTCCCAGTATTGTAAAAAGTGTTACCTCCAAAGAAACTTTTGTTTCTGCATATACCCCTTACCAAGCTGAAATCAGCCAAGGCGTTTTGCAATCGATTTTTGAATATCAAACCATGATTAGCGAACTGACCGGCATGGATGCCTCCAATGCATCGGTGTATGATGGTCCTTCCGCAGCTGCAGAAGCCATGAACATGACCCGTGAACGTAACCGTAACAAAGTTTTAGTTTCGTCGGCTGCTCACCCCATGGCGATTGAAGCCATTGCCACCTATTTCTTCGGTAATGAAATGGAAATGGAATTGATTCCGCTTAAAGATGGTGTGACCGATATGGATGCCTTAGCTTCCATGTTGAACAACAACATCGCCGGTGTTTATCTGCAACATCCCAACTATTTTGGTTTGTTGGAAGATGCTCAAAAAGCCGGTGAACTTACCCACTCCGTTGGCGCCAAGTATGTGATGAGTGTCAACCCCATTGCTACCTCCTTAATGAAGACTCCGCGTGAATTCGGTGCCGATGTTGCAGTTGGCGACGGCCAAGCCTTGGGAATGCCACTATCATTCGGTGGTCCCTATGTTGGCTTTATGGCATGTACTAATGCCATGTTACGCAAACTACCAGGACGTATCGTCGGTGAAACCGTCGATGCCGAAGGGAACCGCGCCTTTGTATTAACGTTGCAAGCCAGAGAACAACACATTCGTCGTGAAAAAGCTTCTTCGAACATCTGTTCCAACCATGCGCTCATGGCCATGGTCGCCAGTGTCTACATGTCTGCCATGGGTCCCCACGGCATGGCCGAAGCCGCTCAACTTTGCTATAGCAAAGCTCATTATGCAGCCAGCGAAATCTCTAAGATTCCTGGATTTGAATTGCAACACAAGGGTGATTTCTTCCATGAATTTGTCACCAAGGTGCCTTGTGATCCCAAAAAAGTTCTAGATTTGTTAGACAAAAAAGATATTCTCGGTGGTTTACCGGTAGAAAACGGCATTCTTTGGGCCGTTACTGAAATGAATAGCAAAGATCAAATCGATACTTTGGTCAATGTCTTAAAGGAGGTCAGCAGGTCATGCAATTAATTTTTGAACGCAGTCGTGAAGGCAGACGTTGTGCAATTCTGCCAAAATCCGATGTTCCGGTTGTCGCTTTGCCCGCTGATCAACTCCGCAGCCAAGCACCCAAGTTGCCCATGGTATCAGAAATTGACTTGAGCCGGCACTACACAGATTTAGAAAAACATGTACATGGTGTTAACGATGGATTTTATCCGCTCGGTTCTTGCACCATGAAGTACAACCCACAAATCAACAACGAAATGGCTTCCCTTCCCGGATTCGCCAATATTCATCCCTTACAAGACGAATCCACCATGCAAGGTGCCATGGAAATGCTTTATACCACCAAAGAGTACCTGTGTGAAATCACCGGCATGGACGACATGACCTTCCAACCCGCCGCCGGTGCTCACGGTGAATTCACCGGTATCCTGATGATGAAGGCCTACCATCACCATCGTGGTGACAAGCATCGCACCAAAATTATGATTCCCGATGCCGCTCACGGCACCAATCCCGCTACCGCAGCCATGGCTGGTTATACGGTCGTCACGATTCCTTCCGATGAAAATGGTTTTGTCAACCTCGACAAACTCCGCGAAGCAGTTGGCCCCGACACCGCCGGTCTCATGCTGACAAACCCCAACACGATTGGTATTTTCGACCCCAACATTTGCGAAATCACCGACATCATTCATGAAGCCGGCGGTCTCTGCTACTATGACGGTGCAAACCTCAATGCCGTTATGGGCGTGGTTCGTCCCGGTGATATGGGCTTTGATGTTATCCACTTAAACCTACATAAATCCTTCTCCACTCCTCATGGCGGCGGCGGTCCCGGATCGGGTCCGGTGGGATGTAAGAGCATTTTAGCTCCTTACCTGCCCAAATACAACGTTGTCAAAGATGAAGATGGAACCTTCCGTTTTGACCATGCTCCCCATACGATTGGTATGATGCGCGGTTTTTACGGCAACTCGCTGGTCAATGTGCGCGCATTAAGCTATCTTTTGACCCTAGGCAATGTTGGTCCACGCAGAGTGGCTGAAAATGCGGTTTTGAATGCCAATTACATGAAAAATCGGTTGGCTGAGAAATTTGATATTGCCTTCCCCGGCATCTGCATGCATGAGTTTGTTATTACCATGTCACGCGTTAAGAAAGAAACCGGTGTCAATGCTTTAGATATGGCCAAGGGTATGTTGGATTATGGAATTCATCCGCCCACTATGTATTTCCCGATCATGGTAGACGAAGCCCTCATGGTAGAACCGACCGAGACGGAATCCAAAGAAACCATGGATGAAGCGGTGCAGATTTACTTGGATCTTTATGAAAAAGCATATTCGGATCCGCAAGTTTTGAAAACCGCTCCGCACAATACCCCCATTCGCCGACCGGATGAAGTGGGCGCCGCTCGAAATCCGAAAGTTCGTTATTTGTTTTAACGAGGAATTGGGAGGTCGCCATGCTGAAACACTGTTATGTGATTGAATCTCAAGGTCATGATCCCTATAGCAACCTGGCCTTAGAGGAATTATTGCTCAAGGAGTTACCGAAAGATAGTTTGATTCTCTATTTATGGCAAAATCAGAACACGGTGGTCATTGGGCGAAACCAAAACAGCTGGCGCGAATGCAATGTAACACGACTGGAAGAAGACGGCGGGCGATTAGCCCGCCGTCTCTCCGGAGGTGGCGCTGTTTTTCATGATCTGGGAAATCTCAATTTCACGTTCTTAGCTCATAAAGACGACTATGACATTCAACGACATCTTCAGGTGATCATTCGCGCCTTAAAAGACTTTGGCATCGATGCTCAGTTCAGTGGCAGAAACGATATTTTAACCGAAGGTCGCAAATTCTCGGGAAATGCCTTTTACCGCACCCAGGGCGCTTGTTATCATCATGGCACCCTGCTAATCGATGTAGATTTTTCAAAGCTTTCGCGTTATTTACAAGTCTCGAAAGAGAAATTAGCCTCAAAAGGGGTGGCTTCGGTGCAATCGCGGGTGATCAACTTGAGCGAATTGAATTCAGAGTTGACCACCGACAGCATTCGTCCATCGCTTGTTCATGCTTTGGGAGAAATCACCGGAATACCGGTGCACAATTTTATTTTAGATCCGGTGAAGCTCGAAAACCTCGAGAAGTTGGCGAGCCGATATCGTTCGTGGGAATGGCTCTACGGCTCTCCCTTCCCTTTCCAAGTAGAATTTGCCCAACGCTTCCCTTGGGGTGAAGTGCAGATTCAATGCCAAGTTGAAGATGGTCAAGTCAAAGAAGCACGTGTCTATTCCGATGCGATGGCGGTTGGGTTTGCTTCTACTCTACAAACACTTCTTAAAGGGTCTCGATATCAGAAGGAGGCTCTTCAGTCTGCCTGTCAATCATTACAAGGAGAGGACGAAATCACTCCGGAGATGATTGCGGACCTGTGTTCTCTGTTCGCAGAGCTTTAAGGAGGTTCTCATGGACTATAACTATGATCTAATCATTATCGGTTCCGGCCCAGCGGGTTATGTTGGTGCTATAAAAGCTGCTCAGTTAGGTCTCAATGTAGCAATCGTGGAAAAAGGCGTCATGGGTGGCACTTGCCTGAACCAAGGCTGCATTCCAACAAAGTCGATGATTCACAGTGCTGAATTGTATCATGAAATCAAACTGGCTTCTCGGTTTGGAATTCACGTAGACAAAGTAGACTTCAACTTTGACGAAATTCACGAACGCAAAAACCAAGTTGTGCTGCAACTGCGTAACGGCGTTGAGCAACTGATGAAAGCGAATAAAATTACGGTTTTACGAGGTATGGGAAAAATCTTGGCAGCTCACCAAGTGGAAGTCGATGGTCAACTGCACACCTGCCAAAATATTTTAATAGCGACCGGTGCACGTCCGGCACGGCCCCCGATTCCCGGAATCAAGCTCGAAAATGTAGTCACCAGCGATGAACTGCTGCTTGAAAATGGCAAATGGTATAACCGCCTCTTAATCATTGGCGGTGGTGTAATCGGGGTTGAATTTGCCGGTGTTTACCAAGCTTTAGGGGCAGAAGTGGTCATAGTGGAAGCTTTGGACCGCATTATTGCTACCCAAGACCGTGAGATCTCACAAAACCTGAGCATGATCCTGAAGAAGCAAGGTGTCAGCATTCATACCTCCGCCCGAGTTGAGTCGATGGAGCAAGGTACAAATGGGATCTTGGTGAACATCAAAAAGGGTGAGGTTGTGGAAACCCTTGAAACCGATGGAGTTTTGGTTGCAGTAGGACGATCCCCCAATACACAAGGGCTCTTTGCCGAGGGATTGGATTTAAACCTGCAACGAGGATTTATTCCGGTCAACGAGCGTTATGAGACTCAAGTACCCGGTATTTATGCCATTGGCGATGTAGTAGCCGGCAGTATTCAGTTGGCCCACAATGCGTCTTCGCAAGGGATCAATGCGGCTTGTATCATTGCCGGAGAGAAACCGCCGGTCCGAGCCGATATTGTGCCCTCTTGTATTTACACGAACCCTGAAATTGCCACGGTCGGTCTAACTGCTGACGAGGCCAAAGCACAAGGCCTGGATGTGAAAGTAGGAAAATTCCTGATGTCGGCCAATGGGAAAACGATGATCTCCATGGGTGAGCGAGGCTTCATTAAAATCGTTGCCGAAAGTGAAACCGAGAAAGTGATGGGAGCGCAGCTGATGTGTGAGCGTGCTACTGACCTTTTGGATTCCCTGACCTTGAGCTTGATCCAAGGTTTGACAGTATCGGAAATGTTGCAGGTGATCCGCCCGCATCCGACCTATTCGGAAGCAATAACAGAAGCAACGGAAGACTGGTTTGGCCATGCGATTCATATTGCACCGAGAAGAAGATAACAAAAAAGGGGTTGTAGCACAACGAAAAAGTGCAGCAACGCCAAAAAGCACCTAGA
>CAYRNW010000040.1:0-11081 GCA_964425745.1 uncultured Eubacteriales bacterium | reverse complement strand
AGTATCGCGGACTGATGTATCATGTGGCGATGCGAATTCTCAACAACCCTCACTCGGCTGAAGATGCTGTACATCAGGCATTTCTGTTCATCAAAGAAAATCTAAAAAAATACTTTAATTAAGTGTCCGGAAACACCCTCTTTCTCCGTTTACTATTATGAGAAGCAAATGGAGAAAGGGTTGATTAAAGTTGAGACGAAGGGAGATTACAATGAAGAACCAACACATCATAGCAAAAATTCTTTTTGCGTTGTTGATTGTTTTGCTAATCTTATCTGGGTGTTCACCAGTAAATGACAAAACTCCGAAAACTTCGATTTCACTCTATGGATTAAGAGTAACACAACCATTCGATCAGTTCTTTGGGCAAGATTACTATAAACTGGTCTACGATGGTTTATTCAGCATAGATTATGAAGGGCAAATTCTACCCCAATTGGTCGAAGAGTATGAATATACAAATGAGACAACGCTCCGCTTGAAAATTCGAGAAGGCGTAACTTTTCACGATGGCACAACATTAGATGCATCTGACTGTGTCGATACACTTCTTCGACAAAGTCAAATTGTGCGACAAGTGTATCACCAAAAATACTTTATCAATATCCTTGAGGTGAACTATGAAGATCCCTATCGGTTCGAAATTGTTTTAGAAAAACCAGATCCATATTTCTTGCGTTATATGACCTTTGGAATTACAAAAGCACTTAACCCCAACAATCGCACCGAGAAAAGTATGCCCAAACAATTCAATATGAGAGAACCGGGCGTGAAAACCTTTTACGGTGACATCGCAGATATTTCGCAAATAAAGTATCATAACCTAAGTCCCATTAGTGTTGGCAGTGGGCCTTACATGATTAGTAGCGAACTACCTCTCTTTGGTGACTCACAAAAGCTGCTTGCCTATGAAAACTATTGGCGGGGTAAACCTGTCGTAGATGAGATCATTGGAATCACGACCATCGAAATACAAAATATCGACTTAGCTTTAAAGGGATTACTGAATGACGAATTCGATTATTATAGTCTTCGTTGGATTCAGAAACCACGTGATGAAATGTATGCTGTGCTCAAAGGTTACGAATCGGAACTGTCTGCCGATACCAATCTGTTGTATCGAGCAATTTACAATCAAGTTTCCTCTCTTAGATTAGTATTGAACATGAACAAAGCCCCCCTTGATTCTCTGGAAGTTCGAAAAGCAGTTGCCGGTGCTCTCAATGCAGACAAAATCATTGAAAAAGTTGCAGAGGAATATGACTTTGAAGATAATTTTATGGTGCGGAATGAGCGGGGTCTAATAAACCGCGAGAGTCCTGGACATATAGAAGGAATAAAGCCTATGTCTGACCAAGAGATATCACAGTTACTGACCCAAGCCGGGTATCCAGATGGGATTACCCTGAGCTTTTCAGGCCCTCTCAATTTTCCTAAACTTAATGAATTCATAATCGAAGAACTAGCAAAGCATAAGGTTTTTTTGGTGATGGATTCCGATTACAACGCTCACATATCCATGACTCGTGATATATTCCCTTCATCAGTGAGTGATTACCAAGATTATCTAGACTCCTTCATAACAACAGACCGACCTGATGATAAGAAATCTTTTTATCAGGTTTATTTGGACCAGGGAGGCACCGATAAGCGGTTATACGAAACCATTGTTCAGTTGCACAACACGGTTGATGAAGAAGAACGCATTCGGTTGGCACAAGAGGCTGTAACGATCATACAGGAAGAGGTTTACGAAATCCCTTTGTATAATGAAGCTTTCTTAACACCTTATGACAAAAAGGTATTGAATCTGACTCTTGATACCGGTATCAGTTTAGCCAATGAGATTTTTGGAATAACTATAGACTAGGTCCCTCTTGTCAATGAATATCACTATTACGCATACAATAACCGTATTCAAGGTCTAGAGCTTAAGAACCCAAATCAAATTATTGTAGATTTGTGGCAAGCTACTTTGAAGTAAGAAATAAAACCTCTACCACAACTAAACATTGACATTCTAGCTAATTCCGGTTATAATAATCAGCAAGTGATTAGAATGATTAGAAGGCGAGTGTTCTCTATGCTATTGGAAAGTAATATCCTTGAGCTCAAACGCGAATACACAGATGACATAAAAAAGACCGTCACAGCGTTTGCTAATTCTGACGGTGGTAAACTATTAATTGGTATAACTGACGATGGTAGCGTTATCGGCTTGGATAAGGTAGATGATACATTATTGCGTGTATCGAATGTGATTCGAGAAGCCATCCATCCCGATTTGACAATGTTCATTAGTTTAGAAGTGATCTTAATGCAAGAAAAAGAAGTGATACAAATCGAAGTGCAGAGAGGAACAGCACGGCCGTATTATTTAGCTGGAAAAGGAATTCGTCCAGAAGGTGTCTATGTTCGACAAGGAGCTTCAACTGTTCCGGCTTCTGAGACCGCGATCCTAAAAATGATTCGTGAAACGAGTGGAGATTCTTACGAAGAAGCACGTTCGCTTCATCAGGAGTTGACCTTTGGTTATACGAAACAATTCTTTGCAGAAAACAATTTGGAATTAGAAGAGCAGCACAAGAGAACGCTGGGGTTGTTAGGAAGAGATGGAGCGTATACCAATTTAGGATTATTGCTTTCTGATCAATGCAAGCATGGAATTAAGGTAGCGGTTTTCGAAGGTACCACGAAGACGATTTTTAAAGATCGATTGGAGTGTAAGGGTTCGCTTTTGAAACAGCTGGAGGAAGCGTATCTTTACATTGACAGGCATAATCGGACACGAGCGGAGTTTAAAGGATTAGTCCGAGAAGAGAGCAGAGATTATCCGGTCACTGCAATTAGAGAAGCTCTTTTAAATGCATTGGTTCATCGTGATTATTCGTTTAGTGCCGATACACTTATTGCACTCTACGATGACCGTATTGAATTCGTTTCTATTGGCGGTCTCATACGCGGTATTTCATACGCAGATATTATGTTAGGTGTTTCGGTGTTGCGGAATGCCAAATTGGCTAACATCTTTTATCGTTTGAGATTGATCGAAGCCTATGGAACGGGTATTCAAAAGATGTTGAGTAGTTATAAAGAATTTTCGAAACGACCTAACATTGAGACTTCCGATAATGCGTTCAGAATAACCTTACCAAACACCAACTTCAACGAGTATAAATCGGAGACGAATCAAATCTTCGTAAAAGAAGATACAGAAACTTCAATCAGGGAAGAAGAAGTTTTGCGACTACTCAAGACAAAGCCCTATCTTATACGCAAAGATATCGAAAATGCGTTAGATATCTCTCAATCAACAGCAATTTTGTTGTTGCGGAAAATGGTCAATCAAGGTCTGCTCTTGAGTTCAGGAGCAGGTAAAAAGATTAAGTATTTTAAAAAGGCTAATGGATAATAGAACTCCAGATATTTTCGTAATGCCAAATCCTCCCTCTTTCTTTGTTTACTACAATGAGTGGTAACAAAGAATGAGGGATCTTTTTTATCCGACCCCGATTTTTGCAGCAATTTGTTCGTATCTATTATTAGGAAATGCAGGAGAATAATTCGCTTGCACAGAATACGCAAATAAATGACAAAAATTATTTCTATTCTATAGGTATAATGAATCGGGGGAGGACATATGCGAATCTATTTACAAGCATTGAAAGCGAAGAAGAGAGAAGTAAGTTTGAACAACTTTATTTTCAGTATCGCGGACTGATGTATCATGTGGCGATGCGAATTCTCAACAACCCTCACTCTGCTGAAGATGTTGTACATCAGGCATTTCTGTTCATCAAAAAAACCTAAACAAATATTATTTTTATTAAGTGTCCGGAAACACCCTCTTCCTCCGTTTATATTATGAGAGGCAAATAGAGAAAGGGGGTGATTCCGTTGGGCCTTTCTATACTTGTTCAGTACAATGAGTAGTATCACATATCTAGATATATAAGAAGGAGAGAGAAATATGAAAGCAAATAGGATTCTTACAGTGATTCTTTTCATCACAATATTGTTAGTCGGCCAGGTTTACGCATCCTTATTACATTCAGAAACTAGTCCGACCAAATATCTAGCAGTTACCTATAACTTTGTTCCTGTATCTATTGAATATACATTGACACCCGGCTATATTTATGATGAGGATTCGGGAAATCGTATCATCAGAAATATTGCGAGCAGTGCTCAAGTTAATACGAATCAAAGCTATCTTGATAGAACCGAGATGATTGAACTAAATTTTAACTCGACTTCCTATGGAACACCATTAGATGTAAACTCATCCAGTAGCACTTATGCTTATACACAAAAGAATTTTTCTCCATATTTGTCAGTTTCATACACGAACTTGTCATCTGTAGCAAGGTTTGAGTTCATAGATGGGGTGGTGCCCGCTTATTCTGGGAGTAGTGATTTCGCAATCTCGTGGCAATCGAGGCAATTTTCTAATCAAATTGATTCATTTGACCATTATAAATATCAGTTGAATCAAAATGCTTACAATGTTGGTCGAAAGATTTCCTCATTAGGTGGTGGGGATCAAGTTGTGGCTTATGTAAATTATGAATCAATTACAAAGAAAGAACTCGAAGAAGCAATTCTTAGTTACAATTTTTCGATTAAAGAAAACACTGCTTTGGGACATTTAACAGAAACCAAATCTGTGTTGGACAATACTGAGATACTCCGTGATAATATACTTAGAAGATTGATTGAAGAAAAAGTAATCTTATCATATCTCAAGAAGACTGGACAATATATTGATTCTAATGAAATATTCGATTATCGTACATTGTATCAGCAAATGACTGATAATAATGATGAAATAGGGATTAAATCATTGAATTATGTTCTTGATTGCCTCTGTTCGTATGCTCTCGGACAAAATATGAGTTTAGATGAGTATTTAAATACGATTAGCACAAAACTATCTGAAAGAAACGCTCTTGCTTCATGGAAGGATAGAGTATTATTGAATGACAACGAGACTGTTGAAAAAAGTATTGCACATCTCTGTCAAGAGTTTGAGATCATTATATTAAAATTACAAACGGAAACTCATCATTGAATTTCGCGATAAACAAGAAGGGAGCTACGATGAAGAAGAGTTCAGTAAAAAAAGCAATTGTGATATTGGTAATGTCTTTAATTGTACCGATGTTACTAATGGGTTGTAGTCAGAAGAGTGAATCTTTGCGAATTGGTACCAGTTTCTCAATAGTAGGGGGTAGTCCTTGGTCGCCGTTTGTCAATATTGGCCAAAATGGCTTACATCAATTGATCTATGATTCTCTTTTTGTCATTGATGAACACGGCTTTCCAATACCCGGAATCGTTAACGACTATGAGCAGAATCAACTAAACTACAATGTGACCATTCGTGAGGGAGTTTTATTTCATGACGGCACTGAGTTAACAGCAGCTGATGTTGCAGATACCTTATTGCGGCTCATCAAACTTCACGGCAATAGTAATCGGGAAGCGATTAAACGATTTTCGAAGTTAGAAAAGATTGAAGTGCTCGGAAAATATCAACTGCAGTTTCAGCTAAAAGAGCCAGATATGTTTTTCCTCAATACACTTACCTTTGGAATTACACCAGCATATAATCCGGAACACAAAGAAGTAAAACAATGGCCGGTCTCGTTTTCTGCATCGGGCAGAGAACTGGTTTTTTCGCTACTGACCGATGATCCGGAAATGAACAAGGTTATTGATGAAACATATACACGAAATCAATTAATTGGCAGTGGCCCATGGAAAGTACTGGAGAAAAGCCTACAAATATATAATAGTACGAACTCACCTGTAACCTTTGATTTGGTTGTAAATAAAGACTATTGGAAAGGTGCGGCCAAAATTGAAAATATCACCTTTAAAAAAGTGGAAACATCTAGAGATTCGATGAATGGGCATCTATTAGGAAAATCAATCGATCTTGCATCGCCGGGGCCACTTCATCTTAGTGATTTAGATAGAATGCAGTATTATGAGAAATTCAAAAATGCGGAACATTTAACACTAGTTCCCTATATACTCGATTATCCGACTCAAGTAATTGTTTTCCATGATTTAGATAATTCGATGACAACTGAAAAGGTAAGAAAGGCGATAGCGTATGCGATTAACAAAGAGGAACTTATAAAAGTTCAAAATGGGTTTGATGGTTCCAATGGGCAGATAGCAAATCAATATATTAAACCGAACAATGAATGGTATTATGGGGTGGATGAGCCTTATGAATATAACCCTGAAGAATCTAAGCGCTTACTAAGGGAAGCTGGATACACAGAGAGTATTAGCCTAAAAGTCAGAGGATTTGTTGTTGATGATGCAAATTGGACTCAAAATCCAGTTGCTAATGAATTGGTGAGGCAATTGAAAGAAGTAGGTATCGAGGTGAATTGGAGACCCATTAACAGTACTGAAGAATTCGACTTTAGTTTTGATTTGGGTATTTACTCGAGCCCAAACCGCTTCTATGAGCGCATGATGAGCCCAGAGAGGATTTATCATCCTCTTTATAATGATAATACGGTTTTCGCGCGAGCGGTAGAAGACATGATGAGAAGCACAGATCTGGAAATACAAAAGCAAAAATACCATGAAGCCCTACAAGAGCTTCATGATCAAGCTGCTATTATTCCTCTGATTTTTGAATATTACTATTATGCATACAATAACCGTATTCAAGGTTTAGAGCTTACAAATCCAAACCAGATTTTTGTGGATTTGTGGCAAGCAACGTTGAAGTAAGAAATAAAACCCTTCTTCAGTGCCCGCTTAACCCTCTTTCTTTGTTTACTACAATATGTGGTAAATGAAGAAAGAGGGTTTTTTTATCTGACCCCGATTTTTGCAGCAATTTGTTCGTGTCTATTATTAGGAAATGCAGGAGAATAATTATCTTGCACAGAATACGCGAATAAGTGACTTAAATCATTTTTATTCTATAGGTAGAATGAAAATAGGGGGAGGACATATGCTGATCTATTTACAAGCCATTGAAAGCGAAGAAGAGAGAAGTAAGTTTGAACAACTTTATTTTCAGTATCGCGGACTGATGTATCATGTGGCGATGCGAATTCTCAACAACCCTCACTCGGCTGAAGATGCTGTACATCAGGCATTTTTGTCTATCATAGAAAATCTCAAAAAAATTTCTGAAGTGAAGTGTCCGAAAACGCGCTCCTACATCGTTATCATAGTAGAGAGAAAAGCAATCGACATTATACGAGCCAATTCAAAAATCGTAGACATCGACTTCGAAGATACCATTGCCGGCATACCCATCCCGCTACCCGGTGACAGTGGGGTTGCCGATGCCATGGCGGTGCTTCCGGCGCGATATCGTGAAATTCTATTACTACATTACGATAACGGCTTCAACACCAAGGAAATCGCAAAGATGTTAAGCATGAAGCGTGACTCTGTACAAAAATTGCTTTGGCGTGCCAAGGATTCTCTTAGAAAGCAGATAGAAAAGGAGGATGACCCAAATTGAGGAGTATGACTCTAACAGATGAAGTATTAAGCAAAGCGGCACAGTCGGTTCGCTCTGCTATGTTAAACTCCTTGCCCAATCCTTTAGATTGTGAGAATGAGTTTTCGGACGAATTTCAAAGCAAGATGGAGCAGGTTCGGTTAAAAGCAAAATTTGTCTATAAAAAGCAAAGAGTGACCCGTCACATTGCTTCGGTTTTCTTAGCGTTAATAATCACTTCAAGTGTTTGGCTCACCATTGATGCCGATGCCCGTGAAATAGTGTTCAGTTGGATTCGTGAAGTCTATGAGAGCAGCATCATCTATCGATTTTGGGGGCAAGACGAAACTGGCGTACTGCCACACTATGACCCAACCTGGTTACCGGAGGGTTTTGAGCAGGTTTATGAATACGCAGACGAAATGTCGCACGGGCGTTTGTACCAAAAGCAAAATAGCCAAAGTGGAATTGTCATTGAGTATTATAGGGCTAATGAGGGCACTCAAACCGAACTTATTACCAAAAATGTCGAGAGTTTACGGGAAGAAGTAACAGTTAACGGGATCAAGGCAGATTTTTATCGTGCTGATGAAGGGTCCAACACCAACAATCTAATCTGGATGGACAGAAGAAACACCATGGTCTTTATGGTGAACAGTGATTTAGATAAATCTGTGATTATACGCATCGCAGAGAGCTTGAAACAGGTAGTAGTAGAAAAATAAAAAAATTATTTTAATTAAGTGTCCGGAAATGCACTCTTTCTCCGTTTACTATTATGAGAAGCAAATGGAGAATGGGGGTGATTTTGTTGAGACGAAAGGAGCATCAAATGAGAAACCAACACATCATAGCAAAAATTCTTTTTGCGTTGTTGGTCATAATTCTGATCCTTTCCGGTTGTTCTCCCGCAGGAGATTCTATATTAGTGTTTCATGGAGGTGTTCGTGAAATACCCTTTAATGAATACTTTGGTCAGGATTATTACAAATTAATATACGATAGTTTGTTTACCATCGATTACAAAGGCCAGATCCATCCGCAATTGGTGGAAGAGTATGAGTTTAAAAATGCGACTACTCTTCGTCTGAAGATCCATGAAGGAGTGACTTTTCACGATGGAACGACCTTAGATGCTACGGATTGCGTCGATACACTTCTTCGTCAAATTCAGAACGTAAACGAAATTGATAAGATGAAATACTTTCTCAATATCCTTGAGGTAAATTATGAAGACCCCTATCAATTCGAAATCGTTTTAGAAGAATCGGATCCTTATCTTTTGAGGTATTTGACCTTTGGAATCACAAAAGCATTAAACCCGAATGAACGCACTGAAAAGGATGCACCAAAACAATTCAATATGCGTGATCCGGGATTGAAAACTTTTTATGGTGATGTTACCGATATATGGGATATAAAGTACACCAACAATTATGATACCTTTATCGGCAGCGGACCCTATGTGCTCAGTGAAGAAAAAAAGGCAGTTGGTGCTTATAAAACGCTGATTGCTTATAATAATTACTGGCGAGGTGAACCAGAGGTTAAAGAAATAAGATTTGTTTCTACTCGTGGAGACATGGATTTCAAGAATGCCTTCGAGGGTTTATTGAATAGTGAATATGATTATTATGCTTTTTGGCATTCAATAATCGATCTTGTTGAATTAAATCCAATGTTGAAAGAATATGAGCGGAATTGTTGCTTGATGAGGATCTGCTCTATTTTAAAGATTACAATCAAATCACTACACTGAGATTAGGGTTGGACATAAGCAAAGCGCCATTAAATTCTCTAAAAGTTCGGCAAGCGATATCGGGAGCACTCGATGTTGATGAGATCGTTGAAAAAGTTCGCGATGAATACACGATTTTAGGGGAATCTTTATTACGTAACGAGAGCGGTCTATTGAGTCAAACGAGCCCAGCATATGTTGAAGGGACGCAACCGTTGACTGATCAGGAGATCTCCCAATTACTGACCGATGCCGGATATCCCGATGGGATCACACTAAGCATAATAGATCAAACATTCATGGGAATTAACGATACTACATATAGCTATTCGGATCATCCTGTGTATGATATCATCATCGAAGAATTAGCAAAACATAAGATCTATTTGCAACCGGTATACAGCGAAGAAACGGATATAATGGTGAAGTTTGATTCATTCCAAAGACCCGTTACCGATTATCTGGATTATTTAGATTCATTTCTATCAATTTACAGTGAATATGGATGGTTAAACAGTTATCAGCGTTATTTAGACCAGGGCGGCACCGATAAGCGGTTATACGAAACCATTGTTCAGTTGCACAACTCGGTTGATGAAGAAGAACGCATTCGGTTGGTGCAAGAGGCTGTAACGATCATACAGGAAGAGGTTTATGAAATCCCTTTGTATAATGAAGCTTTCTTAAAACCTTATGACAAAAAGGCATTGAATCTGACTCTTGATACCGGTATCAGTTTAGCTAAAGAAATCTTTGGAATTACCGTGGATTAGCATCTGCTTGAGAAATTCAGTTCTACATTGGTACGATAAAGAAAAGCTGCGATAAAATTAGACAGAACGGCACCTCTTATGCATTCATGCACAACGAATGCTAAGAGGTGCCGTTACTTTGCCTATACTTTACCTATACTTCATTTCATGCTGCAAAAGCCATTCTTTGCGCCAGAGTCCGCCGCCAAAACCCACCAGTTTGCCGTTTTTACCAATCACTTGGTGGCAGGGAATAATGATGTAATGTAGTTGCTTATGCTAATGGAAATTCTATAATAAAATAGGCTCTGGATTGATAAAAGAGGTACAACGGTTTTTATGGAGAAACAGAACAGTGATTTGATGAATCTGTAATTTTACGTATCGCAGAAGGCTTATAATAGGCAGCAGCAGAATAAAAAAATATTTTCGGTTCAGTGTCCGGAAATGTACCCTTTCTCCGTTTACTATAATGAGAAGCAAATGGAGAAAGGAGGTAATTCAATTGAAGAGGATTCTATTTCAACAGTATTCTTGGTTGTTATAACATACCTGTTCACTATCGTCCAACCGATTCATTTGCACCCCATGCTACCCTTTAGGATTATTTTTTTTTGTGATGTTAGCTGTTTCAATATCTGTAGATTTCATTGTATAGAGTTCCAAAAAAGGAGAGGAGAGCAAGAAAAGTGAATAAAAATAGATTTTTATTAATTGTCATTATTGCTTGCTTGTTGATTTCAAGCTTATTAATAGTCAATGCAGGAGAATCATATGGGGCTGTGTTAACAGTTGATACAGAAAAAGTCGTGATCAACGCAGCGGTAGATTGGCTTAGTGCTAACTATTCAGAATTCTATGATCTTCAGCATGTTCATGCCGACATTGTCAGAATAAAAGAAGCTGAAACAACTACATACTACACCCTCGTTATTAGCTGTGAGACGAAGTTAAAAGCTGCTTCTGTTGAAGATCTCCCATTTGTTAAGGGAATGTATGAAGAGCTTAGCGGAAGAAGAACCGTATCCGAAGCCGATAAAGAAGCTGTAGATTGGAGTGCTACGATAAAAGTAGAGTCTGAACCGCGAGATTATGCTATACTAAA
>CAYRNW010000039.1:0-15043 GCA_964425745.1 uncultured Eubacteriales bacterium | reverse complement strand
AAGACAGCGAGCCCTTGCGCTTTATTGCCAGCGAAAGCTTGGCAGAAGCCTTTTTCCTGAGAAATTACGACGCAGTCACTCTACCCCAGCGGCATGCTGGAAGAAACCCTGGGGCGCTTGCGCTATGCAGCGGAACACCAACTGTTCGCCGTTTTAACCGGCGAATGTGGCACCGGCAAAACCACCTTGGTGCGTAAACTCAAAGAAAGCTTGGATGAAAGCTGCTTTAACCTGCTTTACTTGACGGATTCCAAGCTAACTCCACGCCACTTCTACAACGGTCTCTTAAGCCAATTAGGACAAAGCGGTGCTTTTTACCGCGGAGATGCCAGAAGAAAGCTGCACCATGAAATTGAACTGATTCAAGGTTTGCAGAAGCTCAAACTAGTGGTAGTAGTAGATGAAGCCCATCTTCTCGACAAGGAAATGCTAGAAGAAGTTCGCTTTCTGCTGAACTTTAAAATGGATTCTGTTTCGCCACTCGCTCTGATATTGGTGGGTCAAAGTGAATTATGGAATCGGTTGGAACTGAAAGCCTTTGCGGCCATTCGGCAGCGTATTGATATTCTATGCCGCTTACAGCCATTGGATAAAGCTGAAACAAGTGGTTATATCCAAAGCCAGTTACGCTATGCCGGAGTGGAGCGGGATCTCTTTACGGATGCGGCGATCCAGGAGATCTATCTTTATTCCACCGGTATTCCGCGTCTGATTAACAAGCTCTGCACCAATTGTTTATTGTATGGTGCAACTGGTAAACACCGGATTATTGATGACCATATGGTTCGTTTGGTGATTGCAGGTGAAATGAGTTAAGAGCTTTTGACTCCTTTTAAGCAGGTTGGCACCACCAACCTGCTTACCCTAATGCGGTCATGTTTGATGTCAAAGTGCGGTCAAAAGTTCCTGTCAGTTCGCGGCCAAAGCTACTTGGCAGCAACAGTAACAAAATATGAGTAGGAAAACTAAGATATTAGGTATTGTATTAACGATTTGCATCCTGTTATTGAGTGGAGTAGCTTATGCTTTTTCAACAACACAGACCAATTTCTATGACGCAACAGTAATGCTCTATAACCCTTCGTTCGGTTATGATATAGCATATTTTAATGCACAATCCATTTGCGGTTTCAATGGTAATTATTTAACTGCTCAACAAACAAAAGTTCAGTTCTCGTCGATTTCGGATCCGTCTATTACTGGGAGCGAAATAATAGAAAGAATGGATATAGTTTGGCACAGATTAACAGTTAATTATACAGGTTATGATAACAATGTGGATATGTACGAGTCAACCTCATCTGGGCCTTCATGTGCTCATGCAGTTTCAACGAATATTTATGTTAGTAATGGCAGTTCGGGGAATTCTGTTGGAGGGGATTTTTGCGTAACCGGAAAGCCTGGATGGGTTTTTATGGCAAACGGATCGTTTCTTAGAAACAATATAACTTTCAATAATTAAGGAGGAGACTTGGAATGAAAAAGTCGAGAAAGATCACCGCATATTTTCTGATTTCTCTATTTGTTGTGATGATTGTGCTTGTGCCAAGTATCTCAGCAAAGCCGAGTGATGCGGATTACGAATGGATTGCTGAATGTATTAAATCTGAGAAACACGTATTTGAACCAAATGGGCATGCAGCAGCAATGGTCAATGGTCAACCTATACTATCATCCGAAGTAAGTAGACGGGTTGTTAATATGGAAATTTTAATGAAAATGCAACTAGGCATTTTAAAAGAGACTAGATCGAATAACTTTGATGAAGTAACATTGCAAGATTTAATTGAAAAGAATAAACTTGAGTATGAGAAACAAGGAAGCGCAGAAAATCAACTAAGAGAATTAATTATAGAAGAACTTCTATTTCAAGAGTCTTGTAAGTCAGTATCAATGGTCGATTTTCATGAAGCATACAGATTTGAGAAAGAACTATTCTCGATGATGTCTGAGAAAGAGAAAGCACCTCTGGAGAAATACGCAAAAGGTTTAGAGTTAACCTCAGAAGAATATATACAAAAATACTTAGTCCCTTTAAGGCAGCGTAAACTTACAATCAATCATTATTTAGAAAGTTTGTTTGCGAACATAGAACCTTTTCTATCTGTAAGTCAGATTGATAAAGCTTTAGAAGAATTAATTGAATCTTTATTACTGAGGGCTACGATTCAATATAATCCAGAAGGTGCTTTTAGGAGGGAATCGAATGCTTCACGATAAAAACCACAAATACTCTTATTTTCTGTTGCTAGCTTTTATAGTAATATCTTTGGTAACGGCGTGCAATCCGGTTGAGCCAAGAGATACGCAACTGGAAGTAGAAACTAAGAAAGTAATTGCTTCCGGAATACCAATCATTGATTTTGAGCTAACGGCCATAGAACTTCCTTTTTTTAGAGGGTACACTGAGGAAATGAAGTCAATATCTATGTTAGATGATAAGGTGCGTAGCTTTAATTGGGTGGTTGACTACATCTACTTAATTGATGATGAGCGATTGCTGTTCATATATGAAAGGAACACTGTTATAACAGCAACTTTGTTTCATTGGAAAACCGGAGAGTGGCAATCACTTGAATTCTCCCAACCAATTTCAGCAGGAGGATTATATACAGTTTCTCAAATAAGCACCACCACCTATGGGTTCAGTGTCAAGGAACCCGAAAAGCAGGACGAAGTCTATCTCTTAAAGATTGATGAACTATTAAGTGAAAGTGGACCGTATGTTTTACCAGGGGATGGGTTATTCGCAACCAAGCAGTTTTGTTTGTCACCAAATCTTGATGTCGCAGCATTTGTTGATACCGACGGGAGCTTCATACGACTTAACAATTGGAGTTTCGGATTAAGTAACGAGATCGACCATTATAGTCTTGACGATTTGGGATTAACCAGTAATGCTGAAATTCAACAAGTGCACTTTTTGAGTGACGAGACTCTTTTTTTCAACTGGAGAAACTGGTCGGAAACCAAGACTGCAGGTTATGGAGTTATCAATTTGGAATCCAGGAAACCCGAAACAAGGAAATCATTGTCGGGAGAGAATCGCTATTGGCATGGTTTAGGTTACTCCTTACAAGAAAACATAGAGAACAGAATCATGATTACCGATAGTGAGGTCTCGGAAATAAAAACTGACAAATTGATAAGGGACTTATCTTTATCTAGGTGGGGGATACTTGAACCTTTGCAGGGAAATCTGTATCCACCACCCATGGATCCCAGTTTGAGTGAGTCAATAAAGGAAATAATGCCAGCTACATTTAACATGCTATTACGTGACTTTGAGAATGAAGATAAACCAACTTCGCTGCTAATTCTACCTAGGGAAAGTATTACATACTCAAATAGTCAAACGCGCCCTGATGATCGAAATCTATTCAGTGGTGTACAGGATTTAGAAAACGGACGAATTTTCTCATTAGGCGCAGAAAAAATGTATGAAGAAAAAATGGTGCTCTACGTGATTGACATTAAATAACATTTAGGCAGTGAGTAATCGTATACAGGTGATAGGGAAGAAATAGGTTCAGCACTAGATAATACTGAACTACTGTTTACTAATCTTTGTGATAACTGCTGAAAACCCTTCTTCAGTACCCGATTCCCCCTCTTTCTTTGTTTACTACAATGAGATGTAAATGAAGAAAGGGGGATTTTTTATCTGACCCCGATTTTTGCAGCACTTTGTTCGTATCTATTATTAGGAAATGCAGGAGAATAATTATCTTGCACAGAATACGCGAATAAGTGACTAAAATTATTTCTATTCTATAGGTATAATGAATCGGGGGTGGACGTATGCTAATCTATTTACAAGCCATTGAAAGCGAAGAAGAGAGAAGTAAGTTTGAACAACTCTATTTTCAGTATCGCGGACTGATGTATCATGTGGCGATGCGAATTCTCAACAACCCTCACTCTGCTGAAGATGCTGTACATCAGGCATTTCTGTCTATCATAGGAAATTTAAAAAAAATATCTGAAGTGAAGTGTCCGAAAACGCGCTCCTACATCGTTATCATAGTAGAGAGAAAAGCAATCGACATTATACGAGCCAATTCAAAAATCGTAGACATCGACTTCGAAGATACCATTGCCGGCATACCCATCCCGCTACCCGGTGACAGTGGGGTTGCCGATGCCATGGCGGTGCTTCCGGCGCGATATCGTGAAATTCTATTACTACATTACGATAACGGCTTCAACACCAAGGAAATCGCAAAGATGTTAAGCATGAAGCGTGACTCTGTACAAAAATTGCTTTGGCGTGCCAAGGATTCTCTTAGAAAGCAGATAGAAAAGGAGGATGACCCAAATTGAGGAGTATGACTCTAACAGATGAAGTATTAAGCAAAGCGGCACAGTCGGTTCGCTCTGCTATGTTAAACTCCTTGCCCAATCCTTTAGATTGTGAGAATGAGTTTTCGGACGAATTTCAAAGCAAGATGGAGCAGGTTCGGTTAAAAGCAAAATTTGTCTATAAAAAGCAAAGAGTGACCCGTCACATTGCTTCGGTTTTCTTAGCGTTAATAATCACTTCAAGTGTTTGGCTCACCATTGATGCCGATGCCCGTGAAATAGTGTTCAGTTGGATTCGTGAAGTCTATGAGAGCAGCATCATCTATCGATTTTGGGGGCAAGACGAAACTGGCGTACTGCCACACTATGACCCAACCTGGTTACCGGAGGGTTTTGAGCAGGTTTATGAATACGCAGACGAAATGTCGCACGGGCGTTTGTACCAAAAGCAAAATAGCCAAAGTGGAATTGTCATTGAGTATTATAGGGCTAATGAGGGCACTCAAACCGAACTTATTACCAAAAATGTCGAGAGTTTACGGGAAGAAGTAACAGTTAACGGGATCAAGGCAGATTTTTATCGTGCTGATGAAGGGTCCAACACCAACAATCTAATCTGGATGGACAGAAGAAACACCATGGTCTTTATGGTGAACAGTGATTTAGATAAATCTGTGATTATACGCATCGCAGAGAGCTTGAAACAGGTAGCTGTAAAAAAATAGAAAAATTATTTTAATCCAGTGTCCGGAAACACCCTCTTCCTCCGTTTACTATTATGAGAAGCAAATGGAGAAATGGGGTCATTCAATTGAAGAGGATACTACTTTAACAGTATTCTTGGCTGTGATAACAACTCCAAATACGTATTATCTGTTTACTTCCACATATTGTGGAGCAGCATTTAGACAGGGACCAACTGCAGCGGCATATGGTAAGGTGACTGCGACGTATACTGCCTGGACATCGGATAATGTGACAATATCATTTAATTGAAGTATGTTGTATGCAAGTTAGATACTGGAAAACAAAATAGGTCCAATAGGCTGAAAAACGGAATATTTCAGTTTCAATGCTTCGGCATATAAGAAGTGTGGAATGCGGGAGGAGAAAAATGAGAGAAAGAACTATACACAACATAATAGTTGGAATAATCGTTATTTTGTTACTAACAAGTGCTCGTGTTTATGCTACAAACATGAATGTATAATGGTCTGAGAAAAGTGAACAAAAAAAGTGCGTGAACTAAATGAACCTGCTATAATAAAAGAGACAAAAAGAAGGCAGGTAGAAAGCATGAAAAGAAGAAGATTCAGCGCAGAACTCAAAGCTAAAATCGTTTTGGAAGTCATCCGTGGTGAGAAAGAACTCAACCAAATTGCCAGTGAATATGAAATCGCACCAAATCAAATACGGAACTGGAAGAACGAATTTCTTAAAAACGCAGCAGCAGCTTTTGACGATAATCGAACGGAAGATCTTAAAGCCATCTTGCAAGAGAAAGAACGAGAATCAGATTCTCTGTATAAAAAGGTAGGTCAGTTAACCACACAGGTTGATTGGCTCAAAAAAAAATCTGAGGAACTGCTTGGACCTGAATGGGAAAGTAAGTTTACTCCGCGACCAAAAGGGCAGTAAGGACTTGCCCTTAAGCACGGTAGCGGACTTATTAGGGATTAGTCGAACGAGTATCTATAGAAAACCCCGTCAGCCAGACGAACAGGAGATCAAAGCGAAACGCTTTATTGATGAGTTACACACAGCACATCCGACTTGGGGATCGCGACAACTCTCGAAGCAATTAAAGGGTAACGGAATACCAGTGGGTAGATTGAAGACCCGAAACTACATGAATGAAATGGGAATCACCGCCATTTATCCGAAGCCAAATCTCTCAAAAGCTGCAAAAGGGCACAAGATTTACCCGTATCTGCTGCGAAATGCTGTCATAAGCAGACCGAATCAAGCTTGGTCTATTGATATCACCTACATTCGACTAAACCACGGTTTTGTTTATCTGACTGCGATTATTGATTGGTATAGCCGGTGTATCGTTGGCTGGGAGATCGATGACACTCTTTCGACAACTATGGTTTTGAGAGCGATGGATAAAGCACTTGAAGTAGCAAAACCTCTAATTTTGAACTCAGATCAAGGAAGCCAGTTTACCGGTCATGAATATGTTGAATTTCTCAAACAAGAGAAAATACAAATCAGTATGGACGGTAAAAGCCGCTGGGCCGATAATATTATGATTGAGCGGTGGTTCAGGACACTCAAATATGAAGAAGTCTATTTGAAAGATTACAGGAATATAAAGGAAGCTAGGAAAGAAATTGGAAGCTTCATCGACAACTACAATTTTAACCGGCTCCATTCTTCCCTTGATTACCGAACACCAGGTTCCCTGTATTACCCCCTGTTATTGGAGCGAACAGCCTAATTGACCGTCGGACTTGACACCAATCGAGCAAATGAGGCTTTTTGCTAACGGGCGAGACGAGGTTATGAAGATTCGATCTACAAACCCGAATTCGCAATTTTATCATTTGCTTCTCTTGGTTTCAAGTCAACCTCCCAAGGAGGCGACTGCTTTGGGGAAGTAAACATTCGAGCAAACAAGGTTATGTATCAGGTTCACTTAACAATACTCATTTTTTTGTCTTGATAATCGAGCCGTTATAATGTAAGCATTAACCTACCTCTCTTTAAAGTGACTTTAAATGGAAGTGAAATAAGTAATTCGTATAGCAAATACCCACTGTTTGTATATAAGGATATAACTTATTTTCCCATGACATTTGCCGGATGCAGGTATCTCGGTTTAGAAACAAAGTGGGATCAAACGACGGGTTTAGAAATCAATAAAACGAATATCAGTTATCCTCTTGATGAATACCAAACCAGCAATCTGAATTCAAATCAATATATTGCTTCCATTCCGGAATTCAAGATAATGATCAACGGAAGAACGGTGGACAACAACAATGCCGAGTTCCCTTTGCTAATATTCCAAGAAATAACATATTTTCCGCTAACATGGGAGTACGCCGTGAATGAGTTCGAATGGGATTATCGTTTTGACCCTATCCATGGACTTGTGATTACGTCTCAGAATTCATCGCCCAAACCGTTATATCTTATTGATTATATTCATTCAGAGAGTGACTACGGCAATTTCATCATCCAGGGTGACTATATCTATTACGCTGGCAATGAAGGTGTTGTGTATCAAGCCCCTATTAACGATTTGGCTAGTTATACGAATATTTATCAGTTGCCTAAAGACACTTATTTTCCCGAGCACGAAAATAAATATGTAAAACCGTATTTCATACACCGAGATGGTGAAGTGATACTTTCTTATAGTGCAAGTGGAACCAAGGGGTTGACGTATGAAATCGCAATAAAGGCAGATGGAACAGCAATGAATCCCGTAGCGGTGGGACCTTTCATCGCACCTGAAGTATCCGAGGAAGGATTGCTGCTGTACAAAACAGGGAATGTTTATGAAACAGAGACTCACCGATATATGATAACATCTAACACAAATGTAAGTAATGATTCACATAAAATCTATAAATTAAACAAAACAACAGAAGAAATAACATTGGTTAGCGAAAAAGCAGCAGAAGCTTTTAAATACCGCAATGAAAAACTATACTTTGTCAGTGATGACAGAAGACTCTATTCCATATCATTAACAGACGATTCGGTGCAATTGGAATGTAATGGGCCAGTTTCACAAGAAAAGTATGAAGTGCTCGGGAGTTCAATTTACTATTTCAGCGATACTGATCAGAGAGTTTATAAGTCAGGAGAAAATACTCCCTTGAATTTCGGTGAGTTAGGGGAATCCTTACAATGGTTAGGGGATTTTGTGATCATAACATTCAATACAACATTAGATAACAGTTACAGGAGTATTGTATTTGATCAAAATGGAGTAATGGCTTTTATTCTCCCAAGAAGAATGAGATTGGCATCGGCCGATTCGAACAAAATGGTCTATTTTGATGAATATGAGAGAAGTATTTTCTTGGTAGAGTTGAAGTAATACTCCTTTGTGTTTTCATAACACCTGCAAAAGTATAGGTAAAAAGGGTTAGGCAGCGGGTGTTCAAAGCTCACTACTTTTTGTTGGTGGCACTCATACCGAACTTATTGCAAAAAATGTCGAGAGCTTACGGGAAGAAGTAACCGTTAACGGGATCAAGGCAGATTTTTATCGTGCTGATGAAGGGTCCAACACCAACAATCTAATCTGGATGGACAGAAGAAACACCATGGTCTTTATGGTGAACAGTGATTTAGATAAATCTGTGATTATACGCATCGCAGAGAGCTTGAAACAGGTAGCTGTAAAAAAATAAAAAGAATTATTTTTTTAATCCAGTGTCCGGAAATGCACTCTTCCTCCGTTTACTATTATGAGAAGCAAATGAAGAAAGGGGGTGATTAATTTGAAGAGGATACTGCTGACAATTATTTTAGTTTCCATTTTGGCAAGTAGTTCAGTGATGAGTGCCGCAGTTAGAGCCATATCGCTAACACCAACTCTAACCTTTACAGGAACAACTGCTTATTGTAGTGTAAGAATTAACGAAATTGGTAAACAAATCGAAGCAACCTTAGAACTGTGGCATGGGACTATTCTTGTCGAATCTTGGTCGGGCTCTGCGACTTCCTACTTGGTTATTGCCGGAAACCATAGCGTAATAAGTGGTCAAACTTATACCTTGAAGGTTTCAGGGACTATTGATGGGGTACCGTTCACAGGGAATCCGGTCACAAAAACTTGTTAGGGAAAATTTCTTGATTCCATGTTTACTTAATTCTAGCAAATTAAAAATAAAGTAAGGGAAGTGAATTGTTATGAAAAATCAAAAAATACTTTTGGCAATTCTTTTAATAGCTGTACTAATAACTGGTCAGGTGATTGCATCGTCAATTCATTCTGGTTATAGTGCTACTAAATATTTCGCTATCACCTATAATTTTGTGCCTATATCTATCGGGTACACGATGGCTGCGACATACTCTTATGATGAAAATGGGCAAGGTCGTGATGTTTACTATATTACAGGTAGTGCAACAATCAATACAAATCAAAGTTATCTTGACTTGACCGAAATGATATCTCTAGACTTGAATAGTTATATGTATGGCACCCCGCTCGATACAAATACCTCCAGTGATTCATATGCTTTTACACAGAAAAATTTTTCACCAGCCCAATATTTTACCTCTATTACTTTAACACCTGCAGCAAGGTTTAATTTCATCGATGATGTAGTTCCCTCATACGGGGGAAGTGAACAATATGATTTAAATTGGCCAACTCGCCAATCGTCGAGTGCTTACGTAAACACAATCGAAAACTTGAATACTGACTTAGGGTCTAGCATTAATCTGAGTTTCTCTGATAAAGCATATTTGACGGGCAGGAAAGTGTCTGAACTTGTGGATGATGGTTCGTTAGTAGCAATAGTGAATGGTGAACATATAACAAAATATGCGTATGAAAAAGCATTGCTGGGATACTTGTTCTCCATTGACGAAAACATTAGACTTCTTGGTTTAGAACAATCTACATTAACCGAAGTAGAAATCAATGACGCAAAGCGAAAAGTACTGGATAACTTAATTGACGCAAAGTTGATTTTACAGATGCTTAGAAGCAGTCAGTCAACAATATCAAACGAAGTATTTAACTACCAAAAAGCCTATCTTGAGTGTCAAGAAGTGGATGATTTGTCTGGAATTGCCTCTTTAGAGCGCGCATTGAGTTATCTTGATTCGTATGCTAAAGGGTTAGGAAAATCATTGGACGAATATTTAACTAGCATACAGCAATTACAAGGTGAGCTTGAAGAAATCTCTGCCTGGAAAGATAATCTCATCAAATCAGATATGAGTGTTGAAAATGCGATAACTAAATTAAGAGATGGAGCCAACATTCAAATACTTCTAAAGTGAATTTTGGTAGTTGGTTAGTATTCTTTAGGAGGTAATTATGAAATACCGATGTCATGTCAGATTTTTAGCGCTCTTCCTGGCCCTTTTGCTCTTCATACCAGTACTTAGTGGTTGTAATAAAGGTCCACAATCGGTTGTAATTGGAACAAGCTTCGATGTGAATGGATATCGTCCTTGGTCGCCGTTTGTCAATCCTTATACAAACGGCTTGCATCTGCTGATCTATGATGCATTGTTTACCCTCGATGAGTATGGCTTTGTAGAACCGAGCATTGTTCGCGAATACGAACAAGATGACTTGGTATATACCTTAACTCTGCATGAGGGCGTCAAATTTCACAATGGAGCAGAACTCACTTCTGCCGATGTTGCCGATACTCTTCTGCGCTTGATCTATGTGCATGCGACAAGAAGCCCTGAAACTTTGCAGAAATTTGAAAAATTTGAAAAGATTGAATTAGTTAGTAAGTATCAAATGAAATTTTACCTGAATGCGCCAGATATGATGTTTTTACAAGCATTAACATTTGGCATTACTCCTGCATATAACCCGAATAAAGTGACCGAAGATCCGTGGCCTCGGGAAATAGAACGCAAGAATCTCCAATTGGTTTACTTAAGTGTAAATCAAAATCAACAGACTGCCGATGTCATTGAAGCCGCTTATTCAAAAACACCACCTATTGGAAGTGGACCTTGGAAAATTGATGAAAAGAGCTATGATAATTTCATTAATGTTAATAGCCCTGTTAAGTTGGAGTTGAGCAGGAACGACCAATATTGGAAAGGGAATGTGGCAATAGAGAAAATCACGTTACAACAACTAAAGAATGGACCTTACGAAATAAATGGTTATCTCTTGTCAAAGGCCATGGATATTTCACCATGGACATCTCCATTATGGGGAGATCTAAGCCAAATGGAGTACTTCAGCAAATTTAAAAGTGCAGAGCACTTGAATCTGATCCAATATCTACCGAGTACAACATCTCAAAGACTACATTTTTCAAAAATCAACGGTACCGAGTCAGAGCATTTGGTGCGACAAGCAATTGCCTACGCCATTGACCGAGAAGCTCTTTTGCTAGCACAAACAGAACAAGATGGTTCTACCGGCGTTGTTACGCAGCAATATCTTACTCCCGAGCACCCTTGGTATTTCGAATTAAAGAATCCCTATGAATATAATGAAGAAAAGGCGAAAGAGCTCCTTGCAGAAGCAGAATATGATAAAAGTATCGTCATCACGGCAACAAGTTTGACCAATGATTTGGAACAATGGTTGAAGACCCCTGTAGCAAAAGAGTTAAATCGTCAGTTAAATGAAGTGGGTATTGAGCTTACATGGGTTCCGGTATACGAAGCTCGAGAGGCGAAAGCTATGCAATTGCAAACAATTCCAATGTTTGACCCAAACTCGCTCTATGCGAACATGACAAGTCCAAATCGTCGACAGCTAGAATATTTCAATGAGGATTCAGCATTTGTTCAATCTCTCGAAGAAATGATGAGTAGTACTGATGTAGAAATACAAAAACAAAAATATCAAGAAGCTTTACAAGAGATTCATGACCAAGCTTACACTGTCCCTCTTATCAATGAATATCACTATTACGCATACAATAACCGTATTCAAGGTTTAGAGCTTACAAATCCAAACCAGATTTTTGTGGATTTGTGGCAAGCAACGTTGAAGTAAAATAAAAATCTTATTCAGTACCCGATTCCCCCCCTTTCTTCGTTTACTACGATGTGTTGTAAATAAAGGCAGGGGGACTTTTTTTATCCGACCCCGATTTTTGCAGCAATTTGTTCGTATCTATTATAAGAAAATGCAGGAGAATAATTCGCTTGCACAGAATACGCGAATAAGTGACTTGAATTATTACTAATCTATAGGAAGAGTGAATCGGGGGAGGACAAATGCTAATCTATTTACAAGCCATTGAAAGCGAAGAAGAGAGAAGTAAGTTTGAACAACTCTATTTTCAGTATCGCGGACTGATGTATCATGTGGCGATGCGAATTCTCAACAACCCTCACTCTGCTGAAGATGCTGTACATCAGGCATTTCTGTCTATCATAGGAAATTTAAAAAAAATATCTGAAGTGAAGTGTCCGAAAACGCGCTCCTACATCGTTATCATAGTAGAGAGAAAAGCAATCGACATTATACGAGCCAATTCAAAAATCGTCGACATCGACTTCGAAGATACCATTGCCGGCATACCAATCCCGCTACCCGGTGACAGTGGGGTCGCCGATGCCATGGCGGTGCTTCCGGCGCGATATCGTGAAATTCTACTGCTGCATTATGATAACGGTTTCAATACCAAGGAAATCGCCAAGATGTTAAGTATGAAACGTGGCTCTGTACAAAAATTGCTTTGGCGTGCCAAAGATTCCCTTAGAAAGCAGATAGAAAAGGAGGATGACCCAAATTGAGGAGTATGACTATAACAGATGAAGTATTAAGCAAAGCGGCACAGTCGGTTCGCAACGCTATGTTAAACTCCTTGCCCAATCCTTTAGATTGTGAGAATGAGTTTTCGGACGAATTTCAAAGCAAGATGGAGCAGGTTCGGTTAAAAGCAAAATTTGTCTATAAAAAGCAAAGAGTGACCCGTCACATTGCTTCGGTTTTCTTAGCGTTAATAATCACTTCAAGTGTTTGGCTCACCATTGATGCCGATGCCCGTGAAATAGTGTTCAGTTGGATTCGTGAAGTCTATGAGAGCAGCATCATCTATCGATTTTGGGGGCAAGACGAAACTGGCGTACTGCCACACTATGACCCAACCTGGTTACCGGAGGGTTTTGAGCAGGTTTATGAATACGCAGACGAAATGTCGCACGGGCGTTTGTACCAAAAGCAAAATAGCCAAAGTGGAATTGTCATTGAGTATTATAGGGCTAATGAGGGCACTCAAACCGAACTTATTACCAAAAATGTCGAGAGTTTACGGGAAGAAGTAACAGTTAACGGGATCAAGGCAGATTTTTATCGTGCTGATGAAGGGTCCAACACCAACAATCTAATCTGGATGGACAGAAGAAACACCATGGTCTTTATGGTGAACAGTGATTTAGATAAATCTGTGATTATACGCATCGCAGAGAGCTTGAAACAGGTAGCTGTAAAAAAATAGAAAAAATATTTTAATTAAGTGTCCGGAAACACCCTCTACCTCCGTTTACTATTATGAGAAGCAAATGGAGAAAGGGGGTGATTAGTTTGAAGAGGATACTGCTGACAATTGTTTTAGTTTCCATTTTGGCAAGTAGTTCAATGATGAGCGCTGCGGTTAGAGCAATAACGGTATAATCTAAAAAATGATTTTAACAAAATCCTACTGACGTTGGTAAGATCTATGCTATTGAAGTATGGAATTTATAGGAGGGAAACAATGAAAAAACTTTTAGCTGCTCTTATAGTTATTACGATGGTACTATTAAGTGGTCAGGCATACACTAAAGATGTTTTATATAAAGAGAACGCTTCTACTATACTGGGTGAATCTGAGGATAAAGTTATTCTCTTGGATTTTCATTTCAATAGTGAACGTTATGTCTTGTAATAGCAGTTAATCTTTTGGCTTCAAGACAAATCCGTGATTAATTAATTATGATGATATAATAGCTTCTAGAAAACATTTAGTGAGCATAAAAAGTAATTTTTTAAGAACGATAAGAGCAATATATAATGCAATTATGTATGTGTTTCTAGGTAAACCAAAATTTGTATTTGCATGGAGGATAACTATGAAAAGTCTTCGTCTTAGTATTTTTGTTATTTTCATTATTTTGATTCTTACTGGTTGTAATCAACCTGCAACACCCGAAAAAGAACCAGAAGAGGAAAAAAATATTGCGCATCAGATCGTGGAATATACCACTTATTTAGGTGAACTGGAAAACGAATATGTTGTTACAAATTCTAATGTCTATATCTTACCTTATGTCAAATATAATTACGATATTAGTGATTCACTTTATGTAAATCAATTGTTTCACGTAGATAATCGCTATTTATTCAAAACCGCGGACGGAGAAGAGGAATACTGGTTGTTACTCTCAAGATTTGATGATGGACAGTTGCTCGGTGTGATGCCTTTGGAAACAGGAATTAAACAAGTATGGGTGAGGGAAAAGGATACTCTACAGTATAACGTGGAATCTAAAGGAACTTTATCATTCCCAGTTTGGATTAAAGAAGGAGTTAAAGATGTATCAGGAAATATCTTAAAGCCAGAAGACTTGCAAATCAGCGATTTTAGTGAGCCTATAATGATCGGTCGAAACAAGGACGGAACAGTATCTATTACTAGACATGGGGGATCCGATCCGATAACTGTTAAGATTGAGGATATTATTTTCCCAGATGTCGATAAATATGGTAAATAACTTATAATAATCCTAATTGGAACTAAGTCCAAATAAAATTAAGGTTATAACGAGATTTTATATAACACCCCGTACACGGAACAGACGGGAAACTCAAGTGGGTGATTACAGCACCTCTAGAGTGCAGTAGGGGATACAATTACACCATACGGAATTGTACCTTACAGTGATTTGTCCAATGTGTACACCGCATCATAAGTTCAGCTGGGTAATTGCCCCCGGAATATTCAGATTTGTGGCAAGCAACGTTGAAGTAAGAAATAAAACCCTTCTTCAGTGCCCGATTCCCCCCCCCCCCCCCCTTTTCTTCGTTTACTACGATGTGTTGTAAATAAAGGCAGGGGGACTTTTTTTATCC
>CAYRNW010000038.1:0-16149 GCA_964425745.1 uncultured Eubacteriales bacterium | reverse complement strand
TTCCTTTCAGTTTGTGTTTGACACCGGGCCCGATGACAAGGTGAGTGTAAACGATGGGGATGATTTTGTCATCTTGGGGTTTGGTGCGGGGGTGCAAAAAAACACGCCATTCCGGTGCAGAAGGGCGTGTTTTAGGTGTGAGTTTTTTGGGTTGGGGGGAGAAAAAGGGGAAATTGTGCGCGAAATAGGAAAGAGGGGGAAATACAGACGAATATTTTTGCTGTCAGATTATATATTTATCAATTGCACAAAAAAGGAGAATTAAATATTCTGTCGAAGGTAATAGTATGATAAGAATTGCTACGCGGTTATATTGTAAGGGGTTTATAAGGAGTAGTGTTATGTTGGGAAGAATTAAACGAGGAACCATCATTACGTATGCTTTTATGTTGCTAATCCTATTTTGTGGTCAAGCGTTGGCCGCTGATGTTTTGCACGATGAAGGTGTGAAGATTCTTGAAGAAAACATTTTGGGTAATTGCGAAATTACTCAAATGAGTACGAGTAATGTTAAAGTTGGTATTCCTGCTGAAAAAAATGGCAACGTCTTGGTTGCTATTTATGATGCTCAAGGCAAATTTCTCCGAACCAAAATGAGTTCTAATAATGGAGCGTCCTCAGTAGATTTAGATATGAAGGATAATACCATTGAATTTGGGCAATTCATCAAAGCGTTTTTTCTTGATAACGAATGGAAACCGCTCGCCAAATCTAGCCCAAAAATAAAACTTCTGGCAAATATTGAAGTGTCAAACCTACTTTTAACCTTGGGAGGAAGACTTTCTTTCTATACAAGCGTGCCAGATGCATCGATAACATTTAATGGGAAAGCGACCGGACAAGTTAGCTCAATGGGGTGGAATAGCTTACAGCTAGAAGAAGTTTTATCGGAAGAGAACGAAATTGTTTTACAAAAAGAAGGTTTCCAAGCATATTCAAATTCCGTTTCAACAATAACACTGCAGAACATTCGAATTGAAAATTATCCTAAGAGTATTTATTCACAAAACGAGCCGTTTGATTTTGTTGGTTTATCAATAAAAGGTACGTGTAACAATACAGATTGGGTCGATTTGCCGATTTTATCAACAGACATTTTTGGTTTTATAAGTAGTAAGTTTGGGGAGCAGCTAGTAACGATCAGATATGACAATGTTTTCACAACACTGAATGTGCTCATTCATAATACTTCGTTTACGATGAAAACATTACCAGGTATACTAACAGTGACACCAACAAATATGATTCGTCAAAGTATTCAAACTCTAACTCTGAAATACATCACAGGTGAAATATTCTACAACGGATCATTATCATTTGTTTTACCTGAGGGGTTAACTTTTGATTTGAATGACAGTCTGAAAGGGCTATATAAAGACGAAGTAGTTCAAATAAAAGATATTTTAAGTCGGGTAGTTATAAGTGAACAAGACAGAGTATTAACAATTAGCGGATTGAATTCAGGTAAAGCAAATGAAATTGAAGTTACTTTGAATAGAAGGATACTCCCCGACACTGAAGCACTCACTTTTGAGACAATAGGGGATGCCGATGGGCTACTTGATGTTTACTCATCCAGCGAAATCCAAGTTAAAGATATTGAGCTCTCAATTGGTGCAACAATAACTGGGAAAGCCTCGCTTCCCAATGGAGAGTTAGCGCCTATGGGAGGAATGTCACTTGAAATCTTTGCCATAGGTATTGGTGAATATTTCGATGAAATTATTATTGCGGAAGGTGAATCTGAATCAATATACAAGATTGTTGTAGAGACCGGAACCTATAAAATGAAGTTTGTAATCCCAAGTTACTCTAGCTACAGGCAAGAGACCTACTTCGATCAGTATAGGAATTATGCTACGGATCAATCAGAGATGATTGTTGTTGATGAAAACGGACTGGAACTAGACGTGCAAATCAGAGAGCTTTTTAAGGTAACAGGGGAAATTAGTTTACCAATGAGTGAAATGACACCACTGATTGATGTTCCCGTTACCGTAGGTTTTTCATGGAGCGGTGATTACTATTATATAGATTCACTCATTTCCAAAGATTTAAAAGTATCTAGTTATGAGATACTACTGCCAAAAGGGGATTTTTATGTCTCATATAATTTAGCAGACAATCAGAATTACGTGGAACGAGGATATTTTTCGACTTCGGGAACTGTCACTAATCGTTTAGCTGATACTCCAATAACCATTGACAGAGACATAACCGAAATAAATCTAGAATTGGTGAAAGGGAATAGGGTTAGTGGCAAGATAAATTTACCAGAAGGGTTTGTTGCAGATAAGGAGTTTTCTTTAGAAATAAGAGCAGATTCCATGTCATGGCATCCATATAGTAAAGTTACTAGAACTGTTCCTGTAGGAGCTTCCAGTTTAGAATACCATATGTATATGCCAAATGATAGTTATGCATTTAGTTATTGGCTCATTGAAGAACATGAAGCTTTTATTAGTCACGGCTTCTATGATCACGGTAATACAGTATTAGGAGATACATGGAATATGTATTTCTCGGTAAATCGAGATATTGAGAATCTAAATTTAACATTAATCGCCGGTGTAAAGGTAGCGGGTTCTCTTTCACTTCCAGATGGAGAAGTTGCTCCTGAAGGAGGTTTAGAAGTTTCCATCTCTGCTGTTGGAAGCGATTCTCAAGGGTCAATTGGAACAAGTATAACCATACCTCAAGGCGAGAGCAATATAGAATATACTTTTCTAGTACCAAAAGGTGAATACAGTTTAGCATACTATATTCAAGATAGTCTCATATACGTTAGAAGCGGATATTATAGTACAAGTGGGTCTAAATACAATATCAGTGAGGCATCGTTGGTTTTGGTTGAAAATGAGGTTAGCAATTTGGCGTTCTCCTTATTAAAAGGTCATAAAATTAGTGGAACGGTTAAACTACCTGAAGGTGAAGTCGCTCCTCAAGGAGGAGCATGGATACAACTTTCATATGATAATTTATCAAACTTGATTGAGTCATTAAAAGTATTAACTATACCTCAAGGCGAAGCTTCAACATCATTTGAGATTGTTGTTTCACCAAATCCATTCAGACTAAGTTATTCACAAAGTGATTTTAGTAATTATAGTAGTGGGTGCTATTATTCTGATTTAGGAGGAACAACGTTACGTTATAGAGCTACTATAATTGACCCGGTTACTCAGGTTGATCCCCTTATGTTAAATTTTGTCAAAGTATTCAAGGTATCAGGAACCATTGAGTTACCAGAAAGTTCGCTCACATTAAACACTGACTTAAGTGTAGTAGTAGCTGGCGCACATAATTCCGAAGGGTATACGCATGGTGTAGTTAAAATAATCCCGGCAGGAGAAAGAAAGACGAGCTTTGACTTAACATTAGAGAGTGGTGAGTTCAGAATTAAGTATTATTTCAGAGATGAAACTCAGTTTGCTTCCAATGGGTATTACAGTATTACTGGAACTACACTAGATTATAATTTGGCAACACTGTTAAATGGGGATAGGGATTATCAGAATATTAACCTACAAATTTTGAATAAACCATGATTGTAAATCACTACTAGGTAGATGTTGACTTCGGTCTCCTCACTATGAAAAAAGCCAGTTCAAAATGAGCCGGCTTTTTGCTGTACTTTTTTCGAAAAAAATCCTCACTCCACCTCTTTAAACTCCCACTTACATGCCCCGGTCTTCTTTATTTTCAATACCGCATAAATCGGTTTGGCAATCACGTTTTTCTCGTGGCTAATGCTGCCCGGGTTCGCGATCCAACAAGTTTTTCCAGATATGGCTTTGGTACGGTGCATAAAGGCTTCGTGTGAGTGCCCGTGCATAAGAATATCGGCATCGTGTTCATCAATGAGTTTCAGCATTTTGTTGCGGCTGGAGATGCGGTTTTCATCGGTTTGTTTGGGGGCTTTGGTTTCGTTGATCATCAAATGACCGTGGACTAAAACTATACGCTTGCCGGCGATTTCGGTGAACTTAATCCATTCTTCGTTGACTTGGTCGGAATCAACGTTCCCTAAAACATGAATGAGAGGGAGAGTGGGGTATTGTTCTTTGAGTTGTTCCACATCGGCTTTGCCGTCGCCCAAGTGGATGATCATTTCGGGCTTTTCTTTTTCAATCACCTGAACCATGATTTCAACATCGCCATGGGAATCTGAGAATATGAGTATTTTCATTGTGCTTTCCTCCTTATATTGTTAATCTATTTCACGCTTTTTCTAAACTTTGCAAGGGTAATCTACGCCAAAATCAGTTCTGAATCGTTCACGGCCTCTATGAATTGTTCTACCCCCTGTTGAAGCATCAAGATCAATGCAGCGGGATCTTCAAAATCCGGTGTGGAAACCAAAACGCTTTCAACAATAGCATCGAGATTTGTGGGGTCATGAAAGGTTGTTATTCCAGGCAAAGGATGGAGGTTCAGGGCCATTTCGTACTGTTTGCCAATCTCTCGGTTGCGAGCAGAAAGCCATACTTCAAAGCAAGCTTTCTCGTGCCAATAGACAAAGGCAATCTTCAAGCCTTTTTCTTTGAGAGGCTTGGTGAAAATCGAAAAATACGACATGTCCATATACCCTTGGTAGAGACTGCTGATCTCATACTGCGGGTATTTTTTTATGAAATCCGCTCTCGATTTCCCCATGAACTCCAAGATACCCTTATAAGCCAGCTGAATCTCTCCTTGTTGCAAAAGAGCGGTATACTCGCTAATCTGTTGATTCAGAGTTTTCATACAAATCCTCCTCGCTTTGATTTCATCGTTGTCTTTTATATTCCTTTAACAATTGTTAGAATCCTTTTCTAAGTTGAGAGAGTATGTAAATATTGAGAGACCATTCAGCAATCCGACGCTTGCTTGTGGCAATAAATGGATATTTCGGTACCGAAGGATTTTTGCCAATCATGTGGAATTATTGATTGTGATAAAATAGACAAAGTGAAAAGGGGAGAACGATATGAAGAAAAGACTCATTCCACTGCTACTGCTACTTGGGTTATTGGCCACATTGCTGACCGGGCATGTTTTAGCAGCCAGTCAAAAACCTGGGGATTTAAAGGACCTATATTCGCAAGAATGGGAAATCCTACGGCTTACCAACATAGAGCGCTACAAAGAGGGTAAGCATTCCCTGGTGACCTTCGAGACCTTTGTGGCAGCAGCAAGAACACGAGCCTTTGAGAATTCCATTTACTTTGAGGCATCGCACTACCGACCCGACGGCAGAGATGCATATTCGGTTTTAGATGATCTGGGTTACAACTACACGTTCGTCGGTGAAAACACGGCTTATGCCGATAAGGTTACCGGAAGCAATGAAAGAGCCGTAGAAATGTGGATGAATTCTCCCGGTCACCGAGCAGCCCTTCTTAACTCGAATTTTCGGTATTTAGGTGTTGGCTATGCTACCGATCGTTTGGAGTATCATTTCTATGTACAGTTGTTTGGTAACAGCAGTAACAGCGACTGCGCAGAGATTTCTTTTAACGCCAATGAGCGCTACTTTACCTTGAAACTAAAAAATGGCACGACTGCCTATGCTCCTTACGACGAAAAATCGGTGAACATCCAGGGCAACCAAATGCAGTTCCATTACCCGGGAGCCACCACCTGGTTTGACCTTCCTGCCACCGATACCACTACCTTAGTTGGAGATGCTCCCCAAACTACCTATGACCAATACGAGCAGTTTGGCATCACGCCCATTTATTACAATGACTTAAGAAAAATGATGTATTATGCCAATCATGATGTGGGCAACCCCTTCTTGGCATTGGTTTTTGACCTGGCGAACTGCGAGACTTCGGTTTTCATTACCAACCGAATCATGAGATATGCCATGAATAACGATTTGCATCTGTACTCCTTCGATATGACCCGTTCTGGCCATTATGGCAAAAACGCCCTAGATGCCTTGAAACTGAGTAACGACCTGGGCAATCCCACGAACGCCAGCATCCCAGCTTTGGTCTATTTTGACGGCCAACAAGTGCGTTACCAAGTACTGGACGACGCATTTAAACAAGATAACCTCGCAGCACTGCTCACCAGCTGGGGACTGCAAGAATACAGCAGTGTCGCTCCCCTGAAAAGTGACTACCCTGAATACGACTTCACCGTAAATTACCTCAGCGGTTTGCCAACAACCGGTTGGGAAGTGGGCAAACAGCTTTCCGATGTGAAACCTATTTTTACCGATGGACTCTCTCACCCGTATACACTCACGTCCTCGAACCCGAGCGTGATAAAAATAAACAGCACCGGCAAAGGTTTTGAAGTGCTGACTATAGGCAAAGCCAACCTCATTGTAAATGTGCAAAACGGCAACTGGTATACCAAAACCTATACCAAAGAAATTCAAGCCTACGATTCGAGCAAAACCGGGCTCTACATTGATAAACTCCCCAACAAGACCAGTTACAAAGTTGGAGAGACCTTAGACCTCACCGGCTTAGAACTCACCTTTTTGGATGTCGACAGCAAAAAGCTGAGCTACACCAACTCGAAATTAACCTATGTCATGTCGGGCGAATACGTGAAGCAGGGGGCGAAGCTGACCAAGAGCGGAACCATAACCATCCAAGTTCGCTACGAAACTCGCTGGTTGACCGATTTTGATATTCAAGTAGGGGCCACTACCACGCCAACCACTCCTACTACACCCAATACGCTTTTGACAGACGGTTGGTATCATTTGCGCACCATGAACAACTACTTAAACCTCACCTCAAAGGGAGACGCCGAACTGCGTAAACTCAGCACAAACCAAGCGTATTATGCAGAGAACCAAGGCAACGGCAAGATTACGCTGAAACTGGCCGATGGCTCCTACTTAGGGTTGAGCGGAACTTTGCAAAATGGAAACCGCCTCAAAGCCGTGAGCACTCCTTATTCGTGGAACGTGTACTCCGAAAACAACAACGATATCTTTAGCTTTAGACCCTCGGGGAACACCAAAATGGTGGTCAATGCCGCAAACGAAAAAAACACCGACGGTACGTATGTGATCATTTGGTCGCATGAAAATCTCAATGCACCGAACCACGCGGAATTTCGCTTTATTCCAACCACGGAGCCTGAGAGCGCGGTGCAACCAACCAAACCCACTCAACCCACCCAGCCCACCACGCCAACAGAACCCTCTGGACCTGCACAATCCAAACACAACTTCAGTGATGTTTCTCATGGTAGTTACTATGAGAATGCAGTCGTCTGGGCTTTGCAAAACGGAGTTACCTCTGGAATTAGTGCAACGGCTTTTGGACCCGATGTCATTTGTAATCGGGGACAGGTTGTCACATTCTTGTGGCGCGCGAAAGGTAGCCCGGAACCCAAAAGCAGTAACAACCCTTTTAGTGATGTGAAAGCCGCCGACTACTTTTACAAACCTGTGCTCTGGGCAGTAGAGCAGGGCATAACCAGCGGTACTTCTGCAACCACCTTTTCCCCTCAACAAGAGTGCACCAGCGCGCAAGTCATCACCTTTTTGTGGAGATCCAACGGCAAACCGGTTGCCAGCGGAAACAGCACCTTGAGCACGAATTACCCTGGAGCATTCTACACCGATGCCCTGGCTTGGTCTGATGTGGGCGGACTATTACACGGCACCGGCAAAGCTTTTGCTCCCGAGAATCACTCACCAAGAGCCGACATTGTGACTTACTTGTATCGCAACGCAGGATCTCCGGAGCTAACGTAAAAACATCACCTTAAACTCTTGCGAAAATCCAACAAAGCAAATAAATCATTAAACCCTTCGCTGGAACTCACTTCCAACACCAAGGGAAAGAATTGGAACTTGCCCATGGTTTGCGAGTTTAAAATCATCTGCTTGACTTCCTCGTTTAGTGGAAGCTGAAGTGCTTCTGCTCGTGCCTTTTCGGGAACGTAGATTGTCACCTTAAAGAAGCCACTCCATATCGATAACCAAAAAACGGTGGCTTCTTTTTTGCCCCCTCGAACACCAGTCCAATAAATCTGCCCTTTGGCTAACCAGGCTTTGCCATCGGGGTAATACCGCCACACCAACTCGATGCCATGACTTGCCAGTTCTTGAAGGAAGGCAACATATGCAGCGTTTGCTTCGCCCAATGCCTCTGCAAGAACCTCATTTGTGGGTTCTACAGCGGAATCGCGCAGTAATTGTTTCTTAGTGTCTTTCACATTAAAACCTCCCACACTTCTTTTGCTGTTAATGTTCTTTTTCTCTTGTGACAATCCTTTTTTGTACAGATGATTTGCAGGAATGAATAAGCTGTAGTTGACGAGACAACCATTGGTATTGTAAAATATTGGTAGATAACACGCCGCTTCTACAACATTTGCATCGATAGTCAAACCAGAAAAGGAGAATGACGATGAAGAGTGAGCAACGAATTTATGATTACTTTTACCAGCTTGAAAAAGACTTTAACCTTGCCACAAAAGAACGAGGAGCCAAAGGGTGGACTTCGTACTTTGCAGAGAATGCTGTTATGGTCGGAAAGCAAACCGACATTGTAGGTAAAGAAGCAATATTAACGGCGATGACTCCGGTTTGTGCTTTGCCTGGTTTTTCTTTTCATTGGGCACCAACCACTGTGCTAGCTTCGGATGACGAAACCATGGTATATACCTATGGCACCTACGAAAGAAAATACTGGAATGCGCAAGGAGAAGAAGTGACCCAAACCGGTAAGTATACCACCATATGGGCTAGGCAAGCCGATGGTGGGTATAAAATTGTGCATGACATTGGCAGTTGAGTAATCGTCTGTCTATATGCACCGTTTTAAGAATGGGTGTAGAGAATTAAACTTGCGCGACTATCAATATAAGTTTTCCGTTCTCGTCAAAAGATACATCCATAGCGGCTATTGTATCTTTTGCGGAGCTATAGAAACTGACATCACAATGGAGTTCACCGTTATTAATCTCGTAGAGCTCTTCGACAGACTTGACAAATAGATTCACATCATCAATAGAATTGAAGGTCACATAATTTAGCGCGAAGTAGTAGTCTTCGTTAGAAATAATTGGTGTGGCATCTCCAAAACGTTCATCTAGTTTCTTAACAATTGAATCGGTGCGTTCAATCCTTTCCCTATTCTCAGGAGATATATTCATTTCGAGTTGGAGTGCTGTAAAACTGGCGTGCCAGGGATATAGATTAGGAGCGAGTTTTATATCTACAGTAGGTTCAAGGTAACCAAAGCGGAGTTTACCGTTCTTCTGATCGCAAACGAATAACTTGTTTACCCAACACCCTTCAGTTACTTCCATTCCGGCATATTGAATGTATTCTGCATCTTCTTTCACAAGAAACTTAGAAATACCTCTAAGACCATATTTTAGATTCTCCAAATAATCTGCAACGAATGCAGTCCAAGTATAGGAGTAAGTTACCTTAAGCTGGATGCTTTTAGCCATTGGTATCGACTGAATTGAGTTCCAGGCCTCATGTGAGAATAGTTGGTTCTGCAAATCACGATCACATTCAGCAAAAGTCCAACCATCCTCTGTAATAAATAATAAATCCTGTTCTCGATCGGCCTTCATTTTGGTCATTCTTAAAGCCTTGTTATCTAAAGTTATTGTTAGTTCCTCAATATAAACACTAGTTAAGTTGTGTAGCTTCGCCATGTGTTCAAACTGTGTTTTTATGAATTCCAGAATTTGCCTAGTGCGTTCGTTCGTGTTTTGAATGTCATATCTTTCGGTAATCGTGTAACTAATACTCATTTGGAACCCTCACTTTCATTTGCTTAATTAGTAACAATAACATTGGAGTAGTTTTTGTAAATACTTTAGTCGTCAATCACATATTATAATACCATTAATACATTGTCAATCACGCTAAAAGGCTGTATATATGAATATAATAAGTTCATAAAAAATCAATATAAATGTACATAAGCGTACGTTAGACGTGGGCGAGTCAAAAAGTGATAAAAACCATAATTCGTGTCATTAAGACAATGAAAAGAGTGGAAAAAGACTATGCGACTTCTGATTAAGATACATAAAAAAACACAATACATCAGAATTAATCAAAAAACTCTAGAGATCAGTAAGAAACACTTGTAGCTATTAAGTTGAAATGGATTTCTGGAGTAAAAAACGACCCCCTGTAAAAGGGAGCCGTTTTACTGTTTTTTGAAGATAGAGTGGTGGAGAAAGGTCTTCATCTTTTCCGGTTCGTCGTCATAAAGTATGACTTGAGCAAAAAGTTTTTCTTACTAAGGTAATTCATGGAAAAGTTTGCTTATTGCTTCCATAAACCGCTTTGTTCCTTGTTCCAGCGTTGAAACTAAAGTATCTGGTTCTTCAAAATCCGGAGTGACGGCCAAAACGTTTTCCACAATGGCATCTAGGTTCGTTACATCGTGAAACGTAGGGATTCCTTGTAGTGGTGTTTCGTGAAGCACCGCTTCATATTGCCTGGTTAAAACTCGGTTGCGAGCTGAAAGCCAAACTTCAAATTGGTTTTTCTCGTGCCAATAGACGAGAGCAATCTTTAGGCCCTTTTCTTTGAGAGACTTGGTGAAAATCGAGAAATACGACATGTCCATGTAACCCTGGTAGAGTCCGCTAATTTCATACTGAGGGTATTGTTTTATGAAATCTGCTCTCAATTTCCCCATGAATTCTAAGATTCCCCTATAGGCTTGCTGAATTTCCCCTTGTTGCAAAAGAGCGGTATACTCGCTGATCTGTTGATTCAGAGTGTTCATGCAAATCCATCCCTTCAAAATCAATCTATTTTATATTCCTTTAACAATTGTCATAATCCTTTTCAATAAAAGGGATTTATGGATTCTAACCTTGAATTGTTGGTGATTTTCAATTATACTGCAATTGAGGGTTAATAAAGCAAAAAGACCGCACAAAAGGGGTATCCTTCGGTGCAGTCTTTGCGTATGAACTTTGCTTATGGGAACAGGTTATGGAGTGGTAAGCTGATCCGGGAAGAAATCCTCAATAGAGATATTATAGTTCGGCGCACCAACAGCGCTACTGTCTGCCAGAATGATAAGGGTGCTTACATCAAGTTCCCCGTCGCTATTTAGAGTCGCCGTGGCTTGTAGGTTGAAGTTCCCTTGCGTCTCTACGCCCTCATCGCTCGCTACGTCCCAACCTTTGCCCAGATGATACATGGTCCACAAGAAGGTTGCAGCGCATTCATCATCGAGGATGATTTCTTCGTAATTGCTGATTTCGTAATGCAGGCCATCGTAATACGGCGTGTATGCTTCGTTAAATAGCTCGGTTAAATAAGACTCGATTTGTTCTTGTAGGCTGAGCGCCGCACCGGTTTCTAGATCAGGCTTCTCATTTGGTCGGTTCATATTGCCTGAGTTGTCTACAATCGTCCATTCTTTGCTCTGTATATCCCGCGTTAGATAAAAGTATTGCACAACATCTCCGTCGCTTCGGGTTGTTTGGGTGTGGTCGTATTCGGCATAGTAAACGGCTTTGACGACAATAAAATGCTCTGCTAAATATTCGTCGCTCCAGCTGCGTCGCTCGGCGATCACTCCGCTGATGAATCGTTCCACAACACGCGCCGTCTCCACTTCATCGATTTCAAAGCTCTTGCCTTCAATGCGAATCGTGTAATCCTTGCCAACTTGGTTTTCAATTGCCGAGCGCACTGTTTCTGTTGGATTTTTCGCCGGTTGTTGTAGCCACAAGTCACCGCCGGTAGCAATATAATACGTAAATGCACAAAGCAATAACGATGCAGCAACTGCGGCGGCTCTAATAGAAGTCTTTCTAAACAGCATTACAACCTTTGATTTTTGGGGTTGCACCGCCACGGGTTGTGCCTCAGCGATATATTTATCTGCAATATTCCCTATGGAACATAACAGCTTTTCGTTTTTCATAGCATGACCCCCTCTCGTTCAAAGTGAGATTTCAGTTCCTTTCTTATTCGGAACAGTGTTGATTTAACCTGGCTTTCGCCTATGTTGAACTGCTCTGCAATTGCCTTGATCGGCATGAGATACCAATACCGTTGAACAAAGATTATGCGTTTTTGCTTCTCCAGACCTTCAAGAAACTCGTCCAGCAAGGTCATTAATTCCTTTTCGTCCATGGCTTGTTCCACGCTTGTGGTAGAGGGAAGCACTTCATCTAACTCCGATAAAGCTATTTCCATTTGTCCATGTCCGCGTTTAGCAGCAGAGTATTTTTTGAATTTGTCAAGCGATAGATTGCGCGTGATCTTGCCCAGAAAGGTAGCTAAACAATTGGGGCGTTTTGGTGGTATAGCGTTCCAAGCATTGAGATATGTATCGTTAACACATTCCTCAGCATCTTCCTTGTTAAGCAAAATGTTGAACGCAATGGAATGACAGTACCGAGAATACTTTTTTGCGGTTTCGCCAATGGCGGTGTCGGATCGTTCCCAATATAAATCAATGATTGTACTATCTTCCATCGTGTTTACCTCCTGCTCGCTTAGTGCGTTGAAAGATCTTTCATCCTTATACACGATAAAAATTGAATCTCGTTGCGTGAGAAAATAATTTTGTGAAGGGAATCATGTAAAATTATACTCCTTAAAAGAGAAAAGCGAAAGAGAGGGTTTAGTATGAACAACCAAAAAGTATATGCGATGCCATTTGCCAAAGTGTATCCTATGTATATAGCCAAAGCCGAGAGGAAAGGGCGAACCAAAGCAGAAGTCGATGCCATTATCCTCTGGATGACTGGCTACAGCCAAGAAGAGCTGGAGGCTCAAGTTGAAAAGCAGACCAATTACGAGGATTTCTTCGCTCAAGCACCCAATCTGAACCCCGCACGGAGCCAAATCAAGGGGGTTATTTGTGGAGTGCGGGTAGAGGAGATTCAAGAACCCACCATGCGCGAGATCCGTTACTTAGATAAACTAGTCGATGAGCTGGCCAAGGGTAAAACCATGGTCAAGATTTTGAGGGAGAACTTATGAAAACAATAGGGATTATGGGTGCGATGAAGATTGAGATCGCCAAACTTAGAGAAGCCTTTCAAATCACTGCAGAAAGGCAAATTGCCGGGTTTGTGTTTTATAGCGGCAGCTATGAGGGTGTTCCTGTTGTTTTAACCACCTGCGGGGTTGGTAAAGTGAACGCGGCTTGTTGCACGCAGATCCTTATCGATCATTTTGGTGTGACTGCGGTTATCAACACTGGCATTGCCGGCAGTATGCACGACGAAGTGCATTTTGGAGATGTGGTGATTTCGGACAAACTTACCTATCACGATGTGCGACCCCAGCAGATGCAGAGACTTTTTCCATTTAAGGAACAATTCACAGCCAACGCTGACCTGGTTGACTTAGCCAAGCGCTCCGGGGAGAGTGTGCTTGCCAAGGAATACAAGTGCCATGTAGGTAAGATCGTCACCGGAGAGCAGTTTGTGACCGAGCAAGCGCTGAAGCAACGAATTGCCGATGCCTACCATCCTCTTTGTGTAGAAATGGAAGGCGCAGCCATAGCCCATGTGGCGGAAATCAACGGGGTTCCTTTTGTGGTGATTCGCAGTATTTCCGACCATGCCAATGAGAATGCCGAAGTAGATTACAATGTTTTTGAAGCGCTGGCAGCGAATCAGTCGGCGAATTTGGTGTTGAATATGCTGGAGAAGATGAGGGAGTAGGAAGAAGACTGAGGGGTTTAATACTCACTGGCAGCATGCCGGCATCTAGCCATAGTCAAGTGATTTGTAGAACCTTAAGCGCAAGGTTTGAAATTTTACGCATTGTCAATATGGAGACAGCAGTATGAATTTTAAATAAAGAAAGGATTATCAAATGAAAAATGAGATAGTTTTTTTTGAAGCACAGGATAAAGCGATATTATTACCTGTTCAGATAAAAGAGGATACAGTTTGGTTGAATCGTAGTCAAATGGCGGAACTATTTGACAGAGATCTGAAAACAATTGGCAAACATGTAAATAATGCTTTGAAAGAAGAATTGAATGACCAGGTGGTAGTCGCAAAATTTGCGACTACCACTCAACATGGTGCAATAGCAGGTAAAACCCAAACGCATATGACGGAATATTACAACCTTGATGTTATAATTTCTGTTGGCTATCGAGTCAAATCACGGCGAGGTGTTGAGTTTCGACGATGGGCAAACAGTGTTTTGAAGCAGTATATTATGCAAGGGTTCGCCATGAATCAAAAACGCCTTGAAGATTTAGGTAAAATAATTAAACTGATGCAACGGACTGAGCAGTCTCTTGATGCACAGCAGGTGTTAACAGTTGTCGAAAGATACAATGAAGCTTTGGTATTACTTGATTCTTACGACCACCAGAATATGATTCGCCCAAGGGGAAACGAAGCAACGTATATTTTGACTTATGAAGAATGCCGAAAGATCATTGACAGTATGCGCTTTGGTAATGAATCCATGCTTTTTGGAAACGAAAAGGATAATTCTTTCAAAGGCAGTATCGGCAATATCTATCAGTCTTTTGAGGGACATGATATTTACCCGACACTGGAAGAAAAAGCAGCCAATTTGCTTTATTTAGTCACGAAAAATCATAGCTTTTCAGATGGAAATAAGCGTATTGCTGCAACAATGTTCTTATACTTTCTTGACAAAAACGGAGTTCTCTTTTTTAATGGCGATAAACTGATTGATGACCATACCCTAGTAGCACTTACTATTATGATTGCGGAATCACGACCTGAAGAAAAAGAAATGATGATCAGTGTTATTATGAATTGCATTAAGTAAACGACGAGTATGAGTTTGGAACCAAAACAATCCTTAGAGTATGATATGCTAAAAAGAAAAAAGGACTCCCCGTTGAACTGCTTCCCTTCAATAGGACATTGAAAAATAAGGATTACACGGCACCAGGTGCTGTGATACCCGCAAATTTTTGCATATGCTTCGCACAGATACTTACATATAGAAGATGAGGGAGTAGGATCCCCGCAAGGAGGAATAAGAAATGAACACAAATTTTCTGAGAAAACGGAATTTTGGTATTGCAACGCTTGTTCTTTCATTGATTATAGTTGTTTGGTTTTTAGCAAACTCTAAAACAACTTTAGATTTTCATTTTGACGAGAACCCCATGGAGCAAGCAGTCAGCCAAATTACGCGCGAGAATAGCGAAGAACCCCTGAAAATCGAGTTCAACCCGGAGCAAGTGGCAGAACTCGTGGCTCACCTAGAAGCGTTGAGTGCTGTGAAAAAGCAAGATCGGTTTGCTGAAGAGACTGTATTGTATGGGATTAGCGCAACCTCTGCAGACGGTGGGGCTATTTTCATCAACGGGTATTCTTTGACCGAGGATCAAATTGAGCTTGTATATCAAGAGAACCGTTATGTGGTTGAAGATGCTGATTTCAGTGCTTATTTCGCAACAGTGCGTGCAGGTCTTGTGGCACAAGTAACGTATTTGCAGCTCTATGAAGATTTTTATCGGTCTACGTTGCAGCCGATTTCTGCAGGGATTCAAAAACTAGCACTGTTGGATCTGGACTTCAATACCATACCGGAGTTAGTGGTATTTACACCCGGGGCTTCAGCTTCCTCGGGCTGTGTGGTTTTTACAATAGAACAAGATGAAGTTCGCTCCTTCAACACCACCGACACCATCTCTGCGTATGCAGGCATCGATTCCAGCGGGCCTTTGGCTCCTCTTTCGCAAAACGCCTCTGTGCCGTTTTTCTGGGCGAACTATTTGGAAGCAGAGTCCTTAGAGTTTACGCAATCACGCTTTTTACTATGTGAAGAACGGGTGGAAGGTCAGCTGAGCTGGATTCTATGTTCCGCCAATGGATACGATTCCGGTTCGTGGGGGACCTGGTACCGTTTCAGTACTAATGAGGGTGCGCTTGCAGTTGAATCGCTCTTGAGCTACGAGTTCGTAGGCCAATGGTCTCACAAATCTGCCAGCAAGGATCAGTGGTATATCAACAGTGAAGAGGTCACGAAAACGGAATTTGAAGATACGCTCGCTGCCTTTCTTGCCTCTCTTGAGCAGGAATATGAACGGGTGGATTATACTCTTGAGGAGTTTATTGTGGGTGAGTGAGAAGTGGTAGAATTGATGCAACAATTTTAAAAAAAGCCCTCCACTACGGAGGGCTCAGACTGTCAAAAAAGTCCAGATGAACGCGAGTTCAGCTGGGCTTTTAGTA
>CAYRNW010000037.1:0-17181 GCA_964425745.1 uncultured Eubacteriales bacterium | reverse complement strand
CGGGACGCAAAGGCCACAGGTTCGAATCCTGCTGCCTCGACCACAAAAGCACCCCATTTGGGGCGGTCAAATAGGGATTTATAATCTCTGAAAAATTCGGCATAGTCGTTTATAGCGGCTATGCCGTTTTTTCGTCCTCTTCTGGAATGTTGATTTCACCGATGCAGTTGTATATTATCCGGATGCGCTGCATTCTTCGACCGTTAACTTTTTCTGTTTTAAATACGATGATTCTGTCAATGAACTCTCGGATGATTTCTGCATCCAGCTCTGGTATCTCCGTATACTTCCTGACAAGGGCCAGAAAGCGGTCCGTGTTAAGAGTTTGTTCTTTTGCAGTATCGAGTGCCTTTTTCAACACATTGACTCTCGCTTCTAAAGCCTTCTGCTCAGCCTCGTAATCCGCTGACATCTTGTGAAAGCGTTCCTCTGTGATGTTGCCGAGCACCTTGTCCTCATAGAGCTTCTGAATGATCTTGTCGATGGCTGAGATACGGACCCGGGCCTGCTCATATTCCTTTTGACTGAGTCGCAATTCTTTAGCAAGCTCCTTTTCCGAATTGTTGGTGACGATTCGGATGAATTCCGCTTCCCGTTCTTTGGCGAAAGCCAGCACCTTTCGTAAATCCTCCGCTACAAGCTGCTCTACCACCACATTACGAATCTGGTGAGAACTGCAGCCGCCTTTGACCTTGCGGTATGTTGCACAGACGAAATGTTCCTTGTCATGTGTCCATCCGTTAGCCCTTACCTGATATAGCTTTGCACCACAGTCTGCGCAGAACATCATGCCCGAGAGCTTTCCCATCTCGCCCATTCTAGACGGCCTTCGCTTGCCATCACGAATTTTCTGCACCGTTTCCCAAGTTCCTTCATCAATGATGGCTTCATGGGTATTTTCAAAGATCAGCCAGTCTTCTGGATTGTTCTGCATCTTGGTCTTGTTTTTGTAGGACTTCTTAAAGGTCTTGAAATTGACTGTATGGCCGAGGTATTCCATCTTAGCAAGAATATCTGCTACCGTCCGTGCTTGCCATGTATAAGGGTTTTCAGGTGGCCTTGCAGGAGTGTTGATACCTTTTCCTCGCAAATGGACCGTAGGAACGTTGATAAATTGTTCTTCAAGCTGTCGGGCAATCTGCGTGGGTCCGAAACCGGCCATGGAAAGTCTGAAGATCTCACGAACCACCTCGGCAGCTTCTTCGTCAATAATCCACTTCAGCTTGTCCTCCGGGTCCTTGACGTAACCGTAAGGCGGGTTGGTACAGAGCGGTTTTCCGGATTCTCCTTTGGATTTGAACACAGCCCGTATTTTCTTGCTGGTGTCCTTGGCATACCATTCATTGATGATGTTGAGGAATGGTGTAAAGTCACTGTCCTGCTGATTGGCGCTGTCAATGCTGTTGTTGATGGCGATGAAGCGGACGCCTGCCTCGGGGAGCATGATCTCGGTATAGTACCCGACCTTCAGATAATCCCTGCCAAAGCGGGACATATCCTTGATGATGATTGTTCCGACCATACCCGATTCCACATCTGCGATCATACGATTGAAGTCCGGTCGATCGAAGGTGGTGCCGCTGACGCCGTCATCCACATAGAAGCGAAGATTACGAAAGCCATTGTCCTCGGCGTACTTCTTCAGAATCGCTTTCTGGTTGACGATGCTGTTGCTGTCACCGGAAAGCTCATCATCGCGGGAGAGCCTGCAATATAGGACGGTAATCAGTGCCTCATCTGGTGCTAGTGTTTTCTTTTGTATTTTGTTGAATGACTGTCTATTCATACTAACCTCTCTTTCCGACAGTCTTCAAACGGTTAGGCACTGTGATATTACCGTACTATTTTGAAGTAGTCGAGTCGATTTCCGTATCTATATTTGAACTGTCCGATATCTTTTCCAGGTGCTTTGCGTTGGCGGTAATCAGCCTTTTAAGCTTGGTGTAGGCGCTTTCCTTTGCGGATTCGCTTACACAGGATTCAACGACATAGACGGTACCGCCAATGTCCGTTTCAAAGGTGCGGCTTTGATTTTGCGTGTCCATAAATGACCTCCATTTTCAGTTTTTAAGAAGCGGGTGCCGAGCCGGATTAGGACCCGACACCCTAAGTCTGCCTTAGGCACGCATCTGAAGAAGCTTGATGGCCTCATGGCGGATAAGGCATCCGTCAAGGAATTCAAAGCCAATATAGGCAATCTGATCAGTGACGTAGTACTTTTCTTTGATTGGTCTGATGGAAAGATTCTGTCTTTCAACTATCCAGTAGTAGCTGAAATCTCCAAAAGCAATCGCTTTGTTACCAGATTCCGGACTAGGCATAAAATTGGAGATCAGAACAGGTTTGCCAAGGATCGTATCATCAGTGCTTCTCCAGAGGTAATTCCCGCTGGCATCTTTAAGTTTACGGAGCGCTAGGGCGGTCTCATCGCTCATGACCCATACAGCGTGATTGCGATACTCAGAATCGAGACTGAAAAACAACCTGATGATTTCGTCAAAGCTGATGCTGTCAACAGCAGAGGTACTTACACCTATTTCAGCACCATTGGTCGGATGCAGGATGCCGTAAGGCTGATTTACACCATCTCCGTTTATGAAGGCCCATTCTTCTTTTTTACCAAAGCTGCGAGCAAATTCATTGGTGAGATAGGATTCAACATCAAACGCCGTATCCTGCAGAAAATCGTTTTGAAGCAATGTGATTCCTGCAAGTTTGTGTTCCTGCACACGGTACTGCTTAAATAACTGTTCTGCGTCAGGAATAGGGTTGTTCTCTGGAATCCAGTCTGCTGCTGTGCAGGCATCACTTGCTATGATAGATCCCCCTTTGGTTGTGGCGTTTATAGTGGTGGCAATTCTGCGAAAAAGGTTCTCTTTTGAGAGTGCTGCGAGGAAGCGACTGGTCGATTCGTTTGGCAAGAAGTATGCACCAGTCTGATAATCCGAGCCTTCCTTCAAATCATTGTACTGATCAGATGCGCCTCGAACTAAATTCCAAAATGACCTGTTATAAGCTGTTGATGTTTTCATGATAAATTCCTCCATAAATTTGATTTGGGGTTATTCCCCCGTTTGAATTCGCGTTTTTCTGCGTGAAGCCCCACGCCGCTGTCCGGTTGAAAAAGTTCTGGGGATTTAACATCCCCCTAGGGTCACTTCTTGCAGATGATGCACTGGAAGGCTTGTGTCTCATCGTTGTTGAATGATGAGTAAATCGGTACCATCTGAGCTGTGCACTTAGGACACCGTACCATTAAGGCTTCAAGCCTTCCAAAGTCATACGGCTTTGTTGCGTGTACCCGGATGGCGCCACTGTCATGGACCGTCATATAGAAGCGGCAGCCGCTTTCCTCTGCAACAAGATATGGGTTGCCGAAGAAGTATCGAGTACACAGTAGGTTATGGTCGTCTTGGACCAGAAGATAGGTTTTAGTAGCCATGCTTTTACTCCTTTCTCACATGGGGCATCTTGTGGCAGGTTTTACGGGTAGTTTCTCATGTGACTATAGAATTTAGGAACTACCTAAAATACCTGCCACAGTCTGCCCCTGTGTTGATTTACTCGAGGAATTCTGTTCCCCTGAGCAGCTTGTATCCGATGAACACAGTAGTCTTTTCACCTCCATTCCGGGGACGCTTTCGTACAATCTCTCCCACATTGGCCAGAGCAGTCTTAAAGTTTCTGGCATTTTCGGGGAAGTAGCCATTCTCCCTGCACCAGCCTTGATAGGCGTAATAGATGTCGGAAGTGCGTTCCTCACAGCTTCCATCCTCGACCAGGCGCTCTTCGATGAAGAGTCCGACCTTGTCGTTTTCCCGGTGGTAGGCAAGGGTCGCATCCATAACCGACTGCGGCATATCAAGGCCACTCCTGCGGAGCTTCGCATAGCCTTCCAAGGCCCAGTTGAGGATGCCACTGAGGTTTTCCTGCCGAAAGAACTCATCCTTCAGACCGAGGTCCCGCTCGAACTCATCGAAGTGCCGCTCAAAGGGAATGATCTTCACTCGCCCGCTGGTCAAGAGAGTCAAGTCAGTTACGGTTGGCAGGTAGTTGGTGTTGGTAAAGATTTTGAACTGGGGTTTGAAGTCAAAGCTGTTTTCATGCAAGAACCGAGCGTTGACAGTGTCGCTGCCTGTCAGCGTCTTAAGGAGTGCCGCGCTGAGCGTCAGCCGCTTGTCCGGCTCGCTGATGTTCACGAACCTCGCTCCGGCCAGCCGCGCCACATCCTCGGAAGGAGCGGAGCCGCTGCTATTTGGTTTCATTCCGATGGTTTCAGGCCTGCAGGTTCTGCCATAATCGCCACAGATGCGAAGAAAGGTTTCCATCGAGGTGCCTTTACCATTTCGGGTAGTTGCGCCGAACAGGATGAACATCGCTTCATGGCGGGTATCTCCTGTCAGGGCATAGCCCAGGCTTTTCTGAAAGAACTCTGCTTTTTCCCTGTCGCCGCTCATGACCTCGTCAATGAACAGCTCCCAGCGTGGACACTTTGCTGATGGGTCATAATGTACACCAGCGATTTTAGTAATGTAGTCCTCGGCCCTGTGTTCACGGAACATACTGGTTTGCAGGTTAAGCGTCCCATTTTGGCAGTTGAGCAGATAAATGTCGGTGTCAAAGGCACTTGCCGAAAGCGGATGCACGTCCTGAGCATCCTTGAGGACGATTTCCCGCTGCCTGCGGGTCTGCCATTTGCTGATAAACTCGATGTACTGCTTGCGCAGCAGTTCTTCCTCGATGGACAGGGCGTAGACCATCAGCTTGTTGGCCAGTTTTTTACACAGGTTCATGACCTTAAGGTTGCCAGTATCCCCTCGCCAAGCCATCCCGTCATAAACGAACCACTGCCTGCGCTCCGGCACATACCGGGCGATGGCCTTATAGTGATCCGCGAACAGGTTGCTGTTGCCGATGTCGTTCCATCCATAGCGAGGATTGCGATGGGGCTTCATTTCCTCCAGTGGCTTACAGCCCGACACTTCGAAATCCGTCTCGATTTGAGAGAGTCTTCCAATAGGACTGTATGTCTCAGAGACACCCTCGACCGCTTTTTCAAGGGTGATCTGTCCGTAGGTGGTTCCGCTCTGCACCCGGTCCCATTTTTCACGGTACAGACCACTTTGTCGGAACATCCTGTCCATTTGGGTGATATCCTCACCGCACCAGAACGCAAGATGCGCACACAGGGCAAGGTCTGCTTCACTATGGGATTTGCCTTCTGGAATTTCTCCGTTCCACAGCTTGATGAATTCCTCTTTGTTCTTAGCGGTCTTTGCTCTGCTGAGGACGTCCTCATCCGATAGGTAGGATATGGCGGGCTTTTGGCTCTTGTTTTTCTTTTTCACCGGCCTGAGCATAAATCGGTCCAGCAGGATCTCCAGTTTCTCAGCAGCCTCTACGATGTCTCCGTCTCTAAACACATTGCCGGTCACGGATAAGAACTTCTTTGTCACGCCATAGACATACACTTCAACGCCAATATTGATATTGTTGATGTAGTATTTGGCTGTGTCGTAATTGAAACCACTTGCTTTAAAGAGGATACGCAGGCCCTTACCGGATGGACTTTTCTCCATATAGCAGCGCTCAAATAGATCAACGATGGCTTCACTGAGAGCATTTAAGGTTCCGTCCTCGTTGATGCAGTGATCGATGTCAATGGCTGAAAATCGCTTAAAGATGCCAATCCCCAGTCCGTCAAATCGGCTAACCACTTCAAGCGCAGTTGTATAATCAGTGAAGGTCTTTTCATTGTTTGGCTGTGCTTTTCTCCCATTGATTTGATATGGCACCTTATCAGGCTTCACTTGCCCTTTGCGTTCCTCGAAATTCCAGAGGCAGAACTTTCCGTTTTCTCGCAGTGCTTTTGGCAGTTTGTCGTATTGCATTTTTTCACCGCCTTCCGAGGGCTGGTTTCTTGTCCCTCACTAACCAATGGAGCTAAAACATCGGTTTGAACGAAAAGAATCAGAAATATTTTCTCCCTCAATAGTCACAGGACACTTTTGCCGGTTTTGAACGACAAAATAATCAACTTCTTTGAAATATTCTGTCGCTCACCATATGCCAGGAGATCAAGACAATTCGGAGGGGGTGCAAATAAAAAAAGCACCCACAAGATGGTGTGGATGCAAACATGAATAGGCATTAAAAATTATGCGTTCTTAAATTTTATTGTTATTTTCTAGTATTAGCGATATAATTGGGGTATATTTGCGGGAGGTGCAAAACCATGGCAATAAGCTATAACAAGCTCTGGAAGCTGTTGATTGATAAGAATATGAAAAAGAAAGACCTGCAGCGTCTTTCCGGCGTCAGTTCGGCTACCATTTCTAAGCTTGGCCGAAATGAAAATGTGAACACGGAAATACTTCAAAAGATATGCGCCGCACTAAATTGCGACATTTGCGATGTCATGGAATTTGTACCAGACAAAAAAACGGAGGAGAATTAACATGAGTTTAAGTGCAAATATTTCTGAAAAGGCTGCTCTAATCTGGGCGATTGCAGATAAATTGACTGGAGTTTACAAACCTCACGAATATGGGGAAGTTATTTTACCATTGACAGTTGTTCGCCGCTTCGATTGTATCTTGTCAGATACTAAAGATGTTGTATTGGAGAAATACGAAAGCGTAAAAACACTACCTATGAGAGATGTATTGCTTCGCAAGGCATCAGCACAGCCTTTTTACAATACCAGCAAGTATACCTTTGAACGTTTACTGGATGATCCTGATAACATTGAAGCTAATTTCAGGGATTACTTAAATGGCTTTTCTGAAAATGTTCACGATATTATTGAGAAATTTAAATTCGATGGGCACATTAATACAATGGCGAATAAGGGAATCTTGTATATTGTCCTTAAAGAGTTCACAACACAGAAGGCGAACCTTCATCCATCTGTTATATCTAACCTTGAGATGGGATATATATTCGAAGAAATAATTCGCAGATTTTCTGAATCTCACAATGAGGATGCTGGACAGCACTACACGCCTAGAGAAGTTATAAAGCTTATGGTAAATGTTTTATTTTATGATGATAACGACATTCTATCTGGCAATAATGTGGCGAAAACAATTTATGATCCCGCATGCGGGACTGGTGGTATGCTTTCTGTTGCCGAGGAATATTTACATGAGTTAAATACCTCAACAGAACTTGTTTCATTCGGACAAGAAATCAATGACCAAACCTTTGCAATCTGCAAAGCAGACATGCTCATCAAAGGAAACAATGCTGAATTCATTAAGGAAGGAAATACACTCTCATCCGATCAATTTGAAGGTCAATCCTTTGACTATATTCTTTCCAATCCGCCCTTCGGCCGTGAATGGAAGAACGAAAAAGCAAAAGTTGAATCTGAAGCAAAACGTGGCTTTGCTGGCCGGTTTGGAGCGGGGCTTCCTTCTGTAGGCGATGGTCAAATGTTATTTCTCATGACTGCCCTATCCAAAATGAAAGAACGTAAGGACGGCGGCAGCAGAATTGCTATTATTCATAATGGCTCACCACTATTCACTGGTGACGCTGGAAGCGGGCCATCCGAAATCAGAAAATATATTATTGAAAACGACTTGCTTGAAGCGATCATTGCGTTACCTAACGATATTTTTTACAACACGGGGATTGCCACATATATTTGGGTCATTTCCAATAAAAAGAAAGGCACCAAACGAGAGGGCAAGGTGCAGCTTATTAACGCCAACGGCTTATATGAAAAACGCAGAAAGGCTCTTGGAAACAAAAGAAATGATATACCTGATAGAGCAATTGAAGAAATAACACGTTTTTACGGAGACTTTAAAACTAGCGAAATCAGCATGATCTTTGATAACGAAGATTTTGGCTATACGAAAATTACGATAGAACGCCCTCTCAAAGATGAAAAGGGTTCACTTGTTCTGAAAAATGGAAAAAAGCAACCAGATTCCAATCTTCGAGACACCGAAAACATCCCGTTAAAAGAAGATATTGAAGAATATTTCAAACGGGAAGTATTGCCTTTTGCTCCGGATGCATGGATTGATAAATCAAAATCCAAAATAGGCTATGAGATTCCTTTTACCAGATATTTTTATAAATACGAAGAGCCAAAGCCATCTGCGGAAATAATGCAAGAGATACTGGAAATCGAGAAGGAATTAGATGGCGCTTTGGCGGAGGTATTCAATGTTTAAGGTTATATTTGAATTCTTAACCGAGCCTCTAGGACTTCCAATCGTATGGTATCAAGAATATATTATTTTGGCTGTCATAGGTTTTGTCGCATATATCATCGCTTATAACACAGTCGGAGATCTGTATAGGGCGGATTTTATCTCTGGTAGCACAACGGGGTCGTTTTTTCATTGGTTAATCAGATTATTTATTTTTGCAATCATCTGGGCAGTTACATATGCTGTTATCTGGCTTTCAAAACTAGTAATGTCAAATTGGCAGATGATATTAATGGTTTTAGGCGGTGTTGTTGGAGCGATCGGCATATGCGCCTTAGCTATATTTGGATTACGGAAAATCAAGAGCAGCAAGGCGGTGAATAAAGATGCGTGAGATGAAAGACAGTGGTATAGATTGGATTGGGGAGATCCCAGATGAATGGTCAATTGGTCGTGTAAAACACGCTTTTAATCGTAAAAACGAAAAAGCTATGCAGGAAGACCCTATTATTCTGTCATTGGCACGAAGTGGTGTTAGAGTCAGAGATGTTTCTAACAACGAAGGCCAAGTAGCTGAAAGCTATTTCAACTATAATCCAGTGGAGATTGATGACCTATTATTGAATCCAATGGACTTGTATAGCGGAGCTAATTGCAGTATTTCCAAGGTTTCCGGGGTCATCAGTCCCGCATATGTGAACCTCAAAAGCATGGATGGAATTAACCCTGTATTCTATGATTATTACTTTAAAGTACAATACTGGCTGATGGCGTTCTTTGCACACGGGAAAGGTGTTTCCTATGAAAATCGTTGGACTTTGAATACAGAAACACTTATGAATTACCCTATTGTAACTTTATCTTACGAAGAACAATGTAACCGAGCTGACTACCTTGATGACAAATGCGCTAAAATCGATGCTATAATTGCCCGGCAGCAGGAAGTAATCGAAAAGCTGAAAGCTTATAAGTTATCTGTCATTACAGAAGCGGTCACCAAAGGGCTTGATCCTGATGTAAAGATGAGGGACAGTGGTATTGAGTGGATTGGTGAAATACCAGAGCATTGGGCTATCAACAAAATTTGTTGGAATTATGAGGTTGAGCTTGGGAAAATGCTTGATTCGAAGCGAATAACCGGTGTTTCCTTGCGCCCATATTTACGTAACACAGATGTACAGTGGAACCATATAAATTATGAAAATCTTAATGAAATGGATTTCGCAGATAATGAAGTTGAACGATATTCGATAAAGCCCGGTGATCTTATGATCTGTGAAGGTGGAGAAATAGGTCGTTCAGCGATTGTCCGGGATGATGCGCCACTAGGGATTTTCTACCAAAAAGCCTTACACAGAATTCGTGCACGTGAGAATAAAAAATCTTGTGTAAACTTCCTTTATTACACCATGTACTGTATGGCGAAAAACAATTGCCTAACAAATTCGCCTGAGAAAGCGACAATAGCACATTTACCTGCAGAAATTATGAAATCATTACGGTATCCAGTACCAAATATTATTGAACAACAAAAAATTTCTGCTTATCTTAATAATAAATGTGATCAAATTGATTCAACGATTTCAAAAAAACTAATCATCATAAATAAATTAAATGACTACAAAAAATCTCTCATTTATGAAGTTGTTACCGGAAAAATGGAGGTGTGATTGTGGATAATGATGAATATATCAACACGGTTGAGCCTCTTATAGAAAAACTTAATATTCTAAATAACCAAGCAATAAAATTGGCACGAGGAATTATCAGTGAAACATTGCTCGATGTTGATTTATACGCTTGTTCGGTATTAGATAAGAGTATTCATCTAACGGATGGATTTGTTGAAATGATAAAAAGCAGAAATCTATCATGTGCAGGCATACTACTGAGAGTTCAAATGGATAACTGTTTAAGATCATATGCACTTATAATAGCTGCTGATAGAGGTGAAGTAGTAAATAAGCTAATTTCTGGAGAAAAATTGGATACACTCAAGGATAAAAATGGTAAGAAAATGAAAGACTTTTACCTAAAAAATCAATTGGCTAATATTGATGAAAGGTTTGAAACGGTGTATGGAAATGCTTGTGGATATATTCACTTTTCAGACAAAGCATTTTTTCAATCGACACAGATCACGGGGGAAAATAGCATCATGATTCAGGTTAGTCATGAGCATCCTGAAAAGTGGAATGATTATTTAATAGAATGTATTTTGGCATACACTCATTATTTGAAATTGTTCTATAATCTGCTATCTGGTATGGTACAAGCAAAAATAGAATTTGAGAAAACACTAAAGGAGGTGAATTAACCATGTCCGATTTTGATGTAAAAGAAAAGCGCTTTGAAGAAGATATTGAAAACTATCTTTGCACAGATGGTGGCTTTACAAAAGGCAATCCAAAGGACTTCGACCGAAAACTAGCGCTGGACAAGGATACCTTTATTTCTTTCATAAAAATCAGTCAGCCAAAGCAGTGGGAACGGTATGAGAAAATTTATGGATCAGATAGTGAAAAGCAAATCATTGACCGTTTCTACCGCGAAGTAAAAATGGTTGGACTGCTTAAAGTGCTTCGGAAAGGATTCACTGATCGTGGCATAAAGTTCCGCGCTGTTTATTGGAAGCCAGAAACATCAATTAATGAAACCAGTCAAAAACAATATGCTGACAACATCCTACACTGTACACGGCAGTTGCATTACTCCCTTACAAATGAAAACAGTATAGATATCGTTCTGTTTCTAAATGGCATTCCTGTTGTATCAATGGAACTGAAATGCCAATTTACAGGACAGGACACTTCCAATGCAATTGCGCAGTATAAATTTGACCGCGCGGGTAACGATTCTATCTTTGAATTCAAAAACCGTGTACTTGTACATTTTGCAGTTGACCTGACTAACGTATATATGACCACGCGCCTTGAAGGTGGTAAAACCTACTTCCTCCCTTTCAATCAAGGCTCCAATGGCGCGGGCAATGTCGGCGGTAAAGGAAATCCTGTAAACAGTGATGGATATGATACTGCATATCTTTGGGAAAATATTCTATGTAAAGATCGTCTGCTTGAGATTTTAAACAAGTATATGCACCTTGAAGTTGAAAGGGACAGGAACACTGGTGAAATAACATCTGAACGCATGATATTTCCACGCTACCATCAGTTAGATGTTGTAACCAAACTATTAGAGCAGGTAAAAGAAAATGGCTCCGGACATAACTACCTTATTCAGCATAGTGCAGGATCTGGAAAATCCAATTCTATAGCATGGCTTGCATATCGTTTAGTCGGGCTACATGATGAAAATGATGAAAAGATTTTTCAGACTGTCATAATAGTTACGGATCGGCGTGTATTGGACAGCCAATTGCAAAACACCGTATACCAATTTGATCATGTAGATGGTGTTGTTCAAAAAATAGATAAGAACTCACAGCAACTAAAGGATGCTATTGAAGCTGGGACTGGCATTATCATAACCACGTTGCAAAAGTTCCCTGTTATCTATAAAGAAGTCAACTCAGGTAATAGGCGCTTCGCGATAATCGTGGATGAAGCGCACTCCTCTCAAACTGGTGATGCAGCGAAAAAGCTAAAACGAGCGCTTGCAGATACAGAAAAAATATTGGAAGAATATTCTGAGATGGAAAACGCAGAGGAAGCAGCACGAAAAGACGATGAGGATAAACTGCTGGATGAACTTGCAGCACAGGGAATTCATGAAAACCTGTCATTCTTTGCTTTCACTGCCACTCCTAAGGATAAAACACTAAATATGTTTGGCTGGAAGGATGAAACAGGCAAGTATCATCCCTTCCATGTATATTCTATGCGTCAGGCTATTGAGGAAGGCTTTATTCTTGATGTATTGAAAAATTATATGACTTATAAAATGTATTATAAGATTGCCAAAGCTATTCCAGACGATCCTGAATTGGACACAGTTGCCGGAGTTAATGCAATCCGAAACTTTGAAACATTGCATCCGCACAATATTTCTCAAAAGACCACGATTATGCTTGAGCATTTCAGGAATGTCACCGAACACAAAATTGGTGGAAAAGCTAAGGCCATGGTTATTACTCCGTCCCGTCTTCATGCAGTACGGTATGTACAGGAATTCCGGCGTCAAATCAAAGTAAAGGGTTATAATGACTTAGAGGTACTGGTTGCATTCTCCGGTGAAGTTGAAGACAATGGACAAACCTTTACCGAGGAAAAGATGAATAAAAACCGGGATGGTGAAACAATCAGAGAAAAGGCTTTACCAGATGCATTCCATACCGATGAATTTGGAATGCTCATTGTTGCTGAGAAATATCAAACTGGATTTGATGAGCCACTATTACACACGATGTTCGTAGACAAAAAGCTATCCGGTGTTAAGGCGGTTCAGACTCTTTCTCGCTTAAATCGCACTATGCGGAGTAAACTTGATATCTTTGTCTTGGATTTTGTAAATTCCTCTGAGGATATTCGAAAATCCTTTGAACCGTATTATGAGGAAACGGTTCTGGAGGAAGAAACTAATCCTAATGTTATATATGATATAAAGAACACGCTTGATGAATTCCGTGTATATCAACAGATGGAAATAGAGCGTTTTGCAGATATCTTCTATTCAAAAAAAGATCAATCTGCAGGTGATTTAGGAAAGTTACAGGGAACTATTCGACCTGCACTTGATCGCTTCGATGCTTTGGAAGAAGACAGACAAGACTTGTTTAAGTCAACATTAGCTAGATTCAACCGGATCTATTCTTTTATCACTCAGGTATGTCGTTTGTTCGATAAAGACATACACAAATTCAGTGTATATACAAAGTTTCTTTACACTATGCTGCCGAAGGGCGGTCGAGATAAGGTAATTATAGACGACAAGGTTCTATTGGAGTACTATCGCCTTGAAAAGGATTTTGAAGGAGGAATAGAGTTAGAAAGCACAGAAGAAGGTTTCCGCCCTATCACTGGTGAGGCTGGTCGGCGTGAAAAGAAAAAAGACCCTCTTACAATAATAATCGAAAAAATCAACGAGAAGTTCGGAACAAACTTTACTGAAATGGATAAGGTGCTACTACAAATTGAAAACGATTATGCCTCAGAAGAAAAATGGCAGAACTATGCAGAGAATAATGACAGAAAAACCTTTATGCTGTTGTTTGAAAAAGACTTTCCAGAAATGGCTGCTACTAGGTACGAACAGAATGAAGATTTCTTCGTAAGAATGTTCTCTGATCCTGACATGATGAAACAAGTCATGGAGTCAATCGGAGCAGTATTATATGAAAAGCTTAAAAAGAGGGCTTATATTTCAAATTCAAAAACAAAGTTGAGTAAAGTGGCAGAAGATGAATCATCTTATGCCAAGAATTGAATTAAATATTATTTATGGTAACTGAAATTCATAATAAGAAGGTGATGGTAAGTATGGTTCAATCAAATACTGAATCCTACAATTTATTAAGGTCAAAAGAAATAATAGCCATACTTGATGGTGATACAAAATACGGAACAATTGAAACAGATATCGGAAATGATATTACAGTCGCTATGCCATACTTAAGCGGGCCAGATATTTGTGGTATATTAACATTATTTGGTTTGCCTGCCTCGTATAGCTGGGGAGGTACAAATTTAAGTCGATGGCAGTATCTTGATAAATTGCTTGAGCATTCTATAAAAAACGGTAAGTGTTCTGACTTGCTTGCTTTTTTGTTTTCGAAAGAACAATTTAAAAAGATATTGTCAGGACACTCTGCTGAAACAATCGAAGATTCTTATAAACGAATTACATCCGAAATTATTAATCAGATAAATGGATTGCTATTTTTTGGTGGTAATGAATTGGCGGTAATTGGCAAACAATTCGTTGTTCGAAAAATCGGAAGTAAAGTAGAAATAGATGCTCCTAAAATAAAAGCTATTGATAGAGAATATATTAAAGATATTTCCGTCCGTGCAATGCATGATATTGAAAATGGCAATTATGACAGCGCTGTTACAAAATCAAGAACATTGCTCGAAGAAGTGTTCTGCTACGTCATAGTGTTTATGGCAGAATAGAAACCAGCCACAATGGAAGTTAAGAAATCTACCAGTTGGAGAATAAAAAGCTCCACTGCCGCGCCCCCGAATCATGTATCCTTTTAGTTAGCCTAACAACTGAAAGGAAGATCGGAGATGTTGACAATGGAGCATATCTATCATATCAGGTATGAGTACTTCGAGAAAGACAAAAGCATACGAGAAATTTCCAGAACAACCGGACACGCCAGGGAAACGGTGGCCAAGTATGTCGAGCAGGAGGATTTCAGCTTGCCCAAACCCGTCAAGCACAAACGCCGAAGTAAAACTGACCCGTACCGCGATCAGGTACGGGAGTGGCTAATAGCAGACGAGACTGCGCCGCGCAAACAGCGACATACAGCCACGTGTGTCTACAGACGGCTGAAGAATCAGGCAACTGCTGACAACAAGTCATTTGATATATCGGATCGTGCGATTCGGGATCTGGTGGCGGATTTAAAACGTGAGTTGGGCCAACAAAAGCAGGCGTCACTTCCGCTGCTGCACCCGGCAGGTGAAGCTCAGGTAGACTTTGGCACCACCTGTTTCTATGAAATGGGCATCTATTATGAAGGCAGCCATCTGGCCCTGACACTGCCGCATTCAGACGCCAAATTCACCCAGTTGTTCAAGGGACAGAACTTTGAATGTCTGGCACAGGGACTGAAAAACATCTTCCAGCATATGGGTTATGTACCAACGGTCATCCGTTTTGATAATATGTCGACTGCAGTCAAAGCAATTAAAGCTCAGGGGGAACGTGAAATTACCGATAACTTTCGGCGTCTGCAGTGTCATTATGGTTTTGACAGTAATTTTTGCAACCCGGCCGCTGGTCATGAGAAGGGATCCGTGGAGAATTACGTGGGCTACAGTCGGCGCAATTACTTTGTCCCGGTCCCGCAAATGGACGATCTGGAAGCCTATAACCGCGAACTGCTTAAGGCCTGCGACCAAGATCTTGATCGTGAGCACTACAAGCACGAAAAACCGGTCTGGCAGCTGTTTGAGGAAGACAAGGCTGGGATGAATCCGCTACCCGGATATGATTTTGAAGTCTGCCGTTATGTGCTGGCCAGAACCAATCAGTATGCCATGGCCAAACTCCAGAATAATAGCTATTCGACAGCCGGAAACATGGCTCGACAGGAAGTGACACTCAAGCTTGACGCATACCATGTGACGGTCCTGGATGAAAAAATGCAGCCATTTGTCATCCATAAACGACTGTACGGCAAAAACAAAGAGTCAATGATCTGGGGACCTTATCTGGATGTACTGGCACGGCGGCCTACGGCCTTGAAGTACAGCAGTTTTTTTCAGGGATTGCCTGAACCGGTCCGCCAATTTCTTGGTGACTGTGATCTTGACGGCAAGAAGCTGGTTATGAAGGTGGTTGCTCAAACTTGCCGGGAAGATGGCCTGGACCAATCCGTGAGTGCACTCAGCGATGCTGTCAGAATGGCGCCCAAGGATGCGGACACTTTGGTTTCTGCTTATGCCTTTGTCCGAAACAAACCCGGGCAGATCCCCAAGAACGATGTGCCCGACTATGTTCCAAAGCTCAAGGAGTATTCCCTTGATTTCACACCCTACGCCAAACTCATGGGAGGTGTCGCATGCAGCAGCAAATGATCCGCGATCTGTGCCGGCAGTTGCGGCTGGGGTCACATATTGCTGAGGCGTATGCCGCAATACACGCCGAAACTCAAGAGGAGTTTCTCCTCAAGGTTCTGACAGAGGCTGTCCGCGACCGTGAACTGGAGCGGCGCAACCGCTATATCCAGCAGGCTGGATTTGACTTGATGAAAAGCTTTGAAGATTTCGATTTTTCCAACGTGACCTTGCCAGGCGGCATAACTGCGGATACTCTGCGCTCCTGTGACTTTGTCAAAAACAAGCAGAACCTGATCCTTTATGGCCGTCCAGGCACCGGTAAAACCCATCTGGCGACGGCTCTTGGAATAGAAGCCTGTCGGCGGGATTACAGAGTTTTGTATTTCAAAACAAGCCGGCTGGTTAACCTTCTGTCCCAGGCTAGGGCTCAGAATGCCGAAACGAAATTCTGGAAAAAGCTGGACAAGGCGCAGGTCCTAGTCCTTGACGAATGGGGCTATATCCCGTTCGAGCGGGTCGGAACACAACTCTTGTTTGAAGCCATTTCTGCTTGCTATGAAAAAAGGAGTGTGATTATTACCACAAATTTACCTTTTGATGAATGGAATACTATTTTTTATGACCAGAAACTGACGACGGCTATCTTGGACCGCTTGGTGCACCATGGCTTACTCCTGTTGCATGAAGGTCAGAGCTACCGACTTCAGCATTCGAAAATGCAGTAACGATTGGTTTCGGGGGTGGCAAGATTCTTAACTTCCACTCTGGTAGATTTTTATCTTGCCAAACACAGTCATAGAAAAAAAGGGCGAAACGCCGTCTAGTTCTGGTGATATTGGGGCTTTATATAAACAGGTTAAAGATTTATATAATATGCATGGTGACAAGAATTTTGATAAGCGAATAAATATGCTTCTGTCAGGGTTAGAGAAAATTGTTTCTGCAATTTCCGAAATGCGGAATAAGGATAGCGATGCTCACGGTGTTGGAGTTAAGCGTATCGGGATTGATGAACATCATGCAAGGCTTATTGTAAATGCTTCAATGACAATGGCAGATTTTATTCTGTCAGTTGAATACAAGAAACATTAACAATCTAGATGTGGTTCATATTAAATCTTGTGTAGATATCAGAAATTTAAAATACCTAAAAGGAAAGACCAGCCACTTCAAGCATTTGTGCCTGATGGTGACTGGTCTCTTTTGCCCCCGTTTGAAGCTGTTCACTTGGTTTTTTGTTCAATCCCTAAGTGAACGCTTCATTAGGGGTGCTTTTACATTGCAGCCGGATGAGAACCACAGGTTCCGTGGCAGCCGTC
>CAYRNW010000036.1:0-19728 GCA_964425745.1 uncultured Eubacteriales bacterium | reverse complement strand
AAAGCAGGGCCTAGTGATCCGGCGGTAGCTGGTGGATGTGCCGTCGCTCATCGGATAAAAGGTACTCCGGGGATAACAGGCTTATCTCCCCCAAGAGTCCACATCGACGGGGAGGTTTGGCACCTCGATGTCGGCTCATCGCATCCTGGGGCTGGAGCAGGTCCCAAGGGTTCGGCTGTTCGCCGATTAAAGCGGTACGTGAGCTGGGTTCAGAACGTCGTGAGACAGTTCGGTCCATATCCGTCGTGGGCGCAGGAGATTTGAGAGGATCTGTCCTTAGTACGAGAGGACCGGGATGGACGAACCGCTGGTGTATGAGTTGTTCCGCCAGGAGCAGAGCTCAGTAGCCAAGTTCGGAATGGATAAACGCTGAAAGCATCTAAGCGTGAAACCAGCCTCAAGATAAGATCTCCCACAGAGCCAATCTGGTAAGACCCCCGGAAGACTACCGGGTAGATAGGTCAGGAGTGGAAGAACAGTAATGTTTTAAGCGGACTGATACTAATCGGTCGAGGGCTTGACCAAACGAGTGCGAAAGTTAAGGCATCATCCTCGCAAGAGGATGTGCCAACAAGGGCGTTGGAAACAATGCTTGCGTAATTCGGTGGAGTGAAGCCCAAAGCAGAAGAATGATGACGGCAAGACGTAAATCTAACAAAGTTAACCAAAACTCTCTATGCAATTTTCAGGGTGAAGCGTAACAACTTCATCTTGTAGTCCGGTGGTGATAGCGGAAGGGATCCACCCGTTCCCATCCCGAACACGGCCGTTAAGCCTTCCCACGCCGATGGTACTTGAGGGGCAACCCTCTGGGAGAGTAGGTAACTGCCGGGCAAACAAAAAAGCAGAACACACATTCATTTGTGTGTTCTGCTTTTTTATGTGGTATTTCAAGGTAGGGACAGTCCCCACCTTGAAAATTACCAAAGAAATGGGGATTTTGGAGGGGAGAGAACCGTCCCCAACTATATTTTTTTAGTGAAACAGATGACGCGGTTCGCTTCGGTAAACCCAATTTTCAAGTGGAACTTGAAGCTGTCTTGATTCTGCAGTTCACAATCACTGGCAAATTCACTGCAACCCTGTTGCTTCGCCCAAACTTCACAGGCTTGAACCAAAGCTTTGGCAATTCCTTGATGTCGATGCGATTCATGAACAAAAATCCCCTCCAGAAATCCAACGGGGCTGGTCTCACAACTCTCCACATAATCGTGTCGTAAACTGCAATGCGCAAAGCCAAGCAATTCGTTTCTTTGCTCATATACCAATACAGCCTGATCCCTAGCAGACATCTGCACGCGAAACTCTTCTTTTAACTCCTCAAATTCATTGTCCGGCCAGAGCAAAACTCCCATGCGCGTCACTTCATTCAAATCCTGTTTGGCTGCTTTTCGAACATGGGGGTTATCAAATAAAGCAGAGGACTGTTGCAGAGCGAACCATTCAGCTTTGGTCATAGAATAGCAGCAATCATCTAAAACTGCACCATCGAATCGAACAATGGCTTGGCGAAGTGTACCTTCGTAGCGAAACCCGCTTTTTTCTATCACGCGTTTCGAAGCCAGATTGTAATCAAAATGATTGACAGAGATCAGTTCGAGTTCTAATTCTTCAAAGGCGTGTTTCAAAACGGCTTGGACGGCTTCCGTGGCATAGCCTTGCCCTTTGACTTGAGCGGAAACGACATAGCCAATCATGCGGCTATTGGGATTTCGACGATGACCTTCTTTATGAAGACCGAAACTTCCGATCACTTTTTCAGTCTTTTTCTCAACGATTGCCCAACAATCTTGGTTGCAGATAAACATTTCCAAGATTTCCATGGATTCCTCTTTTGATGCATGAGCAGGCCATCCGGCATGAATTCCGGTATCGGGTTCTTTGGCATAATTATATAAGTCTTCTAAGTCCGTTATTTTCCAATCGCGTAATCGAAGCCTAGGAGTTTCAAGGGTTTTCATCGCGTTCTCCTTTCAATAAAAGAGGATTTGCTTCTACGATTCGCAAATCATGGTTTAAAATCCTCTCTGTTGTGTGGGAAGGAACCAAAAGAAGAAAAGGCGAAAAGGAAACGGGATGAAACGATAGGAGGGGCGACTATGGATGCAAGCTTACGCTGTGCACATTGTGATGCACAGTATGAATTAGAAGAATCCAGGTGGCAATGCCATTGTGGAGGATACTTAAGATTAGATTTTCACGCACGTTTCCAAAAAGATCGTATCAGCGAAGGACCACGGAGTATTTGGAGATATGCCGACGCGTTACCGATTGAAAACCCCAAGCGCCCTGTAACCTTAGGAGAAGGACTAACACCACTTTTACCAGCAGAAGGGCTTTGGGGAAAAGCTTGGGTCAAAGCGGATTATCAGATGCCGACGGGTTCTTATAAAGACCGAGGCACCTCCGTTATGATGACACAACTCACCCAATGGGGGATTCGAAACATCATTGAAGACTCCTCCGGCAATGCCGGTGCATCGGTAGCTGCTTATAGTGCGGTTGCAGGAATCGAGGCCAATATTTTTATACCGGCCTATACCTCCGTTGGCAAGGCAGCCCAAATCGCTCTTATGGGAGCAAAGCTGACCAAGGTTCCCGGCACACGTGAAGACACTACCAAAGCAGCGGAAGCGGCAGCTCAGCATGTTTTTTATGCCAGCCATAACTGGAGTCCCTGGTTTATTCACGGGGTAAAAACCTTAGCATTTGAACTCTGGGAGCAATTAGGGTGGCAAGCACCTTCGTCGGTTGTAGTGCCAGTAGGGAACGGTTCCTTGGTATTAGGACTCGCGCAAGGATTCACGGACCTACTGATGGCAGGGCAGATTCAACGCCTCCCTAAAATCTATGCAGTTCAATCCGAGAACTGTGCTCCTTTAGCTCGGGCCTTTGCAGCTGGTTTTGAGCAGCCAATTCAAGTAGTAAAACAGCCGACCATGGCAGAAGGAATCGCCTCTGCTCTACCAGTGAAAGGGGACGCAATTCTGCGGGTCGTTCGCGCAAGTGGGGGTAGTATCATCACGGTCAATGAAGATGAGATCCTGCAGGGCTTGAAATCTTTGAACCAAGTGGGTTTTTATGTGGAACCCACCAGCGGTGTCGTTCCAGCAGCCGTATTAAAACTACGTCGACTCGGAATTTTGGCTGCTGACGAGGTTCCTGTTATGGAACTGACCGGCAGTGGTCTCAAGGCCACCGATAAATTAGTAGAGTTGTTTGGCTTACAATAAGAGAAGGAGTCCAAATGAAAACCATTGGTATTTTGGGCGGGTTGACCTGGCAATCGACCGTAACCTATTATCGGGAAATCAACCGTCTCATACAAGAACAATTGGGTGGAGAGAATAGTGCAAAAATCCTCTTGAGCAGTGTCAATTTCGCGGAAATCGATGTTGCACAAAGGGCCGGAGATCGTTTCAAGCAAATCGAGCTTCTATTGGACGGTGCAAAGGCACTGGAACGCGGGGGAGCCGATTTCTGGTTGATGGCCTGTAATACGACGCATCAGTGGGCCGAGATTTTAACACAAGAGATTAATCTACCCTTTTTACATATTGCCAAAGTTGCAGCGGAAGCAATCAAAAAAGATGGCCTTCGTGCTGTGGCGCTGACCGGCACCCGCTACACCATGGAGCAAGCCTTTTATAGAAAAGCCTTAGAAGAAGATGGATTGAAGGTTTGGATTCCAAACGAAGTAGAAAAAACGGAATTAGTTCGGATTGTCGACGAAGAACTGACCCATGGTATTCGTGAGGAAGATTCTTTGCAGAAATTTTGGAAAATGTCGGAGCGGTGGCGTCAACAAGGTGCTCAAGGTGTTGTGCTGGGATGCACGGAGATTGGGTTGCTGGTGCAGGAATCATATAACGGAATGCCGATTTTCGACACTGCTCTTCTACATGCCAGCAAGGCAGTGGAATTAGCTTTAGGAACAGAGGATTTGTTAAAAGAATGGGATTATCGTCAAAGGAGTGAACTATAATGAAGACGATTGGAATTTTAGCGGGAATGACGTGGCAAAGCAGTCTGACCTATTATCGCGAAATCAATCAAACCGTTCAAGATCGTTTGGGGGCGGATCATAGTGCGAAAATTGCCCTCTATAGTGTTGATTTCGAAGAAATCGCAGAAGTTCATCGCAATGGCAATTGGCCAGAAGCAGAGCGTATTCTGGCAGAAGCCGGTTTGAAATTGAAAGCCGCCGGAGCTGATTTTATTCTAATGGCTACCAACACTATGCATTTGGTGGCAGATGCCGTGATTCAAGCAACCGACTTACCCTTTTTACACATTGCCGAAGTCACAGCAGATGCGTTGTTGGCAGACGGAATCAAGAAAGTTGTCCTGACCGGTACGCGGTTTACGATGGAGTTGCCGTTTTATTCGGAAATCTTGACCAATCGAGGTTTAGAGGTCATGATTCCGAACGAAACACAGCGCGAATTCATTCATCAGACGATCTACGAAGAACTGGGACATGGCATCATAAGAGAGGATACCTTAAAGACGTTTCAAACCCTGCTTCTTGAAATGAAACAGCAAGGTGCTGAAGCCGTAATTTTAGGATGCACCGAAATTGGGCTACTCATCAACGAAAGTAATAGCCCATTACCGGTCTATGATACGGCTTTGCTCCATGCTCGAGCAGCTGCAGAGCTTGCATTAAAAGAGTAAATCAAAAAAAGCCTCCTTCGCAGGAAGCTTTTTTATGTAATTAGGCCTGTTTTGGAATTTTCTTGAGAACGATACCGTTCTTTACACCCGTAGCCAAACCATTTTCTACAGCTACCTGACCACCCACCAAAACAGTTTGAATCCCATCGTTCTTACGGAACGGATAGGTGAAATCGGCATTGCAATGCAGTTTCGCGTAATCAAAAATGGTGATGTCGGCACGGTAGCCTTCTCGCAATAAGCCAATGCCCTGTAAACCGGAAGTATCGGCCGGCAACCCGGTGATACTGTAAATAGCACTTTCCAAACTCAGTAAACCATAATCTCGGAGTAATTCCAAGCGACGTACCATGGTGGCAGTCCCTCGAGGATGGCCACCGCTTTTTTGTTCAGGATCGATTTTTTTGGTGTAATCACTCCAATCGGAACCACCCATGACTAAAGGATGAGCAATGATGTTCAACATATCTTCCATATTTTGCGAAAAATAGATGCCCTGTACTTCCCCCTGATTGGCAATGAGGATATCACAGGCCACATCCATGGGTTCTTTTCCTTCTTCAGCAGCGATTTCAGCAATATTTTTGCCAATGTATTCCGGAGTTTTGGGGGCAGCGGCCATGAAACAACCTTCAAATCCGGCTTCATAGATCGAGCTTTGGAATTCTTCGGTTTCATTGAAAATAGAATGTAGAACAGTTTTACGGAATTCCGAATCTGCCAGCCGCTGCAACAATTTGTCTTTCCCTTCCGTCAAATACTTAGGAGGGATTTGAGCAATGAAAGGAGCAGAACCGGCTAAAAACGGATATTGGTCGGCTCGCACTCGAATCCCATCGCGATTCGCTTCTTCCATGAGACGCAAGAGGTGACCGGATTTTCCTTGGTTGTTCTTTCCTAGGACTTTTAAATGTGAAATAATCACCGGAACACGAGCACGACGGCCAACCTCAATGGCTTCTTCAACCGAGGGAATCACTTTGTCACCTTCGCCACGAATGTGGGAAGCATAACTGCCGCCATAAGTAGCGACAACCTTGCTGAGTTCGGCAATCTCTTCAACGTCGGCATAGACCGAAGGGGCATAGACTAAACCGGTGGTCATTCCTAAATAACCGGCTTCCATGGCCTGTGCAACCAAGGCTTTCATCGCTTCCATTTGCTCAGCAGTGGGTTTTTGGGGACTGTAATACATGACCTTACCGCGGACGTTTCCGTGCGGCAGATAAAAGGCATAGTTCGTGCCATAATGACTTTGTTCAACATGATCCATGAAATGACGGAAATCTTGGCAAACCGAGGTCATCTTTTCCCAGGTTTGTTGATCTAAGCCGTATTGACCGTGGTATTCCAGGTTTTCATACATTGGGGCAGGACCGGAGCCACATTGACCGGTGATTTGCGTGGTCGTGCCTTGCTCCAAAAAGTTGTAACTGTCGGGATTCAATAACACATCGCCGTCACTATGGCTATGATAATCAATGAAACCCGGAGAGACAAAAAGACCTTCTGCATTGATGATTCGGGTAGCCGGTTCATGGATCTTAGGAGCAATTTTGGCAATGCGATCCCCTGTAATCGCAATATCACCGCGAAAGCGTTTGCGACCGCTGCCGTCGATAAGGGTTCCGTTTTGGATCAAAACATCATACATGAACGTGCCTTCTTTCTTTATGATTTCGGCTGAACGCTACGATAATATGCGATCAGCAAGTCTACCATGCGACCATAGCTTTGAACACCGTCGGGTTGATCATTGCTTTGTAAGTATTGTTGATTGACTTCAGTAGAAATTTGCTCTACAGGACCTTCATACTGTTCCCAGAAAGACCGACCAAAGGCAAAATCCCGCTTCACTGCTTCGCTCAACTGATTATATACAGATGGATACTGTTCCGGTGCTGCTTGATGAAAAGCATTGAGACCATAGGCTAAAGCTAACATATTGCCACTATATTGGGCTTCGGGACTGATATAGGATTGGTGACAAACCAGCCACGCCAAGAAATTGGCCTCGTCTTCGCGTGCATACCCATGCCGGTGAGCAATTTCATGAGCCATCGTTGCTAAAATCTGATAATCCGGCACATTCAAATTGATGTTTGCCTCTCCGGTATAGGGAAAATAAACGCCTACAATTTGTGTATATGACATTAAGCCGGAGAAAATGATGGGTTTTGCTGCTGAAGTTAATGGTAAAATAGCAAATTGCTCTGAAAACAAACCGGTTTGATACCACTCCGGTGCTTTTTGGAGATAATACAATACCGGTCCTGAGAGCTCCATACTTCCATTGGGGGATTCTTTCATCTCTTGACGAAGCACATTGGTTTCTTGAATCAGTTCCAGTAAAATGCTTTGTAAAACCTCGGGCTCGGTTTCTTCTACGGGGAGATTTAATTGTTCCGATAAAGGTAAACGATAGTAATTCAGTCCCCAGAACAGCTGAAAAGCAAGAATCAGCAAAGAAATCGACCAAAAAACAGTACCACTTGTTGAAATGAGAATATCTCTAACGGAGCTTGTTTCTTTGGTTAATCGCCGAATTTGAAGGATGCGCCGAAAAAGCCATTGAGCGGCAAAAAGTACGCCAAAGATCAGGCTGAGTTCAGCTAAAGAAAACGGCAGATAACGGTGCAGGAATTGTAAACCGATGGCGATTACAGGATAAATATTGCGACTATAAACGTGCTCCGTCCAAAGGGGATTGCTTTTCGCATATTGAACCAAGACAAGAGCACTGAGAAATGTGAATAGAGCTGCAATCCAGGTGCGGTATTTTTTCAAGCCTAACCATCCTTTCTCGGGAATAACCCGATGCGGGTCGTTGTTATAGATTCTTTTTCTTGTATCGGGGTTCCTTCCTTTGAGGTAAGATGAATAAAATCTGGATCATGGGAAACGAAAGGTGACAAAGATTGGCTAACTATGTTAAAATAAAGTGATTCGATCAGAAAGAGGTACGATACCATGAATCGTGAATGGAAACGGCTAATTTTGGCCGTATGTTGTTTGATCATCTTGACCGCGGTAGGGATGTTGTTACCAGACCCACCGGTAGCTGCCGAAATTCCACCGGTATCGGAAGAGCCCATTGTTGAGCCGGATCCACTACCAAATCCTACACCCGATCCTTTGCCCAACCCCACCCCCGATCCACTCCCGGAAGAGCCAGATGATCCTGAGGGTTCGAATACAGACTGGAACATGATTTTAGTCAACAAGCAAAATCCAATCTCACTGTCCTTTGAACCTGAAAGCTTAGCCAGTGTCGATGGAACCTATGAGTTAGATGCCCGTGTTGTGCCTTTCATCCAGGAGATGATCCAAGCAGCCGGTGCCGATGGCATTCAGCTGAGACTGGTTTCGGCGTATCGAGGTGCCGACTTGCAACAATACTTATATCAACAGGAAATCCAAACCTATCTGACCATGGGATACTCGCAAGTACAAGCGACTGAAGAAGCCGGTCGTTGGGTGGCTATCCCCGGTACCAGTGAGCATCAAACAGGATTAGCCGCGGATATTGTGTCCTACGACTGGTTAGTAGCTGGGAAAGGCTTGACTGCCGATTTTGCCGAGGACCCGGCGGCCATTTGGTTAAAAGAGCATGCACATGAATATGGTTTCATTTTGAGATATCCCAAAGATAAAACTGAGGTTACTGGGATTGGCTTTGAACCATGGCATTTTCGATTCGTAGGGGTTGAAGTGGCGACTGTAATCATGGAAGAGGAAATTTGTTTGGAAGAGTATTTTGAGCTTTATCCATAATAAGTAGGAGGGATCGATATGCTACTGATTCGACGTGATCACATGGAAGAACACATGACCATGGATGAAATGATTTTAGCCATGGAAGAGGCGTTCCAAATTCAAGAATCCGGTGCTTATGAAATGCCAGAACGAATGCATCACACTTTTGGAGACAATGTAGCACTAATCATGCCTTGCTTTATGGAAAAAGAATATTCGGTCAAATTATTGTCGACCTGTCCCGGTAATTCAGAAAAGAATCTCCCTACGACTCTGGCAACAGTTTTGCTGCACGATGCAGAAAGTGGAGAGCTCAAAGCGATTCTCAATGGCGCGGCTGTAACCGGTATGCGAACCGGTGCCTTGGGAGGATTATCTTGTAAGTACTTATCGAAACCAAGTAGCCGGACACTGGCGGTGATTGGGGCAGGGGCACAAGGGTTTTATCAGACTTTAGCCATTACCGCAATACGCGATATTGAAGAGGTTTTTGTCTACGATGCCAATCCCATCACTGCGGAACTTTATAAAAGCAGAATTTTGAACAAAAAACCCAATCTTCAAGTTGTAATTTGCCCCAATGCGGAAGTTGCAGCTCGAGCGGCCGATATTATCGTGACCTGTACTACTTCAGCTCAACCGGTTCTTTCCAATGATCCTTCGCTATTTGAAGGCAAGCATATTGTTGCTATTGGGACCTATCAGCCGGAACGAAGGGAATTACCGCCGGTTGCCATGGCAAATGCGCAACAGGTTTTTGTCGATACCTTATATGCAACGGAAGAGAGTGGAGACCTGGTCATCCCTTTAGAACAAGGATGGTTACAGCCTGACAAAGTTACTGCTTTTTCGCAATGGATGGTCGAAAAACCGCGACTTCAGCAGTTGCAGCAAGAGCAAACGGTCTTTAAATCGGTTGGTATTGCCCTCTTTGATCTGATCGCAGCACGAACGATCCTACGGAAACTTGAACAGCTGGATGTAGTGTCCCCATTAGAGTTCTAATCATCTTGTTAAATATTGATGAATTTCAAAGAGATTGACTTGCAATTTATTCGCATACCTGTTATCATAGATATGACGGAACTCCTCAAAGAACTTGTTCGTTCTATGGAGAACTGTCAGGCAGATATTGAATCTGTCAAAAAATAACAATAGTAAAGGGGATGATTTAATGAAAGATGCTCAATTTTTCATTTGCGAAATCTGTGGTAACTTAGTAGAAAGCATTCATAACTCCGGTGTGGAGATGATTTGCTGCGGCCAACCTATGACCGAATTAGTCGGCAATACGGTAGAAGCTGCCTACGAAAAACATATTCCTGTGATTGAAGTAGAAGGTCAAACCGTTAAAGTTAAAGTGGGCGCTGTTGCTCATCCCATGATCCCGGCACATTATATTCCGTGGATCTATATTCAAACCAATAAAGGATATCATCGCATGGCGTTACAGCCCGGTGAAGCTCCGGAAACTGTGTTTGCGTTAGCTGAGGGAGAAACAGTCGTGGCTGCATATGAATATTGCAACCTCCACGGCCTGTGGAAAGCCACCGTCTAGACAAATGAAAAATAGCCATCGGATACTCGTGAGAGTACCCCGATGGCTTATTTTATTTGAAAAATCCTATGATTTACACGCCCCAGACGAACCATATAAAGATATAGCCCACAGAAACCGCTGTCAAAGTAAAAGGAATACCGATTTTTAAGAAATCCTTGAGACCTACTTCCTCACCATTTTTTCGAAGAATTCCTATGGCGGTGATATTTGCCGAAGCTCCTATAGGAGTTAAGTTTCCCCCAAGAGTAGCGCCAGATAAAAGGCCAAAATAGAAGACATAGGGGGCTATACCCGCACCTTGATTCATTAATGCGGCAATGGATTGAACGACCGGTAACATCGTTGCCACATATGGAATGTTGTCAATAAATGCCGATAAGATGACAGAAGCAAACACGATGAGCGTATAGAGAAGGAAAGGATCGTCGCCTGCCAGATGATAAAAAAGCTGGGCGATGGCGTCGATCACTCCTGCAGATCGAATGCCTTCAATAACAATAAATAAGCCGAACAAAAGCAGCAAGGTGTCTTTATCTAAGTCTTTCCAGAGTTTTTTCCATGGAGTAGCGCTCTTGGTTCGAAAGCTTGCCCGCAAAACACCAATCAAACAGAGCGTAAGACAAATCAGTCCACTCCGTAGAGAATATAAAGTAGCAACGATTGGATCTGCCGGCATTGGTAAAAATGAAGCTACGATTAGGAGCAACACGGTCATGATCAAGAGTTGAGTCGGGAATCCATCTTCTACATGGGTTTCTACGTGCGCCGTAATGGGTGTTTTTTCTTTGCGGAATAAGAATAACAGGATAAACATGGAGGCCAATGCCCCTAATTCTACAGCCCAGAAAATCCCCAACTTGCCTTGCATCCAAAAAAAATCGAAGAAGCTCATTTGAGCAAAGCCACCCAATAAGATACTGGTCGTATCACCCACCAAAGTGGCGGCTCCTTGTAAATTCGAAGAGACAGCAATCGCAATCAGCACAGGAACCGGCGAAATTCGCAGTTTTCGACTGATGGCTAATCCAATGGGAGCTACCATAAGCACCGTTGCTACGTTATCGACAAAAGCACTAATGATACCGGCAAACAAGGCTAAAGCAGTAACGGCTAATTGAATGTTTGGTACTTTGGTGATGAGAATTTCTGCTAGGCGTAGAGGCATTTTGCTTTCGATAAATAAGGAAACGATGCCCATCGTTCCCCCGATCATCAATAAAACATTGTAATCGACAGCTTTCAAGGCAGATTGTAAATCAAGAGGGAAGAACCCTGCATAACCCATGAGAATAAACAAGCTAGCGGAGAGAAGAACAATCTTGGGGCGGATTTTTGGAAATGCTAGCATTAAAAGATAGGTTATGATAAATAGAGCAGCAGCATAAATCATAGAATACCCTTTCGCCTCGCTCTTAAGAGAAGTAGATCTGGGTGTATTTGTTTTTTAGGTAGTCCAAATAGTATTGGACATTAAAGGGCTCGCCGGTGACTTCCATGAGAATCTGCTCCGGTGTTTTCATACCGCAGCTAAAATGGATCTTATCCTTTAACCACAAATTGATGGTGTCAATTTTGTTTTCTCGGATCAAATGATCGACGTCCAAATCCTTGCGTAGAGCTGCGTCAAACTGAGCAGCATATGCGGTGCCCAAAGCATAGGTGGGGAAATAGCCAAAGCCAACATTTCCACCCCAATGAACATCTTGTAGCACGCCTTCGGTGTCGGTCTGAGGGACTACGCCTAAATACTCTGCAGATTTGGTATTCCAAATTTCGGGTAAGTCTTTGACTTTTGCTTCACCCGCAAAGATAGCACGCTCGATTTCGTAGCGCAGAATGATATGCAACGGGTAAGTCAATTCATCGGCTTCAATACGGGTCAAGACGGCTTTGCTTCGGTTGAGCATGCGCCAAAAATCATTGGCGGAATAATCATAGAGTTCCGGAATGAATTTTTGCAGCGCCGCAAAATGAGTTTGCCAGAAAGCTTGGCTACGTCCGATATAATTTTCATAGAAACGTGATTGGGACTCCCCGATTCCTGCTGAAGGACCTCCATTTAAATTGGTACCCGCATAGGCCGGATTGCCTTGTTGGCTGTGAAGCGCGTGTCCCATTTCGTGCATGGCCGCCATCATGGCACCGGGGAAATAGTTTTCATTGTAGCGAACCGTAAAACGAACATCGGTCGGGGATCCCGAACCGGTGGTAAACGGATGCGCGCTGGTTTTGACGACACCGGCTTGCAAATCAAAATGGAAGGTTTCCACCATGTATTGCACGATTGCCTCTTGGCTGGCACGAGAAACCGGGATATATAAAGCGGTATCTTCAATCTTCCGCCCTTCAGTCAAGCAATGTTGCGTAAAAGGAACCAACTCGTCTTTTAAAGCGCCAAAGAAATGGTCGTATTTTTCCAGCGTCATTCCTTCTTCGTTGTCATCGATCAGAGTAGCAAAGTAGTCTTCCTCTTTGATTCCACGGTAGGACAGGGAAGATTTGACATCGTTGAGAAAGCGTTCTAAGTGGGGTGCAAAGCATCCATAATCGTTGGTGCGTTTGGCTTCTTCCCATACGCGGGCAATGATGGAGCGGTTTCGGGCAGCCTGAACATACTCCTCTGCGGGAATGTAGCGGATTTTGTTGATGGTTTTCAAATATTTTTTGGCTGAAATCTGATCTGCTTCCGCAAAATCCCCCTGAGTGATTTCCTCTAATAAGGCGATATTGGCAGGGTTCATTTGGTAGGCAAACTGCTCGGCCGCTAATTCTCCTTGGATTTGGGCTCGGTATTGTACACTTTTACGAGGAGCTTCTGTTGCGGCATCCCAGCCGATTAGAAAACCAATATAACGTTGGCTGGCAATTTTGCGCTGATATGCTCGAAAGCTTTGTAATGTTTCTTCTTTGTTCACGATGGATCATTCCTTTCCTTCAAGCCTGTTCTTACTTGGGTCATTATAACACGGATATCAAAGAATTTCCAGACATCTTAATAGATTGGTATAAAAGCCAATAGCCAGTGGCAGGAATGAATGCCTTCTTTCACGAAGTTACTTTGTTGTGAGAATAATTATGAAACGAGGTGGGGAGAATGGAGCATCGTCCGTGTGATTTCATGTCATGGTTCAAAGTTTTGGCGGCTGCAATTTTTTTGTTTTGGGGATTGCATAATATCGAAGTTCTATGGAGCGGTGTTTTGCTCTTCTTACGTGTCTTAGCTCCCTTCATTATGGGCTTTTCAATCGCCTTTATCTTAAACATTCCCATGAAATTCAACGAATATCTACTTTTTAAGAAACTAAAAATCCCCATGCACTCTTCGCTGAAACGGCCGATTGCCTTGCTTTTGACCGTTATCATTTTTGCAGGGATTCTGGCGATTGTTATGGTTTCGGTGATTCCCGAGTTGTCGGCCACCTTGAAGCTATTGCGTAATAATTTGCCTCAGTATTTTGAAAAAACTCAAGACTGGTTGGAAGAAATTTTAGCCTCGTGGCAATTTCAAGATGCTGTTGCGTGGGTGGAAGCGCTGGAATTCGATTGGAATCGTATTTTTAATACCATCACCGATATGGTTCAATCTTCGTTGGGAGGAATCTTCAATTCTACGGTGAGCATGGTCTCATCGATTTTCAGTGGCGTAATTACCTTTATTCTTTCTATGGTTTTTGCCGTGTATATGTTAATGGAAAAAGAAGTACTACGAAAACAACTGACCAAAGTGTTATATGCTTATGCCACCCCTCAACACAGCCAAACAACATTGGAGATTTTGGCCTTGACCCAGAAAACCTTTTCCAGTTTCATTGCCGGTCAAGTTTTAGAAGCTTTGATCTTAGGAATTCTGTTTTTGATTACGATGTTGATTTTCCGTTTCCCCTATGCCTTAGTCATCTCTCTGTTTATTGGTTTTGCTTCCATTATTCCGGTCTTCGGTGCTTTTGTTGGGTTGTTCATCGGATTTTTCTTGATTCTCTTGGTCAATCCCATACAAGCGTTTTGGTTTAATTTACTTTTTTTGACAATCCAGCAAATTGAAGGGAATATCATCTATCCTAAAGTTATGAGTACTCGAATCGGATTGCCGTCGATTTGGGTTTTACTCGCGGTCACCTTGGGAGGAAGCTTATTGGGTGTTTGGGGTATTCTTTTATTCATCCCGATAGCCTCGGTCTTCTACACACTATTGAGGCGGGAGGTTCACCGTAAACTGGACGAAAAAGAATTAGAGATTCCGGTTATTACGCAGCCTCCGATTGTTGATCAAGCACTTCTTTCTGGGAGCCTCTCGCCAAGGGTTGAGGAGGATCCTCCCCATGAAGTATGAGATCTCCTGCAAAGTTTGTAAGGAAGACGGAGTTTGTCTGGATAACCTTGAACGGGAGGAACAACTCAAACGGTGGTTGGTACCTTATCTAGAACGTCACTCGTTGAACCTCGATGGATTGCTGGGCTTCGTTTTCACACCAAAATTAGTGGTACATCAATACGGAGCAGAGTTTCTGAGACGGAAAAACGGGGAGTCTGTGATTCTCGTATCGGAAGAACTATGGCAAGATGCACAGAGTGAACAAAAGTCGGTTCAAATTTTGCAAAACACCTTGCAACATGAAATTGCCCATGTTCACAATAACAATTGCCTACAACGCTTAACGGGAAAACTCCTGTTGCAACAGGATGGGAAAACCGAAGATCTTAGTTTGCTGGTTTACCGTCTTTGGGATGAGTTTTATGCAGCTCGATTAGCTTCTGCTTCAGAGCCGGAAGAATTAGTGCAAGCAAAAATGACTGGTATTTTAACCGAAGCACGTTTATTAGCGCGCGAAATGAATTCTTTGGAGTCTCAACGTCATCTCAAGCGAGAAGAACATCTGCAAAATCTCTTTTTGTCTTGTATGTATTTGGCGGGAAGTTACAATGGATCTACAGAACACCGGGCGTTGATTCACCGAAGTGAGTTAGCGAGTACTCCTTTTGCTGAAGTTATTGCCACACTCAGCCAGATTGGCGATACATTGTTACAACAGTATCCTTTTCAACAATACAAAGAGTTCCTCCCCTTGGCCGAAATCTATTTGCAATTTAAGGAACAAATGGACACCCGCTACCGCCCATTGTGGCGGAGAATTTTTTCACCAATGAAAATTGGAAAATTAATCATAAAAGATTAGAATGGCTTGATTTTCAAGCCATTCTTGCCTTTTTCATCAAAATAGGTTACAATTATCAAGTATGCATTTCAATATGAAATTGTGATATGGAGATGAGGAATCATCTTATAGAGGCAAGTTAGAAAGGGGTTCATTCATGGAAGCAACAAAACAAGACTATTTTGTTCCCTTCGAAACAATCTTACGGGATTACACGGGGGATACTTCTCAACTTATCCCCTTGCTGCAAAAGTTGCAGGAAGCGTATGGCTATTTACCACAGGATATCATTGTGCGGTTATCGTCTCATACCGACATTAAGGTACCGGAGATTTTAGGCGTTGCAACCTTCTACTCACAATTCCGATTAACCCCCATGGGAAAACATGTGATAAAACTTTGTCATGGAACAGCCTGTCATGTCAATGGTGCCGACAACATTGGTGCCGCTATTTGTGACGAGCTAGGCATTGCGTTGGATGAAACTACAGAAGACGGGTTGTTCACCATTGAAACAGTCGCTTGCTTGGGCTGTTGTTCGTTAGCACCGGTGATGATGGTCGACGGTGAGGTGCACGGACGTTTGACTCAAGATAAAGCCCGCAAAGTTATTCGCGAGATCAAAAAGCAGGAGGTGAGTGCTCAATGAAGGTCATTGTTGGTTTAGGAAGTTGCGGTATTGCGGCCGGAGGCATGAAGGTTTACGACAAACTCTATGAACTCATTGAAAACACCCCCGGTATGGAGGTCTCTTTGACTTCTACCGGATGCATGGGAATGTGTTTTGCCGAACCTCTAGTAGAGATTCAAGATGATCAGGGCAGTGCGGTCTATGGACTGTTAGACGAAAAATCCACCGCCGAAGTCTTTCAAGCTCATATTGTTCAGGGGAAGCCCTTGGAAAAATATATTGTAAAATCCGAAACGGCCACTTGTGCGGATGACACCTTCTTTGATAAACAAGTTCGTATTGTATTGGCTCGTTGTGGAGCGATTGATCCAGAAAACTTGGAGGACGCATTGGCCATGGATGCCTATAAGGGCTTGGAAAAGGCCTTGACCATGCAGCCGGCTGACGTGGTTAATGAAGTTTTGCAAAGCGGCTTAAAGGGTCGTGGCGGAGCTGGGTTCCCTACGGGATTAAAGTGGAAATTTGCAATGAACTCACCGTCTGACCAAAAATATATGATTTGTAATGCAGACGAAGGTGACCCAGGCGCCTTTATGGACCGTTCGGTTCTGGAGGGAGATCCTCATTCCGTTTTGGAAGGCATGATCATTGGTGGTTATGCCATTGGCGCCAGTGAAGGCGTGATTTATGCACGAGCCGAGTATCCTATTGCTGTCAAACGATTAGAAATTGCCATTCATCAAGCAGAAGAACGAGGATTCTTAGGGAAAAATATCTTAGGTTCCGGATTTGACTTTCATATCAAAGTGATGCAGGGAGCAGGCGCTTTTGTTTGCGGTGAAGAAACTGCGCTGATGGCTTCGGTGGAAGGCCAAAGAGGAATGCCGCGTATTCGCCCGCCATTTCCAGCAGAAAAAGGCTTATTCGGAAAGCCCAGTAACATCAACAATGTGGAAACATTGGCTAATATTGGCTGGATTTTACGCAATGGGGCTAAAGAATTCACTAAATATGGCACTGAAAAGAGCAAAGGAACCAAAGTATTTGCTTTGGCAGGAAAAATTAAACGAGGTGGCTTGGTGGAAGTGCCCATTGGCATGACCATTCGCGAAGTCATCTATGATATCGGTGGAGGCTCCTCTTCGGGCAAACCGGTCAAAGCGGTTCAATTGGGCGGACCTTCCGGTGGATGTATTCCGGAAAGTTTATTTGATACTCTCATTGATTATGACACCCTTTCCGCGACCGGAGCAATCATGGGTAGTGGCGGTATGATTGTTATGGATGAAGATAACTGTATGGTAGACATCGCCCGCTACTTCTTGGATTTCACTCAGAATGAAAGCTGTGGTAAATGTACCTTCTGCCGTGTTGGTACTAAACGCATGCTGGAAATCCTGACCCGAATCACCGAAGGCAAAGGCAAAGAAGGTGACATCGAGGCGTTAGAAGTCCTCGCCGAGCAAGTACGTAAAAATTCGCTCTGTGGTTTAGGTCAAACAGCACCGAACCCGGTGTTGACAACCTTGCGTTATTATCGGCACGAATATGAAGCACATATTAAAGAGCAGAAATGTCCGTCCCTGCAATGCCGCTCCCTGATTTCTTATCGAATTGATCCGGTGCTTTGTACCGGTTGTACTATTTGTGCGCGCAATTGTCCGGTTCATTGCATCAGTGGCGAAGTGCGCAAGACCCATGTTATAGATCAAGATATTTGTACCCGCTGCGGAACTTGTAAGGCTGTTTGCCGATTCGGCGCCGTGATTGTGGAGTAAGGAGGAAGACGATGAGTACAGTACATTTCACCATCAACGGATTGCAATGTGAAACTGAAAAAGGCACCTCTGTTTTGCAGGCCGCATTGGCACACGGCATTGAGATTCCGAATTTGTGTAAAGACCAACGTATGGAGGCCTTTGGAGCTTGTATGTTGTGTCGTGTGGAAATCGATGGAGCACGAGGCAACCCTTTAGCGTGTGCTACCCCGGTAACCGAAGGCATGGTCATTCGCAGTGAAACCGATGCCGTCAATGAATCGAGACGGGTTTGCTTGGAGCTGTTATTATCGGAACATACCGGTGACTGCGTAGCCCCCTGCACCATGACTTGTCCAGCACATATTGATGTGCACCATTATATTGAACATATCGGCAACGGGGAATATGAAAAGGCCTTGCAACTGATCAAACAACAGAACCCCTTGCCATCGGTTTGCGGACGTGTTTGCACCAAACCCTGTGAAGACGAATGTCGCCGAAACTTGGTGGATGAGCGGGTTGGGATCAACAACTTGAAACGGTTTGCTTCAGACTATGACCGTTTGCACGGCCCCTATATTCCGGAAATTTCATCTGCCAGCGGTAAAAAGATTGCCGTGATCGGTGCCGGTCCTTCCGGGTTATCGTGTGCCTATTATTCAGCCATCTTCGGCCACAAAGTCACCGTCTTTGAAAAACATGCGAATCCCGGCGGCATGTTGCGTTATGGCATTCCATCGTATCGTTTGCCCCGTGAAATCTTGGATTTTGAAGTCGGCATCATCGAAAAGATGGGTGTGGAGTTCCGCTATGGAGTGGAATTCGGCAAGGATATCGATTACAAAAAACTAAAATCCTTGGGCTACGATGCCATTTTCTTAGGCGTCGGTTCTCAAAAAGGATGGGATCTAGGGTGTGAAGGTGAAGATCGTTGTAGCCGAATTTACACAGGTGTAGATTTCTTGGAACGGGTTGAGAAATACAACGATATTGATTTCACCGGGTTGACCGTTATGGTCGTCGGTGCCGGTAATACGGCTATTGATGCTGCCCGTACTTCGGTTCGTTTGGGAGCGGAACATGTTCAAATTATTTACCGTCGTGGACGTGCTGAAATGCCGGCTCATCCGGAAGAAATCCATGCAGCCGAACAAGAAGGCGTGGAGATGGTTACCTTGACCAACCCCAAAGCCGTGGCTATGGATGGAGAAACGATTGCAGTAACCTTGATCGATATGGCACTCGGAGAACCCGATGCCTCCGGTCGTTGCCGTCCAGTGCCGATTGAAGGTTCGGATCATCTTTGCATGGCCGATATCGTGATTGCGGCTATTGGTCAAACCCAAGATTTATCGTTTATCAATGATGAATTTCAATTGAAGACGAACCGAGGCACGATTGTTGCCGACTCCAACACGACCCAAACCAATCTCCCCGATGTATTTGCCGGTGGCGATGCCGTTACCGGACCTGCTACAGCGATTCAAGCAATCGCAGCCGGGGCAAAAGGGGCTCGCTCGATTGATCGGTTCTTCAAAGGAGAGCCGATGCCGAAAGAGGAGTATAATCATGTGATGGGCAAGAAAATCCAAGATGTTTCTCCGATTTATTATGAAGGAGAAGTTAAAAAGGAAAAACAACGTCCAGCAGAATTGGAGCCCAGCGTTCGTATTAAGGGCTTTTCAGAAGTAGAATTGACCTTTACCGAAGAACAAGCCAAAGCCGAAGCCTTGCGGTGCTTAAAATGCGGTTGCGGCGATGCGTTGGATTGTCAACTACGAAAATATTCCACAAAATATGATGCAGATCAGTTTGCTTTTGAAGGTGAGAAGCATGCAAAACCGCTCGATACCAGTCATCCGGTATTTGTGCGGGATCCCAAAAAGTGTATTCTTTGCGGGACCTGCGTGCGGGTTTGCCGCGATATCGCTGGTGTCAATATGATTGGTTTCCTTTACAGAGGGAGTGGTACCGAAACCGTACCCTACTTACCCGGCATGATGACGGGCGAAAAGTCGTGCGAAAACTGCAGGCTTTGTGTTGAAGCGTGTCCTACCGGAGCCCTTCTCTTTAAGTAACTTTGTTCTGTCAGCTATAATAAAGAAAAGGCAAACCTTTCTTGAAAGGGTTGCCTTTTTTGTTAGTGCGCCCGGTGAGCGCACGTTCTAATGGGTGAAAGTCCCAAACCCA
>CAYRNW010000035.1:0-22062 GCA_964425745.1 uncultured Eubacteriales bacterium | reverse complement strand
AAATACCTTGGGCTACGATCTCGAATTTACGACTGAACTAATATTGACAACTCCACATTTCGGTTCACCCCCACATGCGTGGGGTAGATTCCCCGCAAGACCGTCTGAAAGAAAGTCAAACCCGGTTCACCCCCACATGCGTGGGGTAGATTAACGTTGATGATATTGGAGCATATTTTTCTGCGGTTCACCCCCACATGCGTGGGGTAGATTCTAACACAACCTGCCTTTGAAAGTATTAAATCCGGTTCACCCCCACATGCGTGGGGTAGATAGAGGTTGCTCTGGTGAAGCTGGCCCTCTGGCCGGTTCACCCCCACATGCGTGGGGTAGATGGCGGGCAACACCACTGGGAGCATTCCTGTAACGGTTCACCCCCACATGCGTGGGGTAGATTTTTGCAACTCGTTTTCGTCTAACCATTTCACCGGTTCACCCCCACATGCGTGGGGTAGATGCGCACATTTCGAGGATTCTATCATAGATTCGCGGTTCACCCCCACATGCGTGGGGTAGATGGTGGAGCTTCAGCTGCTCGGTGGCAAATCTTACGGTTCACCCCCACATGCGTGGGGTAGATTTCCTGTAGCACTAACAACGATTACTCCAGCAACGGTTCACCCCCACATGCGTGGGGTAGATTTTGACCTGCTCGGTATTGCATTGTGTGACCTCCGGTTCACCCCCACATGCGTGGGGTAGATTTCGTAAACGCGGAAAGCGACACGATTATTTTACGGTTCACCCCCACATGCGTGGGGTAGATTGAGTCATTACCGACCTCATAAGATCACTCTCCGGTTCACCCCCACATGCGTGGGGTAGATCGTTGAACCAGCCTACAAAATAAAGATCGTAATCGGTTCACCCCCACATGCGTGGGGTAGATTACACCTGCCACATGGCAGATCTACAGGGAGATCGGTTCACCCCCACATGCGTGGGGTAGATTAGCACGAAAGTTACGGGTTTTTGTTCTCATACCGGTTCACCCCCACATGCGTGGGGTAGATTTCGTTGGTTGGTTTAATGAAGAAGAAGGTGTCGGTTCACCCCCACATGCGTGGGGTAGATTCAATCGGTCAATGGTGTTTCTGGACGGCTTCGCGGTTCACCCCCACATGCGTGGGGTAGATGCTAGGATAATAACGATATTCAGCGTAACGCTCGGTTCACCCCCACATGCGTGGGGTAGATTTTCTATAATCGCAGTGGATTGACTTTACTAACCGGTTCACCCCCACATGCGTGGGGTAGATAAGCGCGACAATGCCATTAAAACCTCATCTGACGGTTCACCCCCACATGCGTGGGGTAGATGCTTCGTAAACCCCGTTGATGTATTGACTAATACGGTTCACCCCCACATGCGTGGGGTAGATGTTTTCATACTGTGGGCGATGTTAATTTTGAATCGGTTCACCCCCACATGCGTGGGGTAGATTTTGCAATATTAGATTTAACTTTTCCATCACCACGGTTCACCCCCACATGCGTGGGGTAGATACATAGGATTAAAAAAATTAAGCTCTGTTTGTGATCAATCTGAGACCCTCGAAGTCACTGACCACTCTTTTGGGGTCACCCCACATGTCCAAGACAAACCCTTGCTCATTTGGATATGAAAACACTAAAATTGCTCCACCTTCATCTATTCGCTCTTTGATTGTGTTCCAGAGAAGCTCACGTACTTTAGCACTTATAGTTCCTAAGAAAATACCCGCTTTCACTTCTAATAAAAACCGTGTACATTCTCCCCGCAACGATTCGTCAACGTTTTCCATTATTATGAGAGTCATTCAAATCAACTCCATGATTCATCCCACCAGCAATCGCTTCCTCTTCTTCATCCCACAAATCCCCAACTGTTTGATCAAGTTCACTGTTATCTGCGAGATCAATATCAAATAACCAATCCAGATCTTCAGGAATTCGTTTCAGAATTTTCCTTTCATGAAAGAATTGTCGGCAGTTGATTCTTACTTTTTTTTCTAAGTTTTCTCCTACTCGATAATCCCTAACAGCCTGAAAAGCTGCAGGAAGCGTAGTTTCGGTTTTATAGAGATCGGCTACATCATAAACGAAAGATAACATTTTTCCGGTATGTATAAAACCCAATCCAGTGGAATATCCAAGTGATACAATAGCTGCTTGACATACTCCATACAATGCCGAGTTGGCTGCAGATAAAGCACGGTTCAAAGGATCGGCTGAGTTCCAGTCTGTATGCTTGTAATCACGCTTCTTCCAATCGACTCCATAAAATCTAGCCATTTGCTTATATGATTCCCTCATTCTTATACCTTCCAAACCTCGAATTTCTCTTAAACCAAGCTTGGAGCAGTCGAGTTTTGGAAACCTCTTTGCATACATCTTTCTTACAACTTCCAGATGCAGTTCTTTGTTCATACAGAGAGCAGCTTGTTTTAGTAAATTACGAGCTTTTCTTGTTTCTCCTAATCCCATAGCGTAAAACCGAAAAGCATCTTCTCCAGACCAAACAATGGAACATCCACAATCACAAACTGCCTTAATTGCAGCATGAGTAATCGTTACACCTGGACCTATCAGCAAAACGGTCAGCGACGCAATGGGAATCGGAGTCTTACCATCTTCCCGAATCATAATGATTGAGGTATCTTTTTGCTCGATGATAGCGTGTTCTACATACAGGAAACTCAAGCTATCTTTAAGTTTTGGCAAGATGTGTAGATCAAATGGCATGTTACACCTCCAGCTTTTTAACTAATAGCATCCCTAATCCGTATGCCTTCTCTGGTCCGACACCCCTTGTATATGCATTCCAAAACATATCATTATTTTCTACCTTCAAAACACCAAGAAAGCGGGTAGCAGTAAACCCAAACCTAACTTGATTACGGTTCAGTATATGTTTCTGTTCTTCGAACTCCTGCACTGAAATCGGTGTGAAACCATTTTGCAACCCTTTCTTCTGCAACCAGTTCATTCTTTCAGTAGACTGGGTTAGATACACTCTTTTGCTGTTTTTACCTTCCCCGCTAATTTTCTTACTGGGCATAGCGAGCAAATCAAATTTCCAATAAGTACCTTCCTGAAACAGGTTCTTCATTCTTTCAATTTCTATTGAACCTTGAGGAACCAATCCTCGTTTAGCAAGTGTTTCCGAATTCGGTTTCTCTACACTCGACAAAAATAAGGTAGTTTCTTTGTCGGTGTAAAACAAACGATAGAGGATTTTACTTGCAGAACGCTGTTCTTCTCCTTGAAGCTCCCGAAAAGCGCTCATGATACTTCGATGCATTTCTTGAGGATTTTGCAAGTTGACCCGAACATAAGGATTCCTGATATCAATTCGATATTTTGATAGATACATACTACTCCTCCTTTCTCGGAGTGCTTATCAAATATTTCGATCTTCTTTGCGCAAACTCTCTTTTACTAACATTAGAAATCTGATCCATACGAACGACTAAACCTTCATCACAGTCAATTAATATTTGGGAAGAACCACTGGTATACTCCGATGGATAATTCATTGCAGTATCTTCGAGGGAATAGTATTCATCCATTGTCTCGACAAAAATCGGCTTGGAGGGAGGGCAGCTTTTTCTACCTAGAAAAGGCACCCATTTGGGATTACATAAGGCTTCTTGTATCTCTTTCGCTAACAAAGGATCCGTTTCGAGAAACCCTGTAAAGCATGCATCTTGCAAGTAATACCTTTTCGAAACAATGGTATTCCCACCGCTTTTTGGCTTCCCTTCGGCATTATACAAAATTGGCATCCCTTCAACAGTATGATAATCGTATAATAAGCTTCCGGGCTTTTCTGTTCTCACTGCAAGTCTCACACGTCTATACAAATCTACGATTGCGGGGTCTCCTCTTTTATATCCAAAACAGCATGCAAGTAGTCCGACGATTCCCGATTTAGTTGGCATTGTAGTAGTATCTCTTACTTCCCATTTAGCTTTCTCACCCCAACTCTGCAACGCCCCTTCTAATCGTAAAACGACAATCATTTCGCCACATCCTTATGTTATGATCCAGTTTTCGCAGAGTTTCATCATCTCTTTCAAACTACTCACTCGGGAAGCTTTATCGGGTGCTAATTGCTCGTTACCTACTGAAAGCCAAATTCTGTCTTTGATATCCAGTTCAAACACCTTATCAATTTTATTGATCTCGCCTACTAATTTTTTCGCACTTTCTTGAACCAATTGGCGCTGGCCTGTGAAGCGAACTGGTTCAACGAAAGCGTTTACATAATTAACCGGGATCTTTTTTTCTTTCACTTCAACACAAATCAAATCAGGTAAAACATTGCCGGCGAATGTATTCTGCTTACCAGATGGATTTGAGAAGGCCACAATTTGAACAAAGGCAGAAAGTAGATCTTTGACGTTTTTCATCACATCGGGCGAATCTTTGAGATTTTCCTTCAGCTGATCGGTGTCGATGGCTACATAATGATAGTAACAGCAAGCATTATAATCGACATCCCCGATCATTGCTGCTCCTTGCTCTTCTTCATCACTCTTAAGAAGGTCATCGACAGCTGTAAAATAGTCGCTTTCTTGATTTACTTGGTGCGTAGAAATAGCATGAGCTGTTTGAACGGAGGACTCCACATCTGCAAATGCATCAGAAGTCACCATGCGGCCAAATAACGCAATATCTACAGTTATAGGTCGATATCGATTTCTGGCAATTTTCTTAGCAATATCACTTGCTTTAATGTCTTTGAGTTTTTTCTTATCACACTCAGCTGTAACTCGATAGGCTTCTTCCATTAGATCGGCAATTGCCACTACATCATAATCTGAGAAGAAAACTATTTGCTTTGTGATTCTACCATCATTTTCTTTTCCATCTTTATTTCCAATCCCAGTAGTCTTATCTACTAGGATTTCAATAATCTCGGCAGGAATCTCTCTCTTCTCCAATTCCGCACCTACCAATTCGGGTAGTTTTCTAGTCCGCCAACCTTTTTCACCTAATAAATCCGAGAACAAGGGGCTTGTTCTCCAACTTCGCTTTAAGCATTGGCTTGAAATTCTCCCGCGCTGCGTTCCGCCAAAGTAGCAGCTCTTTGGGCTTCCAGTCTCATCACGATTCAAATTGGAGGGCGGATAGTTCTTCAGCATGTGGATTTCAAATAACATTATTTTTCTCCTCCTGTTTTGTATTTATGAAATATATTCTTGACCATTTTCTCTGAACATAGCGATCTGTGGAATTCCAATTCAACAAATCGCGGTATAGTGCCACAAAATTTGGTGAATACCCTTCACCTGAGGCTTTGAGCATTCTTGCTAATCTGCCAATTTTTGTTGCTAATAGCATGTCGTCATCGGACCAGTCAACATCTAACAGGGCTGCTACGCGTCGATCAAGTCCTGATTCGATTTTGTTCTCATTTGGTCGATCTGCCAATCGCAAAAGGCACTCTTCAAAAGGTATTACCAACGCTCTTTCTGTGGATTTCCATAGGCACTCCATAGCTAAGCATGTGAAAAAACGTTCTTCTTGCCATTGAGTGACTTCTCGCGGTTTAACTCTATAAAACAAACTCATCACACGTCCGGATTCCGCTAGTCTTTTACCCAAGCAGCGCTTAAGCTGAGCACGTTCAGAATCTGTCAAAAGTTCCTTTTTTACCAATTCATACTCCACTATCATTTCCCTCCTCTCGTTTCTTTATCCATTTTCCGATTTGTCTACGGCATTGAATTATGCTTTTTTCAACTTGAATTAGGTTCTTGGCTCCAACACCAAATCTAGCAGCTTGTTCATGATATATACTGCTCGTACTATAGCGTACGACTTCGTGCACTGCTTTCCGCAATACACTTCTTTCGGTTGCCGACTCCACTTGTAACCCCGACAAGTTGGGTATGTAGTAGCGGAAAAGCCATTCGTGCATACTTCCAAGAAAACTACTGCTGATTTCTTGACCTAAACTAGCTTCTAATTCACCAAAACTTTTCCTGAGTATGTTAGCGACATCTTCCAAAAATCGCAAATCTCTTTTCAGAGTACTCCCTAAAAACGGATTACTGAGAATGGGCAGTGGAAGAGCTAACTCATCAGAGACTACACTTAAGTATGAAGCTTGATCTGTAATTAATCCCACCATTTTTACATTTTGCATAATACTGCTTTCATCGAGAAGTAGCGCTATTTGCGAAACAATCAGTGGAGGAATATGAGATTTTTCTTGATCCGATGCTGTTAATGTAGCGATATCCCGCCATAAATCTCTATCGGCGGCAGGTTTGACTGGATAGTATTCTTCTTTTTTATTACTTCTGTATGCTACATGAGGATCTCTCCACAGACCATTGCCCAAAAAATTTCTCCCCGCTGTTAAATAAACCTTGTCTATTAACCCGGTGTTTCCATTGGGTATCAAGGTTACTCTTCTTGGCATCCAAGTATAAGCCGACACAAACGACATCGCCGCAATTTCTTGCTTGGGTTTTACATACGGTTGATCCAACCATGCAATTGGCGGTTCATTCCAAGGAATGTTTCCAAGTTCTGCTTTCGATACCATACTATATACCAAGGTTTCAAACAGATTTGCTCCTTCAACTATATAGTAAACACATGGTGTGTTATTTACCGATGACGGTCCTGCAAGTCCAGCAACACAAAAGACATAGGCAGCACAGAGCGATCGCAAAGCTTGTGCATATGTTATTGAATATGATGCTGTGTTCATATGTAAAAAATGAGTATGATTATTCCCGGAAGGTACATGGTGTTGCAAGGCCGCAATGGGTTTTTCCTTCCCCTCATCAATTGAAGCATCGTAAGATGATTGCATAAAGGGTCTGTCTTTATCGAATAAATTGAAGCTAGCACCTTTGGACAAACATTGATTTACGTATCCTTCAATTATTTCCCTACTAAATCGACCTTCTTTCAGAATTTTCCTGCGGTCTGCTACTCTTCGAGGGGTGTATGCGTCCGAGAGAAAAGCAATGAGGAGTCGTGTTACTGCGTAATTCTCAAGAACCGATTCAGCACAAATATCTTTATAACTGTGCGCCTCTTCCAGCACTTTCAGAATTCCTACTTCCTCAATTTGACCACTTAGCTTTCGAATAGGAATCCATGGCTCTGTCAAAACATTAAACTCAATCAAATTATCACTCCTTGCTGATTAGTCCCAACTCCGCATCGATGGTTAAACGGTTTTTTCCCCACAAATAAGAATCGGGTCGATCTTGTGGTAAAAAGAAACATCCTTTCAATAATCCGCTCCCTTCTACAATATCAACTGGTTTTACTCCAAGTTTAGAAATATTGAAACTGACTGTTTTTGCCAAAAGTGCTTTTGCCGTATTTTTAGAAACTTTTTTTTGTGAAATAAAGTTAAGGGTCTCTTGATTAACAATGGCGATTCTTGCGCTTTCCGGACCGATTCTTGTCTTTGCACCTTGATGAACCATATTTTCAGTATCTTCATATAAAAACAAACTCTGTTCAGGTCTTTCAGCTGCGAAAAAATACTCTTTATTTGGAGTTGATAAAGCATACCCTTCTGCTTGCCAATGATTCATTTCTTCCTTCGTCGAGAACTCAGTGAATAATCCCAATTCTTCTGGCGCAATTGTATTAGTATAAACCTCGTTAATTGCATATCTCACTTCATAAGGGATTGCTACCGAATCATGGAATTTCAAATATTTCTGAGTACGTAACAGCAATAGCTTATGATAAATAAATTCCGTGCTACCAAAATCGCTATTTGCAGGAATTAACACATAGACATTGGCTTTTTCCAACAATTTTGGCCTTTCGCGTGTGTGCCTATGCACCCTACCACTCCGTTGCAGAAGCAAATCAATCGGGGCGATTTCTGTTATCATCGCATCAAAATCCACGTCGAGAGATTGCTCAACCACTTGTGTGCAAACGAGAATCGCCTTCTTTGGTCTCTTCTCTTTATTTTTACCGAACAACTCGACACAATTTTCTTCGATAATTACTCTTTTACCTGCAGGAAACCTTGCGTGAAATAAGTACACTTGAGTGTCTGATTGTATCTTGCTTTTTATTTTCTCATATACATCCTGAGCTGAATTCACAGTATTCAATAGGACGCAGACACAACCACCATACAGAATTTTAGCTATGGCTAAATCTGAAATCGCCTCAGAATCGCCTAAAGAAGTTACTAAGTGATAATAGTAGGTCAAATTCATATAGGATTTTTCGATTGGATGCAATTCTAATGAACCGTTTTGAGAAATAGTCGTTACTAATGGATAGGCAACCTCCGCCTTTTCAGTTAAGTTGGCATCATATACACGAAAGAAGCTTTCTTTTTTAGTCTCTGGCAAAGTGGCGGACATCATAATAACAGGAATATCTAACGCACGGCACCATTCTAGGAGTCTTTCAATAATCGTACTCATATAAGCATCATATGCATGAATCTCATCTAAAATCAAAACTTTATTAGTTAAACCTAACAACCTTAGTACGCTATATTTCAATAATAGGACTGATGACATTACTTGATCAATGGTTCCAACCGCATTTTGGCTCAGTAAACCCCTTCGTAATGGAGCTAGCCACTCCGCAAAGTTTTGTTGATCTTCCGATTGAACTTCATATTGTTCAGACTGATCATCTCTCAGCCAAGCAGCACTATGCAGTAATCTTGATTTTGGAATATTGTGTTCCCGGAAAAGCATTTCGACTCTGTCATACATTTGATTACTGGTTGCTGATGTAGGTAATGCAATGTATAACCCGTTTTTATTGGAGAGTTTCATGATTTTCATAGCAGCAAAAAGTGCTGCTTCGGTTTTTCCTTCCCCCATTGGGGCTTCGATTAAGCAAAGAGCTGTTTTTTCAAAATCCAGTTGATCTATTTTCGTTTGTAAAGGCCTTATCGAATCGGTAGGAATCTCAGGCCACATATGATGAAAATTAACAAAAGAAGGCTTTTCACTTACATTTTCCAGTCCACAACTTTTTACAACTTGATGTGCGATTCTCTCCGAAAGTTCAGAATATTGTCTTAAGTCTGTAAATTGCAACTTTTCGAATTGTTCTCCAGATGCTAACCAATCTGCGAGTATTATGATGCTCATTGCTTCCATGGAGAATGCATCAATATGATCACAAACCTTAATTAAGTTCTCATCAGGTAAAAAGACTTCCCTCAAAATGGATTCAAGCTCATTTTGCTTGCTCGTCCAAAACTCTAAATTGCTTGGAAATATATCGACAGTTTCTCCTCTTTTCCCATGATGATGTAAAGCCAAGATCGAAAGAAGGGCCTCTAAAATATCATTTTGCTCAAAATCCGTATTTTTCCAAATCCTCTTCATTACTTTTTTCGTATACATCTCATGACGAAAGCTTTTCGAACCAATTGAGTTCAAAACTCCCATGGTATTTAGAATCTCAACTTGCGGTAGATCAACTCCCTTTTTTTGAAACTCCGGATGAGCTTTCCCAATATCATGTAAGGATGCAATATAAGTTATGAAGTTAATAGTTTTCTCAACTGAACTCCGGGTAAGAAGAGCCATATGATTCGTAGCAGATTGAGCGCATCCCATAGTCATAAGAGCTTTCGCGCACGAACCAGTGTCAATAAGATGTTCCAACAAAGATTTATATGGATTACTCTTCGCCCATAATAGGTTTAAATAATTATGCAAACAACAATCCCCCCAATTTGCTCCGCAACTATATTGTTGAATAAAACATTACATAATGGGGGCGTAAATCCCTTCATTTAAAATTATGAAAATTCTGGTTAATCCTACAAATGTTATTTTCTCTTTCCACACGCTTATCCACACCTTCTTTTGAAGAGGATTGTTCCGTGCGCCTATTTCGCTCTCGAATTAATTAAAATTGAAAAAACAAATCTCTTGAAACCGCCTGGTTTAGCCTTTGTTCGCGTAAAACCAGGGATTTACATGCCTATTTTACAAGTTAAGACTCGGTAAAATCCGTGAAAACTACCTGGTTTATGAACATGTTGTGCACAAAATGTGGATAACTTTTGGGTTCTTCCTCTGCTAGAATGTGTGTTATTCACAAAATCTTGTGGATAACCTGTGGATAAGTCGTGGACAACTGCATTTTTCCTATGGATAACCTGTGAATATAGGTTTTGTGCAAAATTGTATCTTCACAAGCAATCTGTATGATTTTTTCCTAAGCTAACCGAAAGTGACTGTGAAGATTCAAAAAAAATACTTCAATCACGAACATTCTCTGTCAGAGATAAGAACTTGTTCGGTAGTAAGGGTTGAGCAAAACATCATTGCCAAAATCGCCCCACTGTGACATAATGAAGGAAACTTAGTGGGGAGGGAGATTCATGGCACGTTCACGCTTGGAAGAAGTCGATATTCTGCGCTCCATTACTTGTGTTTCCGTGGTCTTGACCCATGTGACCGCCCTGGTTTTGTCCCTTGGTATTTCAACTCCTGCAGCCTACTGGTTCCTGTTGTTCTTGAATCGTTTTTGCCTTACGAATGTGCCTCTGTTCGTTTTCTTAAGTGGAGTCGTACTGTATTACAACTATGCTGGCCGTCCTTTGCCCATTTTCGAGTTTTGGAAGAAGCGAGTCACTTCCACATACTTCCCCTTTGTGTTTTGGAGCGTCTTGTTTTATGCTATTTATGTGAAAGCGGGTTTATACACTCTCGATTTGAATGTATTTCTGCTTGCGATCTTGCGTGGCACCGCCACCTATCATCTATATTTCGTGATTATCATCATGCAATTTTATCTCCTATTCCCCTTATTAAAGGTTTTATTCGATAAATGTCCATTCTGGGTCATGCTTCTTTTGGGTATTACATTAAACTTGGTAGGGTTTGCTTTCAGTAATTATGGTTGGAAAATCGGATTACCTGCTTATTGGCTCGATCGTCATGCTTTATCTTACATCCTTTTCTTTTTCTTAGGCTGTCTTTGGGCTAAATATCGTCATACACATACTTCCTTCAAATTACCCGGCATCTTGCTGTTCGGTCTTCTTCTTGGACAAAATGTCGCCAAAGTTGGGGTGATGAGCTTGCTCTATGCCAACCCCTCTCACCCTTGGAACGCACAGTATCAATTACTTTGGCTGGGTTTCTCGGTGGTTGATATGTTATTGTTCAGCGCAGCTGCATTGCGTTGGGGGAAAGGGCTTCCCCCATTGATCCACAGCAGCATGGCTTTCGTGGGCAACCATTCGTATACCATCTACTTAAGCCATCCGCTTTTTCTGTTGGCGGGTCAATGGGTGGCCAAACGATTTGCCTGGCAAGAACCCTGGTCGCTGTTTTTTGGACTGTTCCTCTTCACCTTGGCAGGTTCCTTGGTATTAGCCGAAGTCATGAAACAGATTGCCCTCCGCTTACCTGCTTGGACAGCAGGCACCCGCTTGAATCGTACATAAAACCCCCATCACGAATCATACAAACTGCTTTTGCAGAAGTATTCTTCGCAATGGGGGTCATTATTTTACTACACGTTCTGCCAAAACTCTTTGGGGGCGGTTTCTTGCTCATATTCAATATATTCCGAATAAATCCCTAAGGGAACATTCCAATCGGCTTCGAACCATTCATTCATCGATGGCGAACCAAAACAAACCCAAAGCTTCGATTCACTCACGTCGAACATCATGGAACGCAGGGTGCCAAAGTAGCCCTCATAATCGTGGTAGGATAACCCATGGGGGATCTTATCTCGCAAAAGCTTATACAGGTCATCCTTGGAGATTTTTTCTTTTTCAAAAAACTTTTCGACTGCAATTTCTCTCCAGTATGAGAAGTTTTTCCGTTTGGGGAAGCGCAGCTTGAGTTCAGAGCGGAAATGATTGAATGCATATAGCGTTCCATTGCTGGGTTTGATCACAGCTTTGAAGCCTTTTCCACCGTCTGCAACCGTTTCTACCACGACACAGTGGCCGGATTTATCGGCGATCATATAGTTAAACGCATCTTTGAGCGGCATCTGCATCAACATCTCAACCGCTTTATCGGTCGTGGAGCAATTGTCCAATATGGCTCGCACGGCGAAATAGAAGGCAATTCCCGGAGCTTGTCCTTGTGATGAATGGACCACTTCGCAACTGGAGATCGCAACACACAAACCGGCGTCATTGATGCCGTCAAAGCGGCCTACTTGAAAGAGCGAAAAGCCAATATGCGCATGTTTACCTTGGACTTTGGTGATTGATAAATTGAGTTCATCAAAGGCGGCATATTCATAACTTCTGGCCATATAGAAATGATGATCCTCGGTTCGTTCCGGTAAAACTGCTACCATGGAACAAGCACGCGGAGGCCCAAAACCTGAGGTCATCTGCATCATTTGAGTAATCGGTACCTCAAGTGCATCGGCCATGCCCTGAAGTTCTTGATTCAATCCCGGACAATGCTGTGCCAGCAGTTGTAAATGCTCTTGGTGGTTCGCTTCGCTCCAAGCTATACATCCTTCGACCGGGGTTGTCATGAATTTCTTGAATTCCGGAATTTTTGCAATCCATTTGCCACGTTGAAAGCCGACTTCATAATGACTTCCTTGTTCTGAAATGGTTTGAAACAATAATTGGCTCATCTATTTCGCTCCTTTCAATCCACTCGAACCGTTTTCTTACGTATGGGTATCCAGATTTCGGTGTAATAATTCGGGTCTTGGTTACCAAGGGGATACTCGAGCACATTGTCATAACTTTCAAAGTCATAGTCGCCTATGATATCATAGTCCTTACAATTGGGTAACCATTCCGAAAAAATCTTCCTGTTGACTTCTTGAATTGCGGTTGGCATGGGTCCACGACAAGGGAACACCGCCCATGTGTGTCTGGGGATCACCAAAGTTTTCAATCCATGGGGAACTTCGCGACCTTGTTCATATTTATCTGCAATTAGGTATTCAAAATCCTTAGCATCTGAATTCTGATTGATACAAATCCCATACATACCGCAGATGATCTCGCCTTTTCCAGACTGAAAGTGTTCCGACCAAAACTTAGGGATCAGTGTAATGCCCTCCTCCATACTAAACCGCCTAGATACGCCAATGACCTCAAATGCTTCTTTCTCAACAATTTTGTATTCCATGAGATAACCACCTTCCAGAGTGAATTTGAGTTTTAGTGGAGCAACAGATTTGATCGTTGCTCCGCTTTTTCGTACTGCAGTTGGAGTGGAACCATGGAAACGGCTGAATGCCTTTGTGAAACTGTCGGGCGAATCGTATCTGTATTTCAACGCAATTTCAATGATTCGGTTATTGGTGGAGACGATATCGCTGCCAGCGCACGCTAAGCGCCGCTGACGAATATACTCACCCACTGTCAAGCCACAAAGCAAGCCAAATGCCTTCTGAAAATAAAACGGCGACACATATGCCCTCTTTGCAATTTGATCGATTTCAAGGGGTTCTGTTAAATTGGCTTCAATATAAGCAATCGCTTCACTCATGCCTTCGATCCAGTTCATAGGTTCAACTCCTTCTACAGATGCAATCATATCAGAAGAGGATTTCTCATGCCCGACTTTATCTGCTACGTTTTGTCCGAACTCAACTCAAAATAAATTACGTCTTCTACTAAGGTGGCTCCTTGATGAAGTTCGATTTTCTCCCCAACGATGCTCCCACCCATGTGTTGGTAAAAACCGAGCACTGGATTCCCACGTAAGCAGTTAGCGGTCATAGAGGTATAGCCTTGTTGGCGAAGTTCTTGCACCGCTGCTTCATAGAGCGCTTTGCCGACTCCCATCCCCTGTACCCCTTGCAACACATAAAGCGCGCCAATTTCTCCGGCTTGCGGATACTGTTGATTTCTTGTGGGGCCGGTCATACAATACCCAACCACGCAATCTTCAACCAAGGCGACAAAATGATTTGGTTGTTGCTCCAGTTGTTGTTTAATCCGTTTCGCAGCTGGAACGATATTCCGAATCCGTCGGTCGATGATTTCATCGGGCATTAGGCCTGTATAAGTGGTTTTCCAGGTATAAACATTGACCAAAGTGATATCCATAGCATCTGCAGGTGTGGCTTTTCGTATTTGAAACACGTTAACTTCCTCCTGTGGGCGTGATGTATAAAACGGCATAGCCCAAAAGGACTATGCCGTAAAAACCTAAAATTCGTTATCCGAGTTCGGGTTCAATCAAGCCATATCTGCCATCGTTACGACGATAAACGACGTTAATTTCTTCGGTTTCGGCGTTGAGGAACATATAGAAGGAATGGCCCAGCATTTCCATTTCAATGATCGCGTCTTCAGGATAAGTAGGTTTCATGGCGAAACGTTTCACACGTATGATTTGTGGGCTTTCATCTTCCTCTTCTTCAGGTACGTCGGTTGGCTCCTGCCAAACACCGGTTCGAATCGAAGGACCGCTCCGTTTCTTATTGCTCCAACGGGTCTTATATTTATCTAATTGACGTTCTAAGGTATCAATAGCCGCGTCGAAGGCGACGTAAAAATCCGGTGCGAATTCTTCAGAGCGCAACCGGAATCCACCGGCTTGTAAGGTGATTTCCACCCTTTCTTCTTCCTGCTCTTTGCTGCAGTTCACAGCGACATCGACTTCGCGATTCAGCAATTTGTCGAATTTGCCTAATTTCTTTTCGGCATACTGGAGATGGGTCTCATTTGGGGTAAAGTGTTTGGCTTTCATTTGGAGTTTCATAGTGACACCTCTTTCTATGAGAGTTGCAATGGCAAGGGGTTTGCAATCTTGCCATGAGAAGCGAGTTGCTTATGGCGCTTGCTTCTATGATACACTTTCCACAGCCTTAGGCTTTTTCCCTTCTGTGTTTCAATGAAAAAACAGAATTTTGTAGAATTCATAAAGAAGTCATACAATCTTCGTGAATTTGTTATAAGGTCTTGGCAACGGTCAAGGTATAAACTTCACCAACCCCAGCGCTTTTGAGTGCTTCGGTGCAATAATGCAAGGTTGCCCCGGTTGTATAGACATCGTCTAACAGCAAAACCGCACGCCCGGAAATATCCAGATTTTTATGTAGGGCATAGACGCCTTGCAACGCCTGCCAACGTTCCTCTTTGTTAAGATGATGCTGCTCCGGAGGTTGCTTTCGTTTGACCAACGCATGCACAAGCGGGATCTGACTTCGTTTGGATAAGGCTTCAGCCAAACAAAGCGAGGAGTTAAAGCCACGTTCTTTCTCTCTGCGCAAGGTCATGGGCACATAGGTGAGAACCGGCTCACTTTTCCAAGGGAACAAATGCATCTCTTGTTTGATCCACATCTCGGCAAACACCTCTGCCAACGATGGCTGAAAGCGATACTTATAGTTCAAAACCAACTCTTTCCCCTGCCCCTCATATGCAAACAACGCCCGATGCTCATTTTTCAAGGTGGGGACTGTCCCTACCTTGAAATAATTCAGGTGAGCGCGGCAGTTGGGGCAGAGGCCGATGTCGATTTCTTCTACGATTTCCCCGTGACAAAGACTGCATTCCTGTAACGGGGGAAAGATGATTTTACTAAGCCAATGGATGAGTTCCACCTCGCAATCGTTCCGCTAAAGCTGTAAAGCGCACCGCGACATCGTTGCGTTGAATTGCCAGTCGTAAGGCTTTTTTGCTCCCCACGATCACCACCAACTTTTTGCCGCGGGTCACGGCGGTATAAAGCAAATTACGTTGCAGCATGATGGCATGTTGCGTCAACAAAGGAATAATCACCGCCGGGTATTCGCTGCCCTGGCTCTTGTGCACAGTAATGGCGTAGCTTTGCACCAGTTCGTCTAATTCGTTGTCTTCGTAAGCAACATGGTGACTACCCTCGCCATCGATATATTCCACCGTCAGCGACGAGGCTTCACAATCCACCTCTACCACTCGGCCAATATCGCCGTTGAAGACACCTTTATCGTAATTATTACGAATCTGCATCACCTTATCGCCCAGACGATACGCCACCCCAGCACGCATTAACTCAGGCTTGTTGGCCGCAGCCGGATTCAAACGTTGCTGCAAGGAATGGTTCAGCTGATCCACACCCACACTGCCTCGTTTCATGGGGGTAAGCACCTGTATACCCTCCCATGGATCCACTTGCAAAAAGGATGGCAAGCGTTGCGCTGCTAAATCGCAGACCAGCTGCAAGACTTCTTCGCCATCGTCTTTCTCCATGAAGAAAAAATCACCGTCGGGTTGTCCATATTGGGGCATCTCTCCACCATGAATCCGATGCGCATTGGTGACAATCAGGCTCTGCTCGGCTTGGCGGAACACGGTTTTCAGCCGCACCACCGGTAGGCATTGCGATTCGATTAAGTCTTTGAGCACATTGCCCGGCCCTACCGATGGCAACTGATCTTGGTCGCCAATCAGGATCAAGCGGCACCCCGGTGGAAGCGCTTTCAGTAGATGATAAAACAAGAGAATATCGATCATCGAACTTTCGTCGACGATGAGCAAATCGCAACTGAGCGGGTTATCTTCATTCCGGGCAAAATCCACACCCACACCCGCAACAAAACTGTATTCCAGCAAACGATGGATGGTCTTGGCTTCGCGACCGGTGACTTCACTCAAACGTTTGGCTGCTCTGCCGGTGGGTGCTGCCAAGAGGATTTTGGCTTGCTGCCGCTGATACAACAACGTAAGTGCGCGAACAATGGTGGTTTTACCGGTGCCGGGACCGCCTGTAATCACGGTAACGTTATTCATCAGGGCTTGTTGTAAAGCTTGAATTTGCTCTTTGGCAAAATGAATCCCTAAATTCACTTCCAAAGGGGCGATGTGCAACCGATATTGTTCCTGCCAAGCTTCTTCTCCGGTTAGGGTTTGTTGGCTACCACCACTGGCAATCAACCACTGCAAGCGCTGGGCAGCACGGCTTTCTGCATAAAAGAATGGTGCTAAATAGACCCGCTCTTCGCCGCTGGGCGCAACTTCTCCAATGCAGTCTCCGCTGTGCAGCAGTTCTAAGAGGGCATGTTCCAATAATTCGGGTTTGGCTTGTAGGAAGTTACCCGCTTGCTCTAAAATCAGAGATTTTGGCACATAGCAATGCCCATCATTGGTTTGTTCGCTTAAGACATAGCGCACGCCGGCTTTCAACCGTTGCGGATCTTCTGCAGAAATGCCAAGTTTCTGACCAATATCATCGGCAGTACGAAAGCCAATGCCAAAGACTTCGTCGGCCAACCGATAGGGATTGCTGCGAATCAGATTGACCATATCGCCGGTTCCCTGATTCTGGTAGTGTTTGTAAATACGCATGGCTAAATAGGGGCTGATTTCAAACCCCTGCAGGTAAACCATGAAGTTTTCGATTTCCTTGTGGCTGACCAGCTCATCACGGATGCGCAAGGCCATCTTTTTATCAATACCGCGAATTGCGGTGAGGGCTTCCGGGGTTTCACGAATCACCCGCAAGATATCTTGGCCAAATTGCTGCACCATGGCCTCAGCTCGCTTTTGCTTGATGCCCTTGAGTAAGCCGGAACCCAGGTAGCGGATTAGTCCGTTTTCAGTGGTGGGTAGGATGACTTCGCTTTTTTCGGTTTTGAACTGGCGGCCGAAGGTGGGGTGCGTGATCCATTCCCCTTCCAGGCGCAACTGTTCTCCTTCTTTGAGCGCGGGAAAGAACCCGACCACGGTCGCAGGAAAGCGACTGCCCGCAAGATCGAGACGGAAGACGGAGTAAAAGTTTTCATCGTTGCGAAAGGTAATGCGTCTAACGGTGCCCTCCAACAGCTCCATGTGACCGCCTTCTTTCCTTATTTATTGAGATTCTTTCTCCTTCATTCCCTATGAAAATAAGAAAACCCTTCCCCGAAAACCCAAGCGGGTCATTCGAGAAAGGGCGTATATTTATTTGAGGGCAGTGGCTAAGGTGAGTGCCATATCGGTTTGTTCCCAAGGTAAATCGAGGTCATTGCGACCGAAATGACCGTAGGCGGCAACCTGGCGATAAATCGGGCGGAGTAAGCGAAGTTTGCGAATAATCGCAGCAGGACGCATATCGAAATGCTTGCGGATTAGGGCGGTGAGTTCATCGTCAGGCAATTTACCGGTGCCGTAGGTGTTGACCATGACCGAAACCGGTTCGGCGACGCCAATGGCATAGGCCAATTGGATTTCGCAGCGGTCCGCTAAGCCTGCAGCAACTACGTTCTTGGCAATATAGCGTGCCATGTAAGCTGCGGAGCGGTCGACCTTTGTCGGATCTTTGCCGGAGAAAGCACCGCCACCGTGGCTAGCCATGCCGCCGTAGGTATCGACAATGATCTTGCGACCGGTTAAGCCGGAATCGCCATGGGGTCCACCAATGACAAAACGGCCGGTGGGGTTGATCAGGTAACGGGTTTTATTGTCAATAAGATGGGCCGGTAAGACGGGTTGGATCACATGCTTCATGATCTGACGGCGAATTTCTTCTTGGGTCATTTCCGGGGCGTGTTGCGCCGAGATCACAACGGTATCGATACGAATGGGGGTGAAGCCTTCGTATTCAATGGTGACTTGAGCTTTGCCGTCCGGTCGCAGCCAGGGCAAGGTATCTTCTTTGCGCACTTGGGCTAAGCGATGAGTCAACTGATGAGCATATTGTATGGGGGCAGGCATCAGTTCCGGGGTTTCGTTGCAGGCAAAGCCGAACATCATGCCTTGGTCACCGGCACCGAGCCATTCGGCGGCAGCTTCAGCATCGGCTTCATCGCGGAATTCAAGGGCGCGGTTGACACCCATGGCGATATCGGCAGATTGCTCATTAATCGAAGTGAGCACGGCGCAGGTTTCGCCATCGAACCCGTATTTGGCGCGCGTGTAGCCGATGTCATTGAGAATTTTGCGAACTAAGTTGGGGATATCGACATAGGTTTGGGTGCTGATTTCACCCATGACTAATACCAGTCCGGTGCAGACAATGGTCTCACAGGCTACCCGGGCGGCTGCATCCTTTTCTAAAATGGCATCTAAGACGCCGTCGGAAATTTGGTCGCAGATTTTGTCTGGGTGTCCTTCTGTGACCGATTCAGAAGTAAAAAAGTGTCGTTCTTTGGCCATGATTGATTCCTCCTTGATGATATTGCAATTCATTCTCTTGGGTTTGACGTATGAAAAAACCCTTCCGCCGATTAAGCAGAAGGGTACGTGTCGTTTCGTTCGCCACTCATCTGCCACAAGTTTTGTGCAGGAGTTAGCACCGTACCGTAAAGGCCGGTTGCCGGGTTTCATAGGGCCTGTCCCTCCACCACTCTTGATGAGAATGTAATTGTCAGGAACTCAGTATACAAAAAAGTCGCTCGCTTGTCAAGTTTTTTAAGCTGGGGACAGTCCCCACCTTGAAATCCGAGCCTATTTATCCTTTTTGATGTCGACAATGGCGAGACTTTTCCCCAGTGGAGCTAATACCTTTAATATGGTTCCAAGGTTGGGTGATGTGCTTCCTTTTTCCATCCGCGCAATAATTGGTTGTTTTACTCCACTTAATTCCTCTAAGAGCTTTTGGCTTATTCCGCGTTCCTTGCGGGCTTTTATAATCTCACCTATAAGTGCTACTCTAATCTCGCTTTCGGCTATCTCTTCCGGAGTGAAGATTTCTTTCCTGATATCTTTCCAATTGCTTCCTAATGGGTTGTTCATTCTACCTACTCCTTCCGATCAGATCAGCTAATGCTTTTTGGGCTTTCACTATTTCTCTGACGTAAATATACTTTAAAGTTATTATTTAGTCAAGCACTTTTAAGTTATTGAATAAACCATAAGAAAAGCAGGTAAGTTGTTATACTTCCTGCTGTTGTGTTGCTTCAATGATTCACCTTGAAATTACTCTTGGTATCGCTGGCCTTCTTTGACCGCACGGGCACTGACTCGTTTGGCGGAGCGTTCTGCTTCGTCATCACGTTTATCGTATTGCTTTTTACCTTGTGCAATGCCCAATTCCACTTTAACCAAAGAGTCTTTCAAGTAAAAAGACAAGGGTACTAACGTATAGCCTCTTTCTTTAATGGCACTTTGCAATTTGAGAATTTCTCTTTTGTGCATGAGCAAGCGGCGTGGCCGCATAGGATCCACATTAAATCGATTCCCTGCTTCATAAGGACTGATATGCACATTCAATAACCAGCATTGACCTTTTTCAACCCGGGCATAGCTATCTTGTAGGTTGACACGTCCGGCTCGCACCGATTTTACCTCAGTCCCTTTCAGCTCAATACCGGCTTCATAGGTTTCCAAGATAAAATAATCGTGCCGCGCTTTCCGATTCTGCGCCATTTGCTTGTGTTCGTTTTCTTTGGCCATGTCATCCCTCCTTTGCTTTGTCGCTCTCGTATCTTACCACAAAAAGCCCAAAACTGCAATGCAACTCATGCGGTCTTGCCTACTCGCAAAATAATCTCTCCGCTCGCTGTCGTCCTTTGGACAAAGGCTCGCTTACGAGAAACATTATGCTTTCACGACCGCGATTTCAAGGTAGGTAAGCGTTTTTGTAGAGAAAGCGTGCGTCGACCCCTCCCTGTAAAATACCAGATAAATGGTTGTTTTACAGGGGAGAGAGCCGTCCCCAAGTATACTTGAACAAACGAAGCACATTCGCGAAAAGTTTCCTGAAGGGCGACTTTTGACCGCAGGTCAACTTGAGCCCGGAGGGATTTTTGAGCGAAATATGTGCCCCTTAACTAAGCCTTCCTTCTCTCCAGCACCGATAACACAACGGTGTATACCGCTCATTGCCGCCTATTTCTACTTGCGGCCCCTCATAAACAATACCCCTATCGTTATACCGCGCATTCACAGTCGCTTTGGCACCGCAATGGCAAATCGATTTAATCTCAATCACACTCTCCGCCAATTCCAATAAACGCGCACTACCTTCAAAAAGATGGGTGCTGAAATCGGTGCGCAGCCCATAACATAATACGGGCATATCGCGGTCGACAGTCAGATTTTTTAATTCCTCCACCTGTTTGCCGGTCAGAAATTGTGCTTCATCTACAATAATCACCTGATGCTGTGGCTCCAAGAGCTCAGCAAAGCTTTGCTCCCGGTGAATCAATTTGCAGGGACGCTCCAAACCAACCCGCGAGCGTATCACCGCAGCATCGTCTCGAGTATCGACCGATGGCTTCGCCAGCAGCACATGGTATCCCCTTTCCATGTAATTAAACTCCACCATAAGGGCTTGCGCGGATTTGCTACTGCCCATGGTGCCGTAACGAAAATACAACTTTGCCATGTTGCTTCCTCCTGTTTAATCAATCTGCCAGTCAATGGGGGTTAAACCATGCTGCTCCAAAAAAGTGTTTGCTTGTGAAAAATGTTTGCACTGACGAAACCCTCGCCAAGCCGAAAGCCCACTGGGATGCACTGTTTCCAAAATGAGATGTCGCTGCGCGTTGATCAGTTCCCTTTTACTTTGTGCCGCTTTCCCCCAGAGTAAAAAAACCGTTGGTTGCTCGCGCCCACTCAAATGTAAAAGGATAGCATTGGTCAGCTGTTCCCATCCAAGCCCCGCATGACTGATGGCGGTCACCTTCATCTTACCATTGGCTAACCGCTCTTCTCTGCTTTCTACCGTCAGCACAGTATTGAGTAATAACACCCCCTGCGTGGCCCAGGAAGCAAGATGACCATGGGGTGGCACTGCAAGACCTAAGTCTTCCCGGAGGGCGCTATGGACGTTTCGAAGGCTGCTGGGAATGGCTACACCCTTAGGCACGGAAAAAGCCAACCCTTCCGCTTCACCTGCATGAAAGTAAGGATCTTGACCCAATAAGACCACTTTAACCTGTGCAAAAGGGGTTAATTCTAAAGCCTGAAAAAGCTTCTCTTGCGGAGGATAGACGTTTTTGTTATGATAAGCATGTTCCACTTGAGCGAATAATTCAGCGGTTGACGGTAGGGCTAAAGTGTTTTGCAAGACGCTCCGCCAATCTTGTGGAATCTGTTGAATCAAACTCAAAGCCCACCACCGCCCATTCTTTTTTTGTAGTATACCATACAAATTATATGATTGAAAAGCAGATTTCGCAGAGGGATTTCGCAGAGGGGTCTGACCCCTCGTATTATAAAGTAGTAGTAGAATTGTCCTAGTCCAAGGA
>CAYRNW010000034.1:0-22530 GCA_964425745.1 uncultured Eubacteriales bacterium | reverse complement strand
CTTCGATCTCTCGTTTTTTGAATTGACCGGTTAGTAACTTTCCAAAGGAAAGTTATTTCATTAACATTTCCCAAAAGAAAGTTAGCCTTTTCTTCGTCACATTTTATTTTTCGCTGTTTAGTTCTCAAGGATCTGTTGTGCCGTGAAGACGTTTGTCTCACGAGCGCTTTGCTATAATACCCGTTTTAATGCCGCTTGTCAAGCAAGTTTCTTCATCTTTTTTGTGGGATTTCAAGGTTCTGCCCGAAAACAGCAAATTTTTCTCGTTCAACCAGCTAATTTATGAGAAATTTACGACATTTTGCTTACTAATTGTCATTCTTTAACAATTCTTCACAGTGAATTAGAAAAAGATTCGTCAATATACAGGAAAAAGATCGGTAGAAATTGAATAATACAGCAAATCAACTAAAGGAGGCAATTATATTGCAAGAACATATTCAACAATTGAATCAAGCCATAGCTGCGATCACATCGTACTCTGTGCGCAACTTCTTTTTTGTCGCATGCGGTGGATCCATGGCAACGTTAACCCCCGGTCAATATGTCATGGAACAGGAAAGCGACTACCCGGCATTTGTTTATTCTTCCAACGAGTTTATTCATCGCAATCCCCACAGTCTCGGCAAAGGCTCCGTTGTAATTCTGTGCTCCACTTCCGGAAACACCCCAGAAACGGTAAGAGCAGCCTCATTTGCCAGAGAAAAAGGCGCTCTAACCGTAGCCTTCTCCCACCTGGTGGATTCACCGCTCTGGCAAGCCGCAGAATATCGCATTCATTACTCCACCGGTGACGAGGCTGCTTGCAGCGAATACAGTAATGCCATGCTATACCGCTTGCTCTTCGGTATCCTTCAAGTTTGGAACCCGCAACCCCGATATACTGCACTATTAGAAGCCATTATGACTGTTTACCCGGAAAACTTACGCCAAACCTTAGCTGCCCGCGCGGACTGGGCAAAAGAGCTCGGTAAAAAATACAAACGCGAAGACATCATCTATACCATGGGCAGCGGCATTTGTTACCCGGTTGCTTATTCCTTTGCGATTTGCATCCTCATGGAAATGCAGTGGATTCACAGTCACGCCCTACATACCGGAGAATTCTTCCATGGCCCCTTTGAAATCACCGACGATAATGTCCCCATGATCCTAATCAAGAGCATTGGCGACACCCGCCCCTTGGATGAACGCGCTGAAGCTTTTACAAAGAAATTCACCGATAAATTGATCGTGGTCGATGCCGAAACCTTCATCATGGATGGCATTCCGGTCGAATCTCGAAAATACTTCGCACCCCTCTTTGTCGCACCGGTTCTGCGCAGCTTTGCCAATGAATTAGGCGCACAACGTGGCCATCCCCTTTCCGTTCGACGCTACATGTGGAAAATGGACTACTAATCAGAAAGCAAGGGGCTAATACCATGAAACTTTTAGCCATTGGTGATAATGTCGTCGATTGCTATTTGCACCAACAAAAATACTACCCTGGTGGCAACGCAGTCAATGTGGCTGTGAATTGTCGTCGCTACGGCTTTGGTGAAGCCTCTTATCTGGGCATCTTTGGCACCGACAAGAAGGCGGAGCACCTACAGGCATGTCTACAGTCAGAGGGCGTTACTTTTGAGCGCAGCCGTCAAATGGTGGGGCGTAGCGGATCTCCCCTGGTGTCCTTGGTGGAAGGAGATCGGGTTTTTGTGCGGTCTCGCAAGGACACAGCTCAACACCTGGTCCGCCTGAACCTAACCCCCGCCGACTTCCTATATATTGAAGGCTTTGATCTCGTGCATTCCAGCTGCTATTCCTTCTTGGAACCTTTATTACCGGAAATTCGCAAACGCACCCTGCTTTCATTCGACTTTTCCAACAAGCGGCGTGACGACGAATATTTGAAAACCGTTTGCCCTTGGCTTGATTTTGCCTTCTTTTCCGGAGCTGAGATGACCCAAGCAGAACAGGATAGCCTTATGGATCGCTGCCACAGCTTGGGCACCGCGCTTGTGTGCATCACCATGGGTGTCAAAGGCTCCTATTTCTCATACAAAGGACAACGGTTCCATCAGGGAATCGTTCCTGTCACGGCAATCGATACGTTGGGCGCCGGCGATGCTTTCATTGCCGGATTCCTGACCCACTTCTTGACCCAAGGCAAAGATGTAGAAGCCTCCGCCGCCTATGCAGCCCAAAAAGGAGCGGAAGCCTGCACCTATGCCGGGGGCTGGGGATACGCGCACGACTTTGACGGTGATGAAGAAGCGCCGGAACCATAACAAACAAACCATAAAAAAGGGAGGATCTCGTATGAACAATTCCATTGCAATGACAGCCATTGAAAAAAACCGAAGCATTTTAGAGCAGTTGAGCCGCACAATTTGGCAAAACCCCGAAGGTCCTTTTCAAGAATATGAAGCTTCCAAAGCCACCGCACAAGTGTTGAAAGAAGCCGGTTTTGACGTAGAATTAGGCTTTGCCGGCTTACCAACCGCCATTCGGGCTACCTGGGGTAGCGGACATCCGGTTCTTGGATTTTTAGGAGAGTACGATGCATTACCGGGACTCAGCCAGAAAATTCAAATCACTCAAGAACCTGTCACAGCCGGAGGTTTAGGCCAAGGTTGTGGACATAACCTGCTTGGAGTGGCACATGTCGGTGCTGTTCTGGGACTAAAAGCCGAAATGGAAGCCGACAACCTTCAAGGAACGTTGGTCTTCTATGGATGCCCTGCAGAAGAAGTTCTGACCGGTAAGGGTTACATGGCTCGCGCCGGAGCTTTCCGAGAATTGGATGCCGCCATTGCCTTCCACCCAGCAACCGTCAACGCTGTGACCCTTGGTCATAGCTTGGGATTAAACTCTGCTAAATTCAATTTCCGCGGTCGCACCGCACACGCCGGCGGAGATCCGCATAATGGTCGCAGTGCCTTAGATGCTGTGGAACTCACAAATGTGGGAGCGAACTATTTGCGGGAGCATGTACCGACCGACGTGCGCATCCATTACATCATCACCCATGGCGGTATGGCCCCTAATATTGTCCCCGATTATGCTCAAAGTTGGTTTTATGTTCGAGCACCCAAGCGCGAATTGGTAGAAGATGTTTATCATCGTTTGGTAAAGATTGCGCAAGGGGCAGCAATGATGACGGAAACCACTTTGGAAATCGACTTCCTAGGCGGTTGTTACCCCACCTTAAACAATAAAGTGTTAGCCAATGTAATTCACGAAGCCATGTTGGCCGCTCCCAAGGATCCTTATACCGAAGAAGAGATTGCCTTCGCCCGTGCCTTAAACCAAACCACCCCAAAAGAAACCGCTGCCATGCGCAAAGCCTTACATATTCCTGACGACGTAGAAATTCTTACCGATGTCTTACCGATTGGCCACGAGAACGAATTTGGCTCTACCGATGTCGGCGATGTCGGCCATATCGTTCCCACCATCTACTTCTACGGCGCTTCAACGAATTTCGCAGCCCCCGGGCATAGTTGGCAAATCACAGCCAGCTCCGGCTCCACAATCGGAGAAAAAGGCATGATGTTTGGCGCCCGTTCCATGGCTCTGTTTGGTAGCAAGCTGCTTCGAAATCCCGATTTGCTCGAAGCTGCTCAAGCTGAATTTAAACAAACAATGAATGGTAGCGTTTATAAATGCCCAATCCCTGAAGACCTCCCTGTTCCGGGAAAGAAATAAGGAGAGCGCTTGCATGATCAATAAAGAAATGTTAGCCAATTCTCTGGTAACCATTGATTTGGATCGTTTTCGACGTAACGTGAAACGAGTGCAAGATTTTCTTGGTCCCGATACAGAATTGATGTACACCGTCAAATCCGGCGGATATGGCCACGGTTTAAAAGAGATGGCCGCTTATGCAGTTCGCTCCTGCAATGTAAAAAAACTGGCGACTGCAACAATTGCTGAAGCAGTGGAAATCCGTCAAGACGGCTACAAAGGCTACTTAATGGTCCTAGGCGGGATTCCCACGGCTGCCTTCCCGGCAACCCCCGAATACGACCTCGTCACTGGCTGCTACCATGTTGAACTGGCTCGGGAACTGAATCGTGTCGCCGAACTTGCTCAAAAGAAGGTAGAAGTGCACGTCAAATTGGATACCGGAATGCATCGCTTAGGAGTCGCACCGGGTGCTGAATTGCAAATCTTGTTAGACGCTCTCAAAGAACTTCCCTATTTGAACGTCAACGGCTGTTATTCTCATTTGGCAAATGCCGATGAAGAAGACTGCATCATAACTAACAAACAGCTCGATCTCTTCGAACAAGGTGTTGAGCAGATACGAGCCAACGGATTCGACCCCAAATGGCTCCATACTGCCGGTAGCGACGCAATCATCACCAGCAAACGTTGTCATTATAATCTCGTTCGACCTGCGGCAATCCTCTATGGTTATGACACTGCTGAGGGTGTATTCAATCGTCTGGGAGTAGAACCGGTTTTGAGTTGGACCTCCCTCATTACCAATGTACGAACCGTACCCGCTGGAGAAGGCGTTGGTTATAGTGCCCAGTTTTGCCCTACACGAGAGAGCCGAATTGCAGTAGCCGGGTTTGGCGCCAGCGATGGATATCTGCGTAATCTTGTCGGTCCTGATCCTACCAAAAATGGATTCGTTTTGATTCAGGGCAAACGCGCTCCTGTGGTTGCGATATGCATGGATCAAACCATGATCGATGTGACAGACCTACCCGAAGTCAAGATCGGCGATACCGTGACCTTGATTGGACAAAACGGGGACGACGAAATTACCGTTTACGACCTGAAAGCACGAAGTAAAACCACCATTGGCTATGTTTTGGCCGCCATTTCACAACGCCCAGTGCGCATCTACCGTGAAAAAATTCCCTCTCCGACGAAATTGTAACATAATTGTATAATTTTTACACCGCAATCTATGGTATACTTTAGATATAATCTTTTGAGGAGGGATCTTATGAACAACAACGATACTACGAAAAAAACTCTTTGTACCATTGCAAAGATCATAGCATTTCTAGTTTTTATGAATCTAGTAGGTTTCATGATCGGAAAAGGAATTCAGCGAGCCATGAAGCTGACTAAGAAGGCCAAAGAAGACGCCCGTCTGAAACACAAGGAGCACGAATGCCATTGCCACGAAGGCGATGACTGCCAATGCGAAGATGAAGATTGCAACTGTAACGAAGATGTTGAAGTCGATGACGGATGCGATGGCTATTGCTTGGAAGAAGAAGTCGAAGATACCGAAGCGGTCGTTCCCGACACCACAAGCTCCTGCACTTGCCGTGAAGGTGAAGGTTGCACCTGTGCAGACCCTATTGTAGAAGCAAAGAAGCCCGAATAACAAAGAATATAAATAACTGGTGATGGATTGATCCATCACCAGTTATTTATATTCGAGAAACACAACTATTGAGTTGAAGCATTTCCTGCTCGTTCAATGCGTTTGAATCACAACCGTCACAACCCAATTTCAATTCAACCATTTGAATAAGATTATCACAGACATCTGGTCTAGTAGTAGTACGCAGGCTTAAAGGATACCTTAAGTTAGTGGTATAAAACTCTTTATCACAATCAATCCGAGTTGGCTTCGAGAACGGATTTCGCTTTAAATTCGGCACTTCATCTATGAAATGTTTTATCGTTTTATTGGCTAACATGTAGGGTTTCAAGCTCTGGCATTTGACGAATTTTTTCAATCTTTGTTTTGTGTGATGACAAATATACATATGAGAGCGAACTGCCAAATCCGAAGAAATATTCGGAAAAGGAATCCTTATTGTTACTACATCTTTACGATCAATCAACGATTAGTCTACCTCGCTTATCGATTTCTACAAAAACCGGATTATTAATCTCTGGGTTTGTTGATAACCCGAGTAAAGCCTCATGGTGCTTTTCTGTCAGCTTATTATAATCATCAGAAGAAAAAACAAAATTTTTCTCTCCAACAGAAACAATTATAGAGTTCTGTACTAACTCCTTTGTATAGATCGCGTTAATTTGCGAAATGAGTTCCTCGTCATTCTCGTTGAAGTCCTTTTCCGATAAAGGGACGTTTCTTTCACCTGACATGATTCTATCTTCTTTTGCTCTCCAAATGTGAAACATGTGTGTCAAGTCGGTTAATTCATTTTCGGTCAAGCTCTTAACCATAAAGGAAGTTTTCTGTGCTCGGTCTTGATTGATCTTAACTAATCCATCTTGGTGAATACTCAATGAAACTTGATCCAGTTCAGGCTTTTCGTGCTTATAATCTCCATAAACTGCGCTGAAAACCGGACCGCGTTCATACCCTTGTAAATTTCTAAAATCCGCATTCTCGCCTTCTGTTTTTGAGAACACTTCATAGAAAAACAAGAATTTTTGCAATTTTAACGAGGACTCATATACTTCTCGTTGATGCTCTTGTAGCCAACCACATAAAGCTAATTTTCTTTTGTTCGAGTTCGGCATATTTAATCCCCCTTTCAGAGTCAAAGTCAATAGGAACGTTTATTTTTATATTTCTTCATTTCCATGGAGGAACAGCATCTCCTTCACAAAAACGTATGTAACAAAAACTTAACATAACGCAAATATTGAAGAAAAAAATAACCCTCCATGGAACACATGATTTGTTAAAACCAGTGGTGTGGAGGGTTCTGTCAATTACACTTTAACCCTTATCTTAATAGTTATCAAGAGCGAAATCATGTAGTGTATTCTTTACGATCAATCTAACGAATCGCAAAGAGGAAGCAATCGATTTAATTTTTCAACAATTCGTTTCTGTTCAACAAGGGGAGGAAGGGGGAGTAAATACATTCTAAAGGATTGTAACGATATAAAGGATTGCACTCCACCAGATGATTCTTTTTTCAGATTATATTGAGCTAATCTAAGATACTCAAGGATGAACTCCATGTTTAGTTTGCTTCCAATATTTTTGAACAGTGCTAAATTCTTTATACAGAATTTTTCGTTGTTTTTAACTAGAACAGGATTTCCGATACTGCCTATCATTGCAAAAAGTATGTCCCCAACCAGAACCTCTGAGCGTTTATTAATTTTATCAGCATCGTGGTTAGTTATAAATTTTACATGCTCTAAATCAAGAACGCCATTACTGATATTTTTCCCGGTAACTAATGGAACTCCTCGAGAGACATACTTTGGAGTATCATGAGTTCCATCACGAACATCAAGACACTCCCCCAGCCTAACCCAACACCAATTCTCCGGAATATCAAAAGGTATTTCTTCTTCTTTAATCTCAGGTAGAGGTTTCTCTTTCTTGATTTTACCTTCTCGAATCAATTGAGCTTTCTCCCTATTGATTTCTTCCAGCAGATCCCTGGCATCGCCGTCTTCTGGGAGTTGCTCTGTAAGTTTGCCTTGTATAGCATGCTGAAGTATAGAGTCCTTCATTTTCTTCGGAAAGACCTTTTGTAGCTCCTCTATTTTAATCTCATTTTCTTTGAGTTCATCAATTTCGGCAAATAGCTTGTCAACTTTCTTAATAATTCTATCTTGTTCTGTGAGAGGAGGGATGGGCAGGTATGCTTTTTTGAATTTGCCATCATTTATCGCTGGATAGGCCACCCCTTTTGAATTTTCATTACTGCATGCGTATTCATCAAACATTGGCGTTAAGAAGCAAAAAAACAGGTACTTGTTCAATGTTTCCTTTGGAGTACAGACTACAAAAAATCCAGTACTAACAATTGGCTCAGGGACAATATCTCGATCAATGATACTAATATTATGCAAATAAGGCCTAACACTTGCATAAATTACGTCTCCTCTTTGAACGATTTTTCTCGCTCTTGAGGGTGCTTGCTTTGGCTCAAGAACATTATCCAATTTATCAATTCGGTATTTCTTGTTATCTATGGATGAAATATCGATATATGTAAATTGATGATCTGGAGTCTTTTGGCCACGGTCATACATAACCTCACCTAACCTCACCCAAACCCAATTCTCCGGAATATCGAAAGGTATTTCTTCTTCCTTAATCTCAGGTAGAGGTTTTTCTTTTTTTATCTTACCTTCTCTCACCAGACGTTCTTTCTCTTTCCTAATCTCCTCCAGCAAACCCCGGGCATCGCCATCTTCTGGGAGTTGCTCCGTTAGCTTTCCCTGTATTGCTGCTTGCAATATAGATTTTTTCAAGGTTTCCGCAATCATTTCCGCACCCCCAGGAGTGCTTCAATTTCTGCGAGTCGTTTGTCAATTTTAGCATTCAGGGAATTTCGTTTTTCATGAAAAATACGAATTGTTTCTTCAGGGGAGAATATCTCTTCCTCAATTGTTGGGTAGCCACAAAGATCCATGTCATAGCCTCTGCCTGCTACTTCTTTAGTGGTAAATGACCTTGCTTTATAGGTGTCAGATTCAACATCTTTGATTTCAGCTCGATTGCTCCACCAAGCCGCACACTCGTCGAAATGCTGCAACAACATCGGCTTTGTTTTGGAGAAATGCTTATATCCTTGTGGCATATCGACTCTATAGAACCAAATTTCATCGGTCTTCTTACTTCGGTCAAAAAACAGGATATTCGTTGTAATTGGAGTATAAGGAGAAAACACACTACTTGGCAAACGAATAATCGTATGCAAATTAAACTCGTCAAGCAGTTTTTTCTTTAATGCCGCCTTCGCGTTGTCGATACCAAATAAAAAGCCATCGGGGATAATCACAGCTGCACGCCCTGTTTCTTTGAGACGATACATAATAACCGACATAAACAAATCTGCAGTTTCACTGCTACGCAAATCAGCCGGAAAATTGATTTTTACTCCTTCACTCTCTGTCCCTCCGTAGGGTGGATTCATGAGCACAATATCGAACTTCTCCTGTTCTTTATACTCTCGTACATTTCTTTCTAAGGAGTTTCCGTGAAAAATGTTGGGGTTATCGATATCATGCAGCAACATGTTAGTGATTGAAAGCAAGTAAGGGAGTGGCTTTTTCTCTATGCCATAAACACTCTGATTATAGAGTGCACGGTCTTCTATATTTCTGATTTGTGGTTCTAATACTTTTAGGGTAGAGGTTAGGAAACCACCTGTCCCACAGGCAAAGTCGGCGACTTTTTCACCCAGTTTTGGTTGTATCATCTTGACCATGAAGTCCGTTACGGCTCTAGGAGTATAAAACTCTCCAGCATTGCCGGCACTTTGCAAGCTTTTCAGAATTGTTTCGTAAACATCACCAAATGCATGCCGTTCATCGTAAACATCGAACTCGATGGTATCAATTTCATTGATAACCTTACGAAGCAATACTCCGTCTTTCATGTACTGATTGCTGTCTTCAAAAACCGATTTGACAATGGCTTTTTTTATGGGTGTATGCTCCGAAACTTTTATTTCTTTTAAGGCGGGAAAGAGTTGGTTGTTAACAAAATCGAGAAGGCCTTGCCCGGTTAGTGCATTGCCATCTTTGTGATCCACTGCCCAGTTCCGCCAGCGTAATTCTTTCGGAATAATAGACTCATATCTGGAATCATGAAACTCCCAATCTTCTTCCTTGGCGTCATACACCTTGAGAAATAACAACCAAGTCATTTGTTCAATACGTTGAGCATCCCCGTTGATTCCACTATCTCCGCGCATAATATTCTGTATCGTTTTAACAAAGCTCCCAATACTCATTCGAACTCTCCTTTAACTATGCCACTTCGTAAATGTGTCTTTCTAACTCTTTCACTGCATACAAATATGCTTCTCTTCCCCCGAACAATTGGGCGATCCTCTTCGGACTACCCAGTTTATCGAAAGGAGCATTATCTAAAACGCGGGTATCTTCCAATTCGCCGATACCCTCGTTCATATACTTGTCCAAAAGTGCAGATAAAACCTCTTGACAAACATCGGAATATTTGTGTAGGTATCCTTGCTTTTTCACGTGTTCGACGCGTTCTTTTTTGGTCAAGGGTTTTTTATCATACGCAATATGAAGAATCAGGTCAAAATCATCCATATCCTGCTGAGCTTTTTCTTTTAGTGCTTCCAGTAGCACCCCGTGATTTTGTAACTCATCAATGATTGCTTGCTTCTTTTCTGCAATGGTCCATGCCCAAAGAAAATCATCCAAAGTAGCATACTCATCTAAAATATTGCGTTTGCTATAATCCTTGATGCTTTCTGTGATCAACTTACCATTTACGTCGTAATACTGAACTCGTTCATTGATTATTGTTACCGATACTCCTCGCACATGATATTTTGGGACTTTTTCGGCGATAATCGGTGGTTCAAAACCGGGTGGATTGTCCACAGGGTAATCTTCCCCACCCGGGGTTCCTTCGTCTATTGGATTCCAGTCATCTCCTCCGTCTCCACCATCAATGATTACAACTGGATCGCCGTCAAACTCCGGGTCAGCAAAAAGGCGACAGGCATTCCTGAAATCCATAATAGTAAAGTAAAGTTTTCCCATTTCCGGGTAAAGCCTAGTTCCTCGACCAATGATTTGTTTAAACTCAGTCATAGAGTTGATATTGTTATCGAGAACAATTAATCGACATGTTTTCACATCGACCCCTGTTGTCATGAGCTTCGAAGTGGTAACAATGGCTGGATGTGATTCATGAGCATCGATAAAATAATCTAGTTGTGCTTTCCCTTCCGGGTTATCTCCGGTAATGCGCATAATATACTTGGGGTTCTCAGCAACTAAATCTTTGTTTTCGTTGATTAAGGCTTGTCGCATGCGTTCAGCGTGATCAATATCGACACAGAAAATAATAGTTTTACTGAATCTGCCATTGGCTACTAACCATTTGGTCACACGGTTCGCAACCGCTTGAGTGCGCTCATCGATGATTAAGTTACGGTCATAGTCTGTAGAACTGTATTCACGGTCTTCAATCAAATTGCCATTTTCATCGACCTGCCCTTTATATGGGCGCCACCCTTCCAGATCTTTGTCTAAACCAATTCGTACCACTTTATACGGAGCTAAGAAGCCATCGTCAATACCTTGCTTTAGGCTATAGGTGTATACCGCTTCACCGAAATAGGTTATGTTGCTGATTTCTTTTGTCTCTTTGGGTGTTGCAGTCATGCCAAGGTGTATGGCTTCCGTGAAATAGTCTAAGATTTTCCTCCACTGCGACTCCTCTTTTGCACTACCTCTATGGCATTCATCAGCGTGTGTCAAGTAAAAACTAAAAAATTTTCAAATTTTACATATAAAAGAATAGAGCCGAGCGATTTCTTCAACGAAACCACTCGGCTCAACATTACTTAGAATCATCCATCTATTGCTTTGAATTATAGATATTTCTATAATTCACCTGCCGTAAGCAATTCAAAACCTTGTTCCTTCCAATCTCTTAAAAGAGAAAGAACTTCAAAAGTATTTCTGCCAATCCTGCTCATATCTTTTACAAGAACAGCATCAATCGTATTTACAGATATGGCATTCTCAATTTCCTTGAGTCCTTTTCTGTTGAGATTCAGCCCACTGCTAATATCTCGGGAATATCCAACTACATTAAAACAATGTTGCTCAGCCAATTCCTTTAATGCTTTTTCTTGTCCAGTCAAATAAGCATCATCCAAATTTTCAGCATTAGCAATTCTGCTGTATATCCATACTTTCTTCATTTTAATACACATTATAACATCTCCATTATTTTTTCATAATCATCAGCAAAGTTCCAAACAATCTCAATCTGATTTTCACCGAACACGTATATTGAGTCAACAAGTTCATTCACTAAATCTCTGCTTAGTTCTTTGATTTCATGTTTACATTTAAAGTGTTCAACAAATTGGTTTTCCGACTCCTTGTTTTTCAATTTTTGAAGTTCATAATCAGCTTCCAGTTTACTGATCTTCAAAGTTGTTTTTTCTATCTCTTGATTGTATTTTTCTCTATGCCGGAGATAGTCATCTTTGCTGATCTTCTCATCTAAATATTTCTCGTACTCCTCAATTCTCAAAGCATTTAACCTTTCAAGATATTGCTGAGCTTTTCTTACGGATTGTAATAAATCAGCCACTTCACTTTCTGATTTTTCTTTTTCCTTAAGTACAAGCTTTTCCGCTTTATTGGCTATTTGAGCCTGTTGCCGTATTGCTTCCAATAACACTTCCAGAATCATTGGCTCCTCTGTTCTTCCATGATAGCAAAGGCTGTTTTCATCAAAATAGTTGCTCTTGCAAATATAATAAGGTACCTTTGTATGTGAGCGCTGGAGGTTCTTCTTACAAATACCGCATTTTACTTTACCGTAAAGAACTCTTGTTTTATCAACCTTGTACTCTTTACGCTTGGATATCTTACGAATCGCCTTCTGAGCTTCCAAATACAATTCTTCGCTTACAATAGCCTCATGCGTATCTGGAACTACTATCCATTGTTCTCTCGGAACAGCTACCGTACTCATACCGTTTACGTCAGGCTTTTCCCTCTTATGGTTGATTGTCTTTCCTGTGTAGGTTTCATCTTTAAGGATTTTTAAGACGGCCATAGTTTGCCAAACCAAATCACCTTTGGCTTTTCTCCACTTTTTGTTATTATAATTTTTTTGGTAATGCCTTGCAGGTGAAGGTACTCCATCTGCATTGAGTATTTTAGCGATAGCACTTGTATTGTTCCCTTCGGCTGCCAATTGAAAAATTCGCTTAACAACAACTGCAGCTTCCTCATCAACAACAATTGAATTTTTCTTATCCTTCGCTTTGAGATACCCAAATGGTGCGAAAGATCCAATATACTCGCCCTTTTTCATTTTGGCAGTTTTAGCTGTCTTTACTTTCTTTGATAGATCTTTACTGTAAAGGTCGTAGATAAGATTCTTCAACCCAATATCAAGGCCTGCTGTTATACAATTATCTTTTGCACTGTCATATCCGTCATTTACAGATATAAATCGAACTCCTAAAAATGGAAAGACTTGCTCCAGATAATCCCCTAACTCCAAGTAGTTTCTGCCAAATCGTGAAAAATCTTTTACCACTATACAGTTGATTTCTCCCCGCTTTACTTTGGTCAACAACTGTTGTACTGCCGGTCGCTCAAAATTAGTACCGCTGTAGCCGTCATCGCAAAACTCCAAGATGTTGGAATCTGCTAAATCAGGATGGCGACTTATAAAATCCATCAACAAGTCACGCTGATTACTAACACTGTTACTTTCAATTTTTGCATCATTTTTTGAAATGTCCGTATCCTCATTGGAAAGCCTAATGTACATAGCTACTGAGACGTTCTTGTTCATCAGGCTTCACCTCTTCTTCTATAGTATTAAGATAATTAAGTAATTCCTCATACTCGTCTCTAAACTTGAAATTGACCTGAATACTCCTATCGGCATACAGTTCCACAGTTTCTATGAGGGCTGAAACCATTTCTTTGGTTAGTTCTTTTTCATCTCGGAATGCTCTAAAAGAAGATAACCACCGATTTTCATAGGAATATGTCTGACCATACTTCTTCTGCTGTAACAGCAGTTCATTTAGTCTGTCTTTTAATGCGTCTTCTTCTTTCTCATACTTTGCTTTTGCATATAGATACTCCTGTTCAGTAAGCAGTTGTTCAATATAATCATCATAAAGAGAACTTCTCAAGGAAGTCAGCCTTTCAATTTGTGCTTTAACCTTTCTGATTTCATTAGCCAAGTTGTCTTTCCTATTCTGATATCTTGCATCGGAATTTACTTTTTCCAGAATATCATCCACCGATGCAACCACATCTATTTGATTGCGAATAGCAGCATATACTGCTTCAATCATATCAGCTTCTACTATATGCTTTCTCGTGCATTTATAGCCACTATTTGTTTCGTAAGTAGTGCATGAAAAATAATAATGAAGCTCATCATTTTTAATCCTTCTCCTGCGAACAAGTTTACATTTGCAATCTCCGCAAATTGCAATATCTTTAAAAATATTTTCTTTATTTTTTAAGTGCTTGTTTTGTTCAATCCTTGCACTAAACTCTTCATATATTTCTATTCTTTTATTATGGACAATATCAAAAGTTTCTTGATCAATAATCGGATCATGGTCGTTTTCAATAATTGTCCACTCATCCCTTGGCACTCTTGATTTTCGCTTGCCTTCATAAAGGGATGCCTGAATTTTGCCATATATCTTGTGTCCTAAATACACTTCATTCTCTGTAAGAGCTTTAATTGTCTGACGCTGCCAAATATTGTTGTTATAACGAGCATTTTTCCACTCGCCCTTCAAATACTTGTACTTGCTTGGAGAAGGTATTCCCATATCATTTAAACGACGAGCTATTACAGTATCACTAAGCCCTTCTACTTTCCACTGGTAGATTTGTCGGATGACCGAAGCAGATTCTTCGTCAACTACAAGTTTATAAGTGCCATCACCCGGTCTGCTGTATCCATAGGGCACATGTGCACCTAAAAATTCACCCTTCGACTGTCTTTCTCTGAAGGTAGATATGATCTTCTTAGATATATCCTTTGTATAAACATCATTCAAAAGATTTTTCAAAGAAATAATTAAGTCTTCATTACTGTTTTCAGGGTTAAAGCTGTCATAATTATCATTGATAGATATAAAACGGACCCCAAGAAACGGAAAAATCTTTTCAAGATAGTTTCCAGTTTCAAGATAATCTCTGCCAAAGCGCGAGAGATCTTTTACTACAATACAATTCACTTTGCCTGCTTTAACATCGTCCATCAGTCTGTTAAATTCAGGACGGTCAAAATTCGTTCCTTTTTCTCCGTTGTCCGTATATATTGAGTAAATCTGCAAAAATGGTCTTTCCTCAACGAATTGTTTCAATAAATATGCCTGATTTTCAATAGAATCACTGTCTTTTCTGTCACGCACATCCTCAATAGAAAGGCGAACGTACAGTCCTGTTTTAAACACCTTCTCTTGTGTTTCCGTTTCTTTTTGGGCGATCACAGACTGTCTTCTACTTTTTCTTGCCATGATTAAATCGCCTCCTTAAACGCAACACTCGCATCAAAGAAATCCGATTTACTGGCACTTTCTATGAAACGAATAGTACTTTCGTATTCCGCTTGATGTTTAAAATGAATATCGATTTTCCCATTCTCATATACATATATTTTCTCCACCAATGACACAACTACTTTTCGGGTAAGCTGCTCAATGTTTTGGTATTGCTTAAAATGTTCAATCCATAAGTTAGTTGGCGTCTTATTGCTTATAATATTTTCAATCTCTTGTTTTCGCTTTAATATAAGCCTTTCTGCCTTCTGAATTTTAGCATTATATCTGCTGACATGGTTTCGATATTCTTCTTTGGTGATTACTTTATCTACAAAGTGTTCGTATGATGTCAACTTATACTTTTGAATTTTTTCTATTTCCTCTTGTGCCCTGACAATTTGCGCATCTAATTTCAAAATTTCTTCTTGCTTGTAAGGCAATGTATCGATATAAGTAAGAATACGTTCAATATCAAGAATACTTCGTATATGGACATTTAAAGCCGCCAGAACAGCTTCTTCAAATATCTTTTCACTGATGTTATGGGTGGTACAACTGTTTTTATCATTTCGATTGGTTGAGCAAGTATAGTAATAATATTTTTTCCCATTAGAGGGAACCGTCTTGCGAATCATGTTTTCTTTACAATCTCCACAGGCAATAATGCCTGAAAAAAGATATACAGTTTCCTCAGTAGGGGCAATTCGAGTATCATGAAGCAATAAACCATTTATTGTGGTAAACAGCTCTTTTGATATTATTGGCTCATGTGCATTTTCCACTCGCACCCACTCTTCTTTAGGACGTTCAACTCTCGTTTTTATTTTATAATTTGGAGTGGTTCTTTTGCCCTGCTCCAATACACCGATATACAATTCATTTATTAAGATGCGTCTGACTGCAACGGCGGACCAGAGAGCCTGCTGCTTTACTTTAAAGGTCGTTTTATACCTTTCTCCCAATGAGCGTTTGTATTCCATTGGAGACAAAATGCCCATTTCATTTAATCGGTTGGCTATCCCCTGCTGGCTCATCCCTTCAAGTTTCCACTTGAAGATATCACGGACAACTTGAGCTGCATATTCATCTATTTCCAGCTTATTCTTATCATTCTCAGCTTTCTTATAGCCATAAGCAGCAAAAGAGCCAATGAAATCACCCTTCTTTCGTTTGATTTCAAGTTGGCTCCTTATTTTAATTGAGGAATCTCTACAATATGAGTCGTTAATTAGATTTTTAAATGGAATCATGATATTGTCGGTAATATTTGAACCTTCCGCACTATCATAATTATCATTGATCGCAATGAAACGCACACCAAGAAAAGGAAATATCTTTTGAATATATTTCCCTGACTCAATATAGTTTCTGCCAAAACGTGAAAGGTCTTTTACGACAACACAGTTTATTTTCCCTGCCTTAATCTCTTCCATCATTTCTAAAAAGGCGGGGCGATTAAAGTCAACGCCACTATATCCATCATCTACATGCACAGATGCAATTTGGATATCTGACTTTGATCTTAAATATTCACGAATAAGTTCCTTTTGGTTTGAAATGCTGTCACTTTCTTCTTTATCTCCATCATCTCTTGAAAGTCTTACATAAATGGCAGCATTATAGGTTTTGTTATCTTTTAAAAATTCCATGAGTAAAGCCTCCTGTTTGTTTAAAGTATTAGCAAAACTTTAAACACATTAGGCTTCACTGATTATAGTCCAACAAAAGCTTAGCATAAAATTAACTGCGCGTCCAGATTTCCGAAGCGCCAATTTGTAAAGTTTTGCTTTCTACTGTTCTATAAGCTTCTAAAGTAATTCTCTAACCTGTCTTCCAATGTAGCTGTTGTATCAGCGAAACTCATCTTAACCACAATCTTGCCACATCTGAAGCAGTAGGGATTTTTCACTTGTTTGATAAAATCTTTCTTTCGTTCTTCCACCGGTAAATCTGTATTGACTTTAACTGTTTTAATATCTACTAAGGTGGATGGATTAACTGTACGTATGTCTATATTTTTCATGTCCGCTATGGTCATGGCTGTGTTCATGAAACCGCTCCTTTCAAAAAAGTGAGCAGCTATTCTCATAACCGCTCACTTAATCTTGATAAAAATATTCTTTTCTCTTGACTCTACGAAAAAATGCTTTTACCTCATCAAGAGAATCTGCCACCCTATAGTCTGTAAGGGCATCAAGCACTCTCTTGCGGTACTTCCCTTTTTTACTGATCCTGAAATCTAAAATGGCGATAAGTCCTGTATCAGTTTCGCATCGAATCAATCGCCCCATGCCTTGCTTCAACTTAATGAGCATTTCAGGAAAAATAATAAATTCAATAAACTCTTTCAGCTGTGTATACTGTTTCTTCCTATGTTCCAAGATCGGTGTAGGTGTTGGGAATGGCAAATTGACGATTATAAGTGAAGACAAAATATCTCCGGGACAATCAACACCTTCCCAAAATGAACCTGTAGCAAAAAGAACACCGTTTCCGCTGTTTTTAAAAGCTTCTACGATGTTCTTCTCACTTTTATCCATTTTTAGGATCGGATATCTGATTCTGTGTCTCGCCAATTCATATACTCTTGATAGTAAAGAGTAGGAAGTAAACAAAATAACTGTATGCCCGTAGGCTGCATCCACAATCCTAATAATTTCATCCGCTAAAGCCTCAATATACTCGTTGCTTTGTTTATCAGGAAATGGTACGTTTTCACTGACATAAAGTAATGCATTATTTTTATAGTCAAATGGAGAACGACAGCTCATCTCACTGATACAATTTTTATTGACCATATCTATTCCCGCATTGCTTTTGAAGTAGGTAAAGCCTCTATCATCTGATAATGTTCCGGAAGTCAAAACCTTTGGGATTCCATTTTTCCATAACAATTTGTGCAATTGATTCTCTAAATCTGTTGGAATACAGCAGACAGAAACCAATTCTTCGCTCATAGGGTTTTCGAGCCAATAAATGATATTATCAGTCTGGTAAAAGGTTTTAACCTGTTCTACTGATTCTGAAAACATAATCTCCAATGACCTGCTCTTCGAAATATCCACTGCACAGTATTCCTTAAGATTTTCAATGAGTTTAAACATGTCTAGGAGTAGCATTTTTTCAAAGTGCCCTATGAATATACCAATTTGTGATGTTTCATCATCTACAGCATCCAGGTTAATTTTTGAAACTAGGCTCTTAAAAAATCTCGTCCTCAGAACAGATAAACTGTCCAACTTCATCTTTGCTATCTGTAAATATGCCTTATTACCTTTCAGATTACTTTTCAGTACATTAATCATGACTGTTATGTCTTCACTTGAAAATTTTTTCCCAAATATTTGCATAGCCGCATCCGGCAATTTATGTGCCTCATCAATAATTTCTACAGAGTGTTCCGGAATAAGAGTATGCTTCCCTTTGGAACGTTTCATTGTATCTGCCAAGTAATAATTATGGTTGCATACCTGAAAGTCATGAATTGATGATCTTGCATAATCCATATACTTGATATATTGGCATTCCTTATAGTAGGGACATGAAATCTCACAGGCTTTGGGCACATTGATTTTTTGAACTATATGGTTCTTCAAGCCTTTATATTCATCTAAATCAATTCCGTAATCCGGTATCTTAAATGCGGACAATTTATAAAGCAGTTCTCTGTCCACAGCTTTTTGACTACTCTTTAAATAACTCGTTAACCGGTCGTATCGCATCTGACAAAAGTAATGTTCTTTCCCCTTTCTTAAAACTGCATTTAAAGGACGATCAATCACTTTATTCTTCAGTAATATATCAGATAATCTTGGGACATAACTACGGACAATGGCATTTTGTAAATCAATACTGGATGTTGATATGACACAAGGAACAGAGCAGTATTCATTGTCCAAATATGTAAGTGTACCTGATTTGATACGCTTTTGTCTTTCATAAAGAGCATAAACAACACAAGCAACTATGTAAGCATAGGTTTTTCCCGTTCCAACCTCTGCTTCGCAAATAGCAATGTGGTTCTGCTTAATTCCTTCATACATCATTTTAGATAGTTCAATTTGATTTCCCCTGATTGTAAACCCGCTTTCTGCCATCAGTTTTATGAAAATAAATTCAATCATGGTATTTGGGTTTTCAGGAAGTGTGGCTTGATAATCAGGTGTAGCAATAAACTTCTCTATTAGCTTCTTTTTTATATCATCAGAATAAACTAGCTTGCTTTTAGCAATAGCGATCATACAATTTCTCATCAAGCAAATTACATAGTAGGTATTTATGCTTCTATTTTCTTTCACCATGAAAATGTAGTTTTTATCAAATGTAAAAAGATAACGAAATTCGTTTCTGTTTCCATGCTTTTTGAGATATTGTTGCATTATCGATTCGTCTGTCGTTTTTATCTCAAACATAATTTTCCTCTCCTTCGTATATGTGGGATACTTGACAGCACAATGATACGGTGGCCTGTACTAATTTTAGAGCGATTTTGAATAATCAGCTTTCGTACAGGCCACCGCATAGTTTCTGCTGTCAAGCAATTCGTTTGAACAGTAGAATTGGTGTGTATCATATTTGTTCTCAACGCCCCTGATACAACTGAGGGGATATATCAGGTTGTCTTTGGAAAACATCATATAAGCTGACATGGCTATAAGTTCTCAAACCAAATGAGCGTTATCCCGTCATTCATTGCGGGCTGCCCAATGCGGTGAGGCGTTCAAGGCAGAAGTATCATTATTAATCCCTTTGCTGGTCATCGCAATTAGCCATTCCACTGGCTATTTCAAGCCGGAGATATTCGCTCGCATCAAGTGGTCATGGCGCTCCGCTTTCGTTGCTTGCCATTTCTGGCGCAAAGGTGGTTTTCCTGATATACCGTATGTTCAGTTTTCAAGGAGCATAAGGAGAGTAAAAAAATTACCCCCTCACTTCTAAGCCGGAAAAGTAAGGGGGGTGTACGGAATTATTTTTTATTTTCCATATATTTTTTTAGTTTCTTTAGGATTCTGTTCTTTCGGTCACTTATGGTCATCACTGGTATGCCACTTTCTTCAGATAACTGGCGCTGACTTTTTTCTTCATAAAATAACTGGATGATTAAATTCAGTTCATCATCAGACAAAAGGGATAAACACATCTTTAATTTCTCAATCATGATTTTGGTAACAATAGAATCGCAAAGATCCTCTGTAAAGCTATCAACGAGCATTTCTTCTCCCAGAACATCCTCATAGACATTATCAAGCTGTGAATACAAGAACCTGCCATGTGCCAAATCCCGTTCTTCTAAATAGCGCTCTCTTCGGAGCATTTTGAAATACTCTCTGTAGACTTCTTCTGTTACCTGCTCTACGTGATTATCAATGCGTATAAAAAACTTCTTTTTCTTATCCATTTTCTTAACCTCCAAATTTCGTTTTGATGAATGTTCAAGCGAAATTTGAAAGTCATGGATAACGGGCGATATAAGTTTCCCAACGCCTTTTGTTACAGATGTAGGTCTTCATAAAGGCACCTCCAAAATTCCTGAAGTATGCCTTTAATACAAAAACGTCTAAAAACACGTCGTTTTGTTTTAAGGAATGTTCATGCTTAATATGAAAACGAGACCTGTAAGTTCCCCACATTTGCATACAACCTTCTCCTGTTTCCGGGCATGAAAAAAGACCGGAAATGAACTTAATCACCTCCGGCCTCAATCGCCGCCATATTTACTGATGAAAAAGGGTATAAAAAAAGCCCCAAAATCCAATTGGATATTGAGGCTGTATACTTCTATTTCGATATAATTCATGCCATAACTCACCAGCATAAACAGTGTAACATGTTGGAAGTCGGAAAGCAGTAGGGATTTAATCGGGACTTTGTCGGGAGTTGGTCGGGATTAAGTCGGGGTTGTCCAAACATCGAAAAAAGCTCGGTATCTCACTTCCTCCTTCGATTGCAGCAAAAATTCCCCTCATTGATGGAATAGTATAGCCCCAAAGACAAATAGCAAATAAATCAATTGCTTCCCGTTTTTTATCGTAATATGTACTACGCTCCATATTTAATAATTCAAGCATTTCCTGCTCTGAGTATTTGGAAACCGTCAAATATTGCTTACTTAATATTTCATGATACATCATCCCATTATCTGGATATTCATAAATTTTATTCATTGTAGAATCAATCAATGAAATGAGCCATTGTGTTTCAAATAAGGATTTTACATCTTCTGAAAACCTATCTTGTTCAGTTTCAGGCGCAAAATTAGCCAGGTACTCTAATGCACTCTCTAAATTTTTACCACAATAACATTCGGCACTTTCACATATTTGATAGGCTCTATTTGATGTTGACCATACGACCGGACGATATATTTTAAGAAGTAGTTTTGTTTTGTGCAGAACCGCTGTGCGGTCTATGTTTAATCCCTTATACATAAAGGTACAGTGTTTCATAACTTTGCTCTCTTTGCGCATGACATCTTTCCTTTCTGAATCTTCATATTGACATTTGTTTCAATCAAGTGTAATATATATTACGAACGAAGTTGCATATCGTATATTCAAATTATACACGAACATACTTTCGCTTGTCAATAAAATTATTATGTACGATGTTGCATGTCAAGCATATAAAAATGCTTTAATTAGGAAGGAGCCAATATCATGTTATTTGGTGATCGAATTAAGGAACTGAGAAGTTTGGCAGGTATGAGCCAACAAGAATTAGCGAATAAAGCAGGGCTTTCCTTACGATCTATTCAAAATTATGAGAGCAACCAAAGATACCCCAAAGATGTTGCGATTTTGAATAAGCTCTGCAAGGCATTAAATACTTCGATAGAACAACTGATGAAAGAAGAAGATAATTTCATCCAAGAAGCATCTGAAAAATATGGCACTCGTGGCAAAAATGATGCTCAAAAATTAGTTGATGAGTTAGGCGGCCTTTTCGCTGGTGGGGAATTGAATGAAGCTGATAAAGACAAAGTTTTTAGAGCTATCACTGAGATGTACTGGAAGGCTAAGGACAATAATAAGAAATATACCCCTAAGAAGTACCGAAAAGAGTCTGACGAATAGGTTGCTGTCCGTTTTATAGTACACATTATTTGGTATAATGGGGATACTAAGGGGGTGAATCACGTATGCCGAACAAAGACTATATTCAATCGGTTGCTTCCGGGTTAATCAAGCGGTATGATACGAGAGATCCTTTTGAACTATGTAAAGCTATTGGAGTTGAAGTTTTTTTTGCTGATTTAGGTCATCTCAAAGGAATGTACAAATACCTTAAACGGAACCGTTTTGCAGTCATCAATGAAAAACTTGATGACTACATAAAAAAGTTGGTCTGTGCTCATGAATTAGGGCACGACTTATTACATAGGGATTTGGCCAGGAGGGTGTGCTTGCAGGAATTCATGCTGTATGATATGAAAAGCCGTCCTGAATATGAAGCTAATCTATTCGCATCTGAGATTCTTCTACCGGATGATGCTATTTTTTCTTATGCACATGAAGGTTACGATATTGAACAAATCGCACGGATACTTTATACCGACATAAATTTAATCGCCCTAAAAATGGCTTCTATGAAT
>CAYRNW010000033.1:0-24303 GCA_964425745.1 uncultured Eubacteriales bacterium | reverse complement strand
TTCCTTTCAGTTTGTGTTTGACACCGGGCCCGATGACAAGGTGAGTGTAAACGATAGGGATGATTTTGTCATATGGTGGTTTGGCGCGGGGGTGAATGGAGACGGTAGGGATTTGAGGGGAAGCGGGGGAGGAGGGGGAGGGGGAGGACGGGAATTTTGTCCTAAGTACTGGTTTTCGGTTTCAAAGGAACGCACATTTTTCGCTCAAAAATCCTTTCGGGTAGGCACGAAAAGATCCTTCCGGGCTCTGAAGACCTGCGGTCTAAGTCGCCCTGCAGGAAGCTTTTCGCGCTGGGGTGTTTTAGGTTATAGGTGGGGACGGTTCTATGGGTTTGCCTAGCACAGTTAGTGCGTTTACCGTGCTAACGAAGAGCGGTTTCGCTACGTATGAGGTTGAGCGTACTACCGTCGTTTAATGAGCATGCTGATCGCATTGGTTGTGCATAGTTGGTGACGGGTTGAGCGGTGTAACGGGACAGAGACTAATCTTTAAATGGTTTATTTAATTGTAAAAAAATTAATTAGTTTTGAAAGAAAGGTTGCATTATTTCTTCTAGTAGTATAAAATAGAATTAATGTTTTATTAATATTTTGTGTAGAAAAGTGCTCGAGTCTCTATCGATTCATTTCGTAAAGTTCGGAGGTGCTGTTGTGAAAACACATAATACATTTGGTAGTATCACCAAGAAAGTTCTGCGCGAATTTTCGCGCAGAACTTTTCTTGGTGATATTTCTATCTGTGATGCAGAATTTGATATCTTGATAGATTACCTTAGAGTGAAGTATGCGTTGTACAAAAATTCTAAGTCTAATCCTCACCAGGACCCATTGCTAAGTATTGCTTTAGTTCAAATTGGAATCCGGTATTACAACGGAGATTATTGGGGTCATGTTGCTTCCTTGCTTAATCTCAGTAATTCCACCCTAGCTCAAGATGAACAGCATTTCTTTGGAAATACCTTTTATGAGACCGTGAATAAAGGTGGCAAACTTCACCTAGGTAAACGACAACGAGTAAACAGCATTCTAATGCATGGATTTGTCGCTGACAATTATGCCTTTGAATTTTTCGATTTCTTGTTTGCTTTCTATAGAATAGACCTCGAACGCAACCTTTTAAACTTGAATCGAAATACGATGAATGAACTTATAGAGATAATGTCACGTAGAGACAATACCGGCAGAACCTATTTTTTAAAGGCGCAGACTGCAAATGCAATTCTGATGAACAGAAAGGGATGTAAACCTCGGATTCGATGGTATTTGAAGCTTATCGATAAAGCCTTTTGGGGGGATCCTTTACCTAAAAACTCTACCAATCGTCTAACTTCCAAACTGATTCAATGGAAGAATAGCAACGAAACTTTTCTGCTGGAGAGAAGACGTTTAACCGGATCTTCAATCAATAGAGGCAAAAAGAGCTTTTCTTCTCCTTATCTGTATTTGAATTTGAGAGACAAGAAATTCAGTTTGGTGCTTCCTTCACAGCTAATACGTTTCCAGGAGATGAGTTCTGTTGCCTGGAAAATCCAGTGCTGCCTAAATAGTCTTGAAATACAAGTCAATCCTTCGCAGGAAGGCGTTACGGGTTACAAGACTGATGAAGAAGAAACCGCATTGAAAGACGAACATGTGTTCTCCAAGATCACAGCAGAACTATTGGTAGATAATATACCCATAAGAACGTTTAGTATTGCTGCCGAGGAAATACGCTTTTTTGATGAAGATGGGGATTTTGTAAATGCAAAGTCATTGAATCAGGGATTGCATTACTCTGTGACCAGAAATAATTTTATTCCAACATCAGATGCTATAGAGAGTCAAGAGGAGTTCGGAAATTTACTCTTTGTTGTTTACAACCTTATGCCGGGTGACTTGATTCACTTACCGGACCAGAAACCGATTCTGGTAGGAATGAAGCACAAAGAAGGTTTCCTGGAGCGCGGTCTAGTCTCAGATGTATATGAGGACTGTAGTGGTTCACTATTTCCTGTTTATAGCAAACCACCTACACTTTATATAACCCTTGAGAAGAGACTACTATCTGGGACCGCATTAATATTAAACGGTGAAGTTCATCGCTTGGAACCCAAATCGGACGATGATACAGCAGTGACTCTGCTGCCTACGTACGATCGAACCAGCAATGTAGGTATTATGATTCGGCTGGGTGATTTTGGTTGTACAACGGAGGGACATTATGACATAGCTGTTCATTTTCCAAATCTATCCGCTCGTCATTTTAATTTTCTGCTTCTTCAAAACCTGGACTTTAACTTTGAAGAAGCACCTTATATTTTCAAGTCACGGGGAACACTTTGCATATCGCAAGCGCATAGGGTTATGATTGAACAGAACTTATCAAATGTGACATTTGATCAAGAGCGCAACTGCTTTAATTTTGATATTACCCCTGGACAGTCTTATTTGCACTTGCGGTACTTTGAGTATGTACTGGCTTTTTCGCTGCCTGTATTACAGTTTAAGTATGCCAATGACGAATGGCAGACGCATCAGTTACAAGATGTGTGGCATGCAAACTTTGACCCTACGATATCCATAAAGTATCATACCGACAAACTGACATTTTTCCTGGATGACTATGATCCCAGTTTTGAAACGCTCATGCAAGATCAGGTTTTCTTTAAAAATAAAAGTAAGGATATATTTGAGTGTGATTTAAATAAACTACGCTCTTGGTTTGGCGATAGTCTGACAAGGAGACAGATTTTCTTGCAATTTCCCGACTATGCAGAACCCATAAAGTTCCTTGGAGTGATAACTAAGAGCATTCTTCACCATGCAGTTCTGACATGTGATATAGAGACTAACACCATTATTGGTAAATTCAACATCCATGGCGGAGCAGAATATGCAGTAGACATCTTTTACGAAAATGAACTGCTTCTTGAGAAAGTAATGCTTGAAGATAGCAAGTTTACATACCAAACTGAGTTAAGAAGCGGGAACTACCTGGCCATTGTTTTTGAAGTCGAAACAGACGATTCGGGTTTTGGCGACGACAGTTTTACTGAAATTGGCAGACAAACGCTTAGTTTGCTGAACCCTTTCAATCTCAACGGGAAGTGTTTAGCAGTAACAGGAATAAGAAATAACCTCCTGAAGAATGCAACATTGTCTCTTGATTATCGTTACATTATCGAGAGCATTCACCTTGAAGATGAAAGCAACAGGAATATTTATCTTGGGAAAATGGTCGTATTGAATGAAAAGAGAGAGCTCAGAGCCACATTTATAGTGAAAGTGGAATTTTCGAACTTGGAAAACTTACGCTTTATGCATCTGACCTATGATAATGATGGTGAAGATCGGGAATTCTTATATGATGATACAAAAAGAATCTTCGTTAAGAAAGAAAATTTCTTACTGACGAAGCCACAAGCGTATCGTAGATACAAGCATGTCCTGTTTCCAGAAGACTACAGTTACGCGATAGAGTTTTTACCTTCAACCTATGTGTGCGTTGATCGCGATCTGGATGATGCGGAGTATAATAATGACCCGAATTCTTATAGAACCTTTCTAGGGCAAAAAGACAAATGTGTGGAGGTTCCCAAAATTGATGTAATGGAACTTAACATAAGTAAGCGTTGGAAATCGGTTCTGGAGAAAAATGGGATTTCAACTCTTCAAGACTTATGCAGATTAGGTTACAACAACCTTTTCAGATTAAGAAATATTGGCAAGAAAGATATTCAGGAACTCCTCGAGACACTAAACTACTTGGGATACACCTTCCTCAATAATCCGGGTGCTGCTACCAATGCAGAGGTATTACCGATTGCTTATAGTCAATTGAAGCAGGTTCCAGCAATAGTTGAAGCGGAGCAAACAATACAATCAGAATTTGATCAAATGAAGATATCGAAGAACATAGAAGAGTCAGAGCAGCCAAAACAGCCAGAAATTGTGAAAGACATTCTGGATACCCGTATTGAGGAATGTGGGTTCAGGTCAATGACCTATAATTGCTTAAAGAAAAGCGGCATAAAGACACTACGTGATTTGAAAGTCTTTGTTGAGTATAAGGGTATTAAAGGTCTTTACCATATTGAAAAACTAAATGGACACATGCGAGATGAAGTTAAAGATTTAATATACCATTATGATTTCAAATAGGAAGGTTGCTGAACGTGATGGCCTTTTCACCGGTAGATGCTTCTAAAACAATCTTTACGAAATACCTTAGATATTTGCAGACGATATTTGCTTTGGATGACGATGATTACAACCGACAGTTTGTATTACAGTTAAAAAACCAACAAACATTTGCTTCTGGCCCGTATTTAAATATTACGGATGCATTTGAAAAGACAAGGACTATAGCCGATCTTATTGCTGCAGGTGTACTGGAACAGGAGTTAAAGAAGATCCAGTTACCAACGTTTCGTCCATTATATTTACACCAAGAGCAAGCCATCTTGAATATATTAAGTGGCAGAAACACCATTGTTTCAACTGGAACTGGTTCTGGTAAAACCGAAAGCTTTCTCATTCCCATATTGAATGAGCTACTGAAGCAGAAAAGATTGAATAGGTTGGGACCAGGTGTTCGGGCTTTGCTGATTTACCCCATGAATGCGCTAGCCAATGATCAAATGGAGCGCTTACGTAACATATTATCAGATTTACCTGAGATTACCTATGGCAGTTATACCGGTCAAACAAAAGAAAGTTACGAGGATGCTCTAAGCGAGTATCGCAAGCTTAATGAAGACCAGATTCCAAAACCCAATGAGCTCATTTCGCGTGAGCAAATGAAGAAGACCCCGCCCCAAGTCTTAATTACAAATTATGCAATGCTGGAGTATCTGATGCTACGGCCGGGAGATAGTACATTCTTTGGCAATGAGTTTTTGGAGAAATGGAAGTTTGTTGTTCTGGACGAAGCACACGTATACAGCGGAAGCTCTGGCATAGAAGTTGCTATGCTACTGCGCCGTTTAAAAGCCAGATTGAACAACTGGAAACTGCAATACATTTTAACCAGTGCAACTTTGGGAGACGAAGATGGCAACCAGGAAGTAGCGGAATTTGGTAAGTTACTATGTAATGCTGAGTTTGGGGTTAATGACATAATCCGTGCATCGCGCATTAAACTGGAGAGAACTTACAAAACAAAGAACGTTTCCCTAAAGTTTTATGTAAAGTTGGCAGAACTTTTGGAGAATGAAGCGTCAAAGGAAGAACTAGTTGCATTTTGTCAATCGTACTTTAATGTGCGAAAAGGAACCGACATAAATACTCAGCTATTTGACTTTGTTCTACACGACGAGAATTACTCCCTTTTTAGAGAGGCATTGGTCAATCCTAAAACCATCGCAGTTCTAGCAAGTGAACTAAACTGGAGTACAAAAGAGTTAGAGTCATTTGTCAAAGTTGCAAGTAAAGCAGAAAAAAACGACATCCGTCTGATTGATGCCCGTTATCACATGTTTTTGCGAGCGACCGAGAGTGTCTTTATTACTCTTCCTCCTAATAAAAAGTTATTCCTGAATCGTAAAGAAACGCATTACGATGATAAGGGTATTGACTTTCATGTCTTTGAGGTGGCTACCTGCAATGTATGCCACGCTATTTACCTAATTGGCACGGTGAAGAACGACATCCTCGTACAATCGTCGTTTCAGTCGGAAGATGACTTGAAGTCAGTATTCCTGCTCCAGGGTGAAATCAACGATACCGATGATGATCATCTACTAGAAGAAGAAAACATAGACGCTCAGCAGTATGAGATTTGTGCAAGGTGTGGTTTTGTACGCAAAGCGGGACTCTTGAACCAAGTTAGTTGTGAGCATGGTAATAAGTCAATGGTGAAAGTAGTTAAGGTTACCTTGAAAGATCCCAGTGCTACACTGAAGAAGTGCTTAGCATGCGAAAATGTAAACAACTTTGGTATTTTGCGCATGTTCTTTACCGGACAGGAGGCAGTGACCAGTGTTATTGGAACCGCGTTGTTTCAAGAACTGCCATCGTATAAGATGATAAGAAAGTCAATTCATGTTGATACCGATTCGGGTTTTGAGACTGAAGATTCTTTCGTGGAGGAACAAAAAATCAGTGAAGCCAAGCAGTTTATTGCTTTTTCTGATAATCGTCAGGCGGCTGCTTTTTATGCCAGTTATTTGGATCAGACTTATAGGAATATTCTTTATAAGAGAATAATCATTGAAACGATTCGAAATCATGCTGTGGACGAATACGGCCTGAACTTTGATGCTTTTGCTGGGTTGGTGTCTGGGGAAATGTTGAAGTATAAGATTCTTAGTGCTGACAACACTACTTTCACCAAAGAAGCGTATAAAGCAGTACTGCATGAATTTATCGACTATGCTAGTTCCACATCGTTGTTCAGTAAGGGAATGCTTGGCTTTTCAATAGACACGGTTTTTCAGGCCAATACTAAAATAAACTTGACTCAAGATGAGGTTTTGACTTTGTGCAATGTTCTTCTTCTTGGGTTGTTGGCTGATGGTGCTTTAAAATACGGTGTGACCATGAACAAGGAGGATAAAACTTACTTTGCTAATAACGGGGTAGAGTTTTCATACACCTTAAGCGCTCCAGACAGAGAAAATTACATTCGGTCATTCATACCCAGGTTTGTGGATAAAACCAATAAACGTACAGATTACTTTTACCGAGTTTTGCAGAGCAAAGGGAATACCTTGCCACAGAAAGAGGTCAATAAGCTTTTAGAAGCTATATGGAGCAACCTGCTTATTTCAAAAAAAATATTAGCTCCTGAGAATGGTTCTTACAAGGTGAACACTTCATCATACAAGATCATGAAGCCAGTGAAATGGTACGAATGCTCGAAATGTAGCAAAATAACACAGTTTAACCTGAATGGAGTTTGTCCTTCTTATCGATGTATGGGAAGACTACATGAGTTTGATATTGAAAAAGAGCTCAAAGAAAATCATTATTATAATATGTACCAGGAACTAGACATTCGCCCCTTGCGAGTAGTAGAGCATACAGCACAGTTGAGCCGAGATATGGCGTACGAATATCAGAAGCGGTTTAAACTAAAGGATATCGATATCCTAAGCTGTTCTACCACCTTTGAAATGGGTGTGGATGTAGGCAACTTAGAAACGGTTTTTATGAGAAATATGCCCCCCTCCCCGGCAAATTACGCACAAAGAGCTGGTCGAGCCGGTCGTAATAAAGATTCAGCGGCATATGCGCTAACATTCTGTAACAAGAGCAATCATGATTTTACTTTTTTCAATGAACCTCTGAAGATGATTAAAGGAAAGATCACCCCACCAAAATTCAATGTGGAGAACAAGAAAATTGCAATTCGGCATATTTTTGCCACGGCATTATCTGCATTTTGGCGAAAGAATCCAGTTTATTTCGGTAATGCCATGACTATGTTGGACGAGGAAACTCAAAACAACAGTGGTGTTGTAGCGTTTTACAACTACTTGCTGGGAAAGCCCATGGCATTAAGAAGCGACATTAAGAATTTCCTACCTGAGAGTTTATATGCAGTTTTTGACGTCGGTTCTTTTGGGTGGATCGATGAATTATTTAGAGATGATGCGGATCAACCCGGAGCAATGACAAAAGCGCTTTCGGAGTATAAATATGAGATTGAAGTCCTGCAGCATGCTAAGGACGAGGCCTATAGAACCGATGGAAGAACTGATGGTCTGACCGAGCGTATAAACTCATATAAACGAGAAGACATTCTCTCTTTTCTATCGAGAAAGAATATTTTACCCAAATATGGTTTCCCAGTGGATACTGTGGAGCTCACTATTATGGGAGGCCGAAACCAAAGAATATCTGGTTTACAGCTGCAAAGGGATTTATCGATGGCGATATCGGAGTATGCGCCTGGTTCGCAGATTATTGCCAATGGTGATTTGATCACAAGCCGTTATATTAGAAAGATACCCCGAATGGGCTGGAGAATGTACGACTATATTTACTGCAATTGTGGCACTCTGAATATCGAGGTGCATACAGAAGATGTAAGCGCCGAAGTGATCAAAGTGTGCCAACAATGCGGTGAGGCGTTAGAAAACACACGCAGAAAAATCTTTATAATTCCGTTATACGGCTTTGAAACCGATGTGAATAGCATTAAGAAACCTGGTCTAAAAAAACCCGAAAAGACATATAAAGGTGATATTTACTATGTGGGTTATAAGAGCAAAATTGATTTGGAGCGAGTGAGATTAGCTCTTGCTGAGATGGAGTTGTCATACAGCATTGGAGACGAGATGGCGGTTCTAAATGAATCGAATTTCTATGTGTGTGCAGATTGCGGCTATACGGAATTGGATGAAAAAAAGCACACGGCTACCATATTAAGTACGCACAAGAAATCATCGGGGTACAAATGTGGTAATCGTTTATTGAAACGATATTCTTTAGGGTATCGATTTGAGACCGACGTTTTCCAGGTGAAATTTTTATTTCCGGAGATTCGAGATTATGACGAAGGTCTTTCAATTTTGAATGCGATTCTGCGGGGAATCAGCAGTAGTTTGAACATTGAGCAGGATGATATAGCTGGTTGTTTACAGTTTTTTCGAAATCCAACCACTGGTGTTGGGAATTATGCGATAATTTTTTATGATCGTACTCCAGGAGGAGCTGGACATGTGAGAAGGCTTAATGATCCAATAGTTTTGGAAGAGGCGCTTAAGCAAGCGTTGGAGTTGGTAAATAACTGTATATGTGGAGGAGAGGATCATAATTCGTCTTGTTATTCTTGTCTCCGAAGTTATTATAATCAGAAATTCCACGACAGACTGAAACGGAAATATGCAATTGATTTTTTGAAACAGGTTCTGGGGTAGTAATTACAGGGATTTTGTTGCTTTCGAGGATTGGGATTTTTGAATATCGAGGTATGTTATGCTAAAAAAGATCGAAATTGAGAATTATAGGTGCTTTGAGAAAACAAAGATGCTAATGCGCGATTGTGTGATTATCGTTGGTAAAAACAATGCCGGTAAGTCCAGCTTTATTGAAGCTTTACGACTGGTAGCTATGGCCACAAAAAAATGTAAGAATTCAACTTATATTGAACCTCCTTTTACACTCGGATTAACGAGGAGTATGAAGGGTTTCAAGTTACCAGTTGAACGTTTGAAAATTGACTTAAGAGGAATAGTATATTATTACAAAGATGATGTAGCAAAAGTAACAGCAACTTTTGAGAATGGAACGAAATTTGTAATTTACGTGAACCAGGATGTTGCTTATGCAGTGTTATACAATCCAGACAACAAGCTAATTTCATCCAGATATAAAGCACAAGATGCTGATATACCCACGATAAGTATTTTACCTCAAATTGGATTGATAAAGGAAAACGAAAGGAAGTTGAGAGAGTTAACTGTTGTCGAAGATATTGATACGTACTTATCTTCAAGGCATTTTAGGAATGAGATGTATCTAAGTAATGAGATTTTTGCAGACTTCAAGAAGTTAGCAGAAGATACTTGGCTCGGGCTTAGGGTTAAAGAATTAGTTTATGAACCAGCAGCAAGCGATTATATTAGTTTATTTATTGAAGATTCCAAATTCCCTGCCGAAATTGGATTGATGGGCAGCGGAATTCAAATGTGGCTGCAAATCATCTGGTTTATCTGCAAATCTAAGCAAAGTGAGACGATTATTTTGGATGAGCCTGACGTATATATGCACCCGGATTTACAAGTAAAATTACTCAAAATCGCCAAATCTATGTTTAAACAAGTAGTTATCGCAACACATTCTGTTGAAATCATTTCTAATGTCTCACCGAGAAATATTATCGCTATAGATAAGAAAAGTAGGCAAATGACCTATGCCAGCGAAATAAATGAAGTTCAAAATATCGTTAATGATATTGGAAGTTCTTATAACCTATCCCTTACAAAGTTAGGAAACGCAAACAAATGTATATTTGCTGAGAGGGATGATATCCATATACTTCAGCAGTTTTATAACATTCTGCTCCCTAAAGCAATATCATCGGTAGAAACCGTTCCTTCGTTTCCTTTAGGTGGTTTAACGAGGATAAATGAAGCTTATGGGGCTGCAAGATTGTTTCATGAAAATTCCGATGGCCAATTCATGTGTTATGCAATTCTAAATAGAGGTTTCTATTCAAAGAGTAGAATTGAAGAGGCAAAAAGACACGCACAAGAAAATCATTTGCAGCTGCACATTTGGGAGAAATCGGAGCTGGAGAACTATTTGCTAAAACCAAAAATCCTGTACAAAGTAATAAAAGATTTAAATTTATCTTATTTGGATTTTAGTAACGCCTTGGAGGCATTTGTCGACATTCATAAAGAAATGACTATTGATTCTATTACTACGAAAATAATGGAGGAAGACAAAAGCATGTCAGTTGGTTTTGCTGCAAAACAAGCTGCTGAATTTGTTAATTCTAGGTGGACGGATTTAAACAGTAAGTTAAGCATTGTTTCAGGAAAGTATCTTTTGCACGCCTTGAATGAATGGATAAAAGTTTTTTACGCGACTAGTTGCTCAATGAATAAGATTTTTAGTGTCATGGGTCCCGAAGACATTGAGGATGAAATGAAAGAACTGCTAAATAAACTGGTTCTTTGAAGAAGAGTAAACGATGAAAATGCATATATCCAGAATATCGAAAAATATAATTCTATTCTCTAATGGTATAGATATAAACATTGGTAATATCTCTGAAATGAATTTGAAGTCTGCTGATTCACGAGTAAATATAGTTCAACAATATAAGTTGTTAAAGTTAGGTGGAGACGATAGTATAATAATTTGAAGGTTTTTATTCTTGTTAGTCAACAACTAGGGTTAAGTCACTTTAATTGTTAATAATAACACAGCTAGTTTGCCCTTGTGATTCATTATCAAGGAGGTTCCTACCATGACCAAAAGACCCATTAACATCCACGACCTAAAAAAGGTTCATTGGATTAGCGACCCTCAATTCTCCACACATGAAAAATTTTACTAAATCAGTAAAATAAATATTAATTTGTATAGCTATCTTTGAAAGAATTGTTTTCAACTGAAGTCAGTCAGTATCATAGAAATTTCTCTATGGGGGTGTACTTTGTGTGTTTGATAATTCGAAAAGGCTTTTACGTCAATAATCTTGCGAAAGATATCGTAAGATTTTTTGGTGTCTTTTTTTATATCATCTAAATTTTCCGAGGAGGTGTCTTGATGCACAACGTACCTTTGACTCTCTTGGAGATTGAGCAAAATCTCAGAAGTAGACTTCCAGATTGCGAATTATGGGTCAATTTAGAACTTTCATGAGGGAATTTTCTAACTTCATAGATTTGTTAGCTTGCCTCAAATATTCTTAACCTCTCAGTAACATCTTATTATTCCACATACGATTCATAGACAAGGTTAAAAACAGGTTAAAATATGGGCCACTTGAAACGTATCTCGGGGGATGGTCAGCACTTATGAGATTCACTCTTTTACGAGAGTCAACAGAAAATCATTCTGGAACTTGAAAAAATGGAATTTGAGTAAAGGGAGAAGCGATTATGGGCTTTGTGATTAAAGATGGAGTTCTTGTGGATTATATAGAAGAACCAGGGGTTACCGATATCATAATTCCGAGTAATGTTAAGGTAATCGGTAGTGAAGCTTTTTGGTGTTGTGAAGCGTTGAAAGAAATAACTTTGCCAATAAGTGTAACTCGCGTAGAAGCAAAGGCCTTTAGTTCCTGTAAAAATCTACTTAGTTTTACTGTGTCAAATCCTAAATGTGAATTCATGACTGGAGTCTTTGGTGATAATCTTCCAGCTGGTTTATTCGCACAACTATTGGATCTTATTCCACATATGAAGGACAGAGATGTTTGTAATTATGCCGTTCAGAGAAAAACCTGGGATAAGTTATCACCAAATCAACAGGCTTCAATCTACTTGTCTCACCAGAGTAAAATTATGCAGAAGGCATATTTGGACTGCCTTAATACGAATAATGCTGATGCTTTATGCCAAGCTTTTGAACAATATGTTAATAAAAAGTCAAACTTAACAGTTTTGAAATCATTGTCTTATTATATAGAAACATACTCAGATCTAATTTCCGATGAACCCTTGATTTCCCTATTTAACAAATTAAGCAGTAACCAACGTGGTAAGCAAATAGGCGCAAAATTACTTGAGCAAAAAAATCTGGCGTTAAGACTCACAGCAAATCATAAGAAAAATAAAGAGATGAGTCCAAAGGATGAGATATTGAACACTTTTCTAAAGCACTCAGATCTAACAAAACCTCAAGTAAAAAATTATCTAAAAAAACGGTATGAATTGACTTTAGATGAATTACCAATGCTGTTGTATAAAGACGGTGAAACTGCCCCGGGCATCGTTCTAGCAGCTCTACTTGTCGAGCATGATAATTTCTCTTATAAGTATCATAGGCATGAACCGGGTGTTAGTGAAAGAGCAGCGGAACTCCTAACGATTATTGATCAACATAGTTTTCAAAATGCTCTTAGAAGTCTGACAAAGGAAAACTGGAGTGATAATTCAAAGATCAATCGAATCAGCCTGGCTAAACCTATATGTCAATATGCTGATGAAGAATTAATGAGTGAGTTACTAACGATGCTGCGACAAGAGAATGCAGGAAAAAAGAATGAACATTCCCCGCTTTATAGTGCTTTTCGAAGCGCTTGCATTTTTAGTACTACCCGTTCAGCTTTGAAGTTTGCCGAGAGAAATAACGACTTATGGGAATACGCGATGTACCGTGTAGAAGATGTAGACACGATACGTGACAAGTACCTAACCGATATAGGTCTGGATGAAAACGGAACAAAAACCTATGATTTGGGTAATATAATTGTTGCGGCTCAACTGCAAGACGATCTCACCTTCTTGATTTTGGTTCCAGGTTCTTCTAAGCCTGCCAGATCCCTACCGAAAAGGGGAGCAAATCCAGATAAGTATAAGGATGCTAACGAAGATTTCACAGAGATGAAATTTTTTGCGAAGAGCATTGTGAAAAAGCGAGTTGAAAGGTTGTTTTCAGAGTTCTTAAACGGCAAAGAAACAAAGGTGAAGGAATGGAAAGAGTTATACCTAAAAAATCCTTTGTTGCGCAGGGTAGCTCGTTTATTAGTTTGGAGTCAGAGCCAAAAATCTTTCATTCTAACTAATACTAGTTGTATATCTCATGACGGCAAAGAATACGTTATAAATAATCGAGAAACTATAAGTGTAGCCCATCCCATAGAAATGAGTCTTGACGAAATTCAGGCATGGCAGGAGTATTTTCTCAAACACAAAATCAAACAACCCTTCGAACAGATATGGGAACCCGCTTTCTTACCAGAAGATGTTAAACCTGACCGCTATGACGGTTGCACTATATTTTGGCGCTGTGTGCAGAATGCTCAAAAACACGGGATTTATTTTGAAGGATTCGAATATCGAGCAGAAATTGAGTTTACGCTCAAAGATTGTACACTGGAACATCAAGTTACAGAATCTCCAGTTTTCAATGTTGGTGTTGGAACTTTCACCCTTGGTAAGTTCGCGTTTGAAAAGTATACTCGTCAAGTAAATCATCTTGTTTACTTATTCGATCAATGGACGATATGGGATCGCATACGTAAAGATGATGCGCTTGTTATGAATATCATGAATCGTTATAATGCACACCAAATCACCGAGTTCCTTAGGATAGCAATAGAAAGCAATGCTGCTCAGTTAACGGCTGCCTTATTAGCCTATAAGAATAATATGTTTCCCCAATATGATGAGTTTTCGGAATTCACTCTCGAATGAATTCTTAAACCGATTCTATGTAAAATCAAAGTCATTTCGTTTAGACGTCATTCAAAAAGAACTTGAGATGACCAATGGTAATTACTTACCAATTGTGGATATTGAACGAATTGTCCTCAAAATCTAATAAAAGAGGAAGGGGCTAAGAAGATGAATTACAAGAGATTAAGAGAAGCACTAAAGGATTATTACGGAACTGCTATTTATTCTGGTTTACCAATGGCAATGATGAAACTGGTTGATATTGAGAGAGCTTCGGACAAAGAACTCATTCGTTTAGCGGAACAAGCTGGATTTGATTTATCTGATTACGAAGACTAGTCGCACCTATATTAAATTACTCTTGTAGGAGGAAAAGACATGATACGTTTGCTACACTTGGCCGATCTCCATCTTGGTTGGGAATCCAGGACTATGCCCGATGATAAAAGCAGAATTTTACGTAAAGAGCGGGACAAAATTCTTGAAAAAGCCGTGGATTTTGCCCTGCAACCGGGAAGCAAAATAGATGGTGTAATCATCGTGGGGGATCTTTTTGAGAAATATAACCCCGAAGAAGCGCTTATTCGAGAGACCCTGCGCCAAATGAATCGGTTGATACAGAGTAACAAGTTGTGTGTAACGGTCCCAGGAAACCACGATGAAATTACGTATCATAATTCTGTCTACAGGGAGTATGGGAAGAACTGGCCGGGTTTCCTCATAACTAATCCTATGCCGGAGCATTGTTTTTCGGTCACGATTCATGACACCCTCGTTCATTTCTATTCCCTGGCTTATACCGGTGGTTTGACCAAACCGTATGCCATAGCAAGTTTCCCATATAATGGTGAAGACGGATTCCATATCGGCGCTTTTCATGGTTCCCTGGATTGGGAAGTTTCTGATCGCAGCTTGCCACTTTTCTCCAATGTGCTTGCTTCTGCGAAGTATGATTATATTGCGTTAGGGCATATCCATCAATTTACCGAAAAACAAGTGGGGTGGGGGAAAGCGGTCTATCCGGGGAGCATAGGGTTTAAAAGTTCTACCGATGCAGGGACCGGGTTTTTCACCGTGGTAGAGTGGAATGGCAGTATGGTAAAGGTAGAAAAAGTACCGGTCGACGTTCGAGAATACAAGAAAATCGAAGTCGATGCTTCTCTTTTCAATGATTCTGAACATTTATTGGCGGAGCTGCAAAAACATAATAATCCAAATCTGATTGCGACCTTGGTTTTGCATGGTGTTCCTCAATTTGAGATTGATGAAGAGCTTTTAATTCAAATGTTGGAAAGAAATTTCTTTTATTTGGAACTTCTAAACGAGAGCGACTTCTACTCTGATCGCTACTTGGAGAATATAGCTTCGGAGCAGACCATACGTGGCTATTTTGTACGACGAATGAAGTTGAGAATTGAGGACATTGACGATGAAAAGGAACGAAAACTTTTGGAAAACGCCTTGCTCAAAGGTTTACAAGCGTTGGAAGGAGGGAAATGATTATGAACAGCACAATCACCTTCGATAAATTACTGTTGGAAGGTTTCGGACCTTATGAGGAAGCGGTGGAGTTTAACTTTAGTGATGGAATCAATGTATATACGGCTAACAATGAAACCGGCAAATCAACCATGGCGGCTGGGATAGCAGCTGTGATTTATGGTTTGACTCATAGCCAGAAAAGTAGCAATAATTTTAGCCTGGAACGTTTTCGTAACTGGAATCGACCCAGACGCTGTTATGGCGAGCTAACTTTTACGTCGAAGGTTACGCAGTATAAAATCGAGAGAGATTTCGATACCCATGATGTTAGTCTTTGGGAGTTCAGTCAAAAAACCGGTCAGAGATCGCTTGTTATCAGTGGAAACCATAACCCCAATGCGCGAAAACGCTTGGATCAATATGACGATCAAATCAAGGAGCTCTTCGGTATAGCGACACAGGAGCTGTTCTTTGATACCTTTTTTGTAGTGCAACCTCTGCCAGAGAGCGATAAGATTAGCCAGGATTTGCAGGAGATGATCTCCGGTAATACTGGGGTTTCGTTCCAGGAGGCGGTATTATTTCTCGAAGAATCAGTGAAGCGACTAACCAAATTTACCGGTCAAAAGGGATTGAACGTTTCAGCAAGAAACATGGTGAAAGATGGAAAAATAGAGCAGATGGACGAAGAAATCTCTGCGCTTAAGAAGAAACTTAGAGAAAGCACCAGTACTGCCGATTCTCTTCAGGATTTACAAAACCAGGTTACCAAATTAAATTCAGCGCTTCTTGTTAAAAAGCAAGAACTCAAGCAAAAGCAAAACACCCTTCTAGCTTGGAATGAATGGAAACTTCTTCGTGACCGCTACGATGACGAGTACATGGATCGCGATAATTTTGAAAGGGATCGGATTGCAATTGATAACCTGAATAAGCAGATTCAAGAGGAACAGGATGTCATCAACCGTAAATATGCTGCGTTCTTGAATGCGCCCAAGGAAATTGAGAATGACCTAGTCCATCTGGCACAAATTGGCAAGAGCTTAGCTGAGCTGCAAGAGAAGGTGAAGCAGGCCGAAAAGAATTATTCAGCGTTGCTGGCTGAAGACGAAAGTATAAAAATAAAACTTCAGGATTATGAAAACTTGTCTGCGCTAGGTCAAGACCCGCCATCGACCCTAAGAAACCTAAAGCGGATAGCGCAAACGACCACGGAGGCCTGGTCGCAATACTTGAATAGACTGAGTCAGAAGAGTGATATTGAACAATTGTTGGAGCAAAAATACGCTGTTTTTCAGAATGCTTCAGAGCACGAGCTGGAATATGCCAAAAACGTTGATTTAAAGAAGATGGCGTTGGACACCGAATACAATCGTGCAGAACTTGAGTATAACCAGTTACGCCAAACCCAAAACAATTTTGAGCTAGAACGAGTGAGTTTTGAGCAACGATTTGTAGATGTCGCATCTGCAGCGAATCTTGATCCAGACGATTTCATGTTGAAAAGTGCATTAATCAAGAATAAACGAGATTTTGAAAGACAGTTGGATATTGACATAAAAAAGCCAGCCAAATCGCCTGTGATGTTGGCTTTAGGTGTGGGTTTGGTGTTGGCTGTGATTGCATATTTCGCAATGGCTTCTTTTGAAAATAGTATACGTTTCCCGGGAACTGGAGCAGCATTTCTATTGGGAGTAGTACTCATCTTTGCTATTGGGTCTAGAAGAAACCAAAATGCAGATAATCAAAGTTCAGCGATGAAAGAGCAGCTCCAAAACATAATCAGTCAAATGGCCGCCTTAGATCAAAAACTTGGGCAATACGCAAAGTTGGACGAGTCAGCACTCATTCAGATGTCAGTTAGGTTAAAGAATTATTTGGAGGAAAAAGAACGTCTGAACCGTTTGATGCCGACAAACAGTGAATCACGGTTGGAGCTACTAGCGAACAACTTGCGCGGGGTTGAGAAAAAAAGGCAGGAGTTTACCAACTCAGTCCAAAAATACCTGAGCATTTTTCCAAATGTTTCAGACGCCCTTGTACAGTGGCGCGAGCATAAGGCGAATTTGGATCGGCTTAATGATGATCTTCATCAGTACGTATTTAACCAATTTGGATTATCCACTCTCGATATTCGCGAAATTTTGATGAGGGATGCCTCTTTGGCTGAGCCGCTGCAGGAACTATCCTCTTTCATAACCGCGTTCGGAAAAGTGACCACTGGTTACGGAGCACATAGCATCTCTGTTTTCATGAGCCAGTTTGATTCCCTGTTTAATAACTGGTGGGATAAGCAAATCAATTTGGCCCAAGATTATGTGATTTTGCGTGACTCCAGAAAAAATTTGGTTGTGAGAATTGAATCTGAAAAGAAGACATGGGATGATTATTTACAGACTTTCCGTGACAAAGAAGTTGATAACGAACAGCTTCTCAACAGATATGCAAACATCTTATTGAAATATGACCAGGATTCAGAGGAAGCTCTTGCAAAGTATCGTGAATTCAAGTCTATTAATCAGAGAATCAGCAACAGTAAAAAAACCATAGAACTCATCATTACAAATCACAATTGCGCAAGTGAAGAGGAATTCTTAAAGAGATTAAAGATGCAGAATGACAAAACTCAAATTGCATTTCAAAAATGGGAGAATTTCATTGACTCGCATCCTGGGTTGCCGTCTACAAACGACAGTGGCGATTTGGAGAAAACCAAAAAGTCTATGGATAATTTGGAGAAGAGCATAAAAGAGCTGGAAAACGAGGTTGCAGATTTAGAGTCACAAGAGAACAATGGAATTCGCATGCTTGCTCGTTTGGAAGGCGGACATGTTGTGAATATTGCTGCTGAAGAGTTGGTGGTAAAAGACTTGGAGCAAAAGAAAGCCAATTTGGAATTCACTGCTCAAGCTTTAGCTATTGCCCATCAGGAGCTGAAAGAAGCAGTTTCGGATTATAAACGGTCGTATCACACACGATTGCAAGAACAGATATCGGAGTATTGTCGTGAAATTGCGCCACAGAAGAAACGCGGTGTGATTTTGGATAGCAACTTCAATATGACGGTTTCCGAAGACGGTCGCCCGGTGAAGTTGAGTCAACTAAGCAAGGGGGCCCGGGACCAGATTTACCTAGCTGTTCGATTTGCCATTGCCGATTTGCTCGCTGAAGAGTACACTTTACCCATGATTCTAGACGATTCTTTTACCACTAGTGACTTGGAGCGCCTGCAGTCGATGAAGCAAATTATAGATTCGGAAGCTCGGAACCGACAGTTTATTCTACTGGCACACGACCCGAACTACGCCGACTGGGGTTCTCCGGTGGAAATAGGGAAGGTATAGGAATACTTAAAGGCCGTTTACAAGGGTAGGGAAAGTCCCTACCCTTGTAATGCGGTTATGACGAAGCTTCTGTAAAGTTGTCAGATGAGTTGTTATTGGGTCCCCCTTTTTTTCTAATTAGGGACTGTTGTGTAAAAAATGGCATAATCTCTGCATAGAGATTTAAGAATTTCAATCCCATCACTGCAACCAAATGCAAATTCGATTTTTTCTCGTACAGACCCGTAACCTCCATCTATAGCTTTGAGAAGTAATTGAGTGTTATATGAATCGAACTGAAACCAATATCTGTTGGAATCCTCACTTGCAATCAAATATCTTCGATCTACCATAAAAGAAACGTCATTACTATACAAAGAAGCTATGAAGCGGACAGATTTGAATGAGGTAGTTTGCTCGAACAAGAGAATTTCATCAGGTTCCCAATAATACACCTTCTTGCCTAGAATCGTTGGAATATAGAATCCGGATGAATACTCTTTTTTCAGGAAACGCTTTTCCTTATAAAAATCGTAGAAATAGAAGGTATCGGTTTTCACTAAATCTTCACATGGTTGCGATTCTTCTATATCAGGATTTTCGATCAATTCACTATAAAAATTAATGATTACCTGTTCTTCTACAGAAGATTCATTATTGTTTGTATATTCAGTCAATGTATTAGTTTCTTCATCGGCCACATCAGGAAGATAAAGTTCTGTCTCATCTTCATTAGTAAAGATGGAGTCTTCTAATACAGAATCACATTTGGCAGTGCTGTTTTTTTCGGATTCGACTGAAACTTCTATCGTGGTTTCGGTTGGATCTTTCTCAGTAGGTCGCGATGCTATGCTTGGAGATTGAAGTTCAATGTCAGAAGTGTTCTTATTTTTGAGTAACTGCATATAGTCTTGCAGTGTCATCAAATTAGAAGGTCCAGAACAGTACTCAAAGAAGTCTCTCATCGCAAGTTCAGGCAGCCGTAAACGAAGATACATCATGAACTGCTCAAAAGTTAGTAAGTTTAAATAATCAACCACATAACTCGAAAACTCATCCACTGTTATATATTTTTGAAGTATAAGATACTCAAGATCGATATTTTCAAATCCGTGCTGCTTCGAATTTTTCATATAGTAGGCACTATAGATTTCTACTGCAACCCCAACCTTCATTAATTTCTTTGTTCTTTCATACTCCTCAACCGGTAAATCGGGATCCACTTTTCGATTGATTTCCAGGTATTCTTCAAGAGAAACACCTGTACCTTTTAGGCGAATGTAGAGATTATACTGATCAATCGAATAATTCTGATAGGCATCATTCGCATAGATTAAGCTGTTACTGATAGTAAAAGAGTGGCAACGCGCTAGAACATAAAACTTGAGTTGTTGTGGTTTTACTGGAATATCAACGATAGTAATGTTTGACTGAATAATCGCTGAGTACTCAGTTTTGTATTTTTGGAAATCCTCATAGGTTAGGTCTGAACCGTGATCTTTTATAAATTCCCATATTTCGCGATACTCTTTATCATCATACTTAATTTTAATTTCATCATTCTTATTAAATAAGGAGAAGAATTTCTTAAACATGGGAAGCGTCCCCCTTAATCAAAAATAGAATAATTATACTCATTAAATATCTGAACAATTATGGTAACTAACTGAAAACTAAATTCATTTTCGGAACATCATAATCCTCTTTAGTTTATAAGTTTTAGCTTCGGAGGAGGATTTGACTTACTTCGTTCTCAAACTTTAATGAAAATTATTGCATCCTTTCTCTTTTTTTTAAAATAGAATTTAAGTCTAATAAAATTTTATGTAGAAAAGTACACGAGTCTCAGCGAAGCATTTCGTAAAGTTCTGATGTGCTGATATGGTTGCATTTTTACGTTGATTCTGATCCCCAAGGCTGGAATATTTTTATAATCAACATTTTTTTGGTAGGAATTTCATATATTGTACAGAATATGATGAAAAGAAAAATATGGCAGGTAATTGGTTTTTTTAAAAAAGTATATTTTTTGTGAGGTTCGTTAAAGATCGTGTAAGTAGAAATTTTACATGGAGGTAAAATATGTTTGCAAAAAACAAATGCTGTATTATAAATTTTATTGCAATTTGCCTATTTATTTTATGTTATGCAAACTTAACAGAACAGTCTGCAGCTGCAATACCAAGTTCACAAAAGACTTCTTATATTCGAGTTTTCTTAGAAGAAGTAGAAATTGAATATGATGTAAAACCTCAAATCATTTCGGGAAGAACCTTAGTACCCATGAGGTTTACTTTTGAGAGTATGGGGTTAGATATTGAATGGAAAGCCGAAGAACAAGTAATTACAGGTTCGACGGATACGTTTACGATAATTTTCAAGGTTGGTAGCCGCAGGGTTTTTCTAGGTGATGGAAATGAGAGAGTTCTAGATGTACCTCCACAAATAATTGAGAATAGAACTTTGATTCCGTTGAGATTTCTATCGGAAAGCTTGGGTTATAATGTGTCATGGAATGGTGATTCTAACGTAATTCTTATCAGCAAAGAACCCATAGTGGAATGGAGAAACGGCGGTTACGAGAGTAGTTATCCCTTCAAAGAATTAGAAATCAAGTTTGTTAATGGAGAAAAGACATCTGATTTTAGATACACAGGAAGAACGAAAGAGTATCTTACAGAGTGGAAAATAGAAGGATATGAAACGGTTACCCCTTATAAAGAATTTGAGAGATTGTATATTGACGGTGTGAAAACGAATGAGACAAGATACACCGGCCGAACTAAAGAGGTTATTACAGAATGGAAAATAGAAGGATATGAAACAGTTGCCCCCTATAAAGAATATGAGAGACTGTATATTAACGGGGTAAAATCAAACGAGACACGCTACACCGGTAACACTAAGCCCGAAGAAAACCGCATTGAGAAAGTAAGTTATAGCTGGGAGTATCCCCTGGATTGGTATACCTGGTCATTCAGCTTAAACATTCCAGTAAAAGCAGTTGACTTTTATAGAGATTTCAATAGAAACTATGTGCTCTCATATTCATATTATGTTTCTCATGAAGCAGATGATGACTATATGAACAGCTTAGCACAAATGTTTGTTAATACAGCGGAAAATGAAGGGTTGGGAGAATGGGAACTTATTGAATTAGCGGTCAGTTTTGTTCAGTCTTTGGACTATGTATCAGATGTGATTGGAACCGGGTATGATGAATATGCTAAATTCCCTCTTGAAACATTATATGATAAAAGTGGAGATTGTGAGGATAGTTCTATTCTATTGGCTTCAATTCTGAGAGAACTTGGTTATGGTACGGTATTAGTGTCAACGGATACACATATGGGAGTTGGTTTAAAGACTTCAGACAAAGGAAACTTTCAATACTTAGGTTTGGAGTTCTATTATATTGAAACTACAGGAGTAGGTTGGGAAATCGGTGATCTTCCGGATGAAATGGCTGGAGTGAAAATAAAGATTCTTCCGACTTGGTAGAAAACTAAATTAAAAAAAGGGTTGTAGTTATGCAGGCATATTGCTCTAATTGTGGAGCATCATTAAGTGGGGGTTCGAGTTTTTGTTCAGAGTGCGGTTCAGCAGTTAAAAAAGGTAATCAAAGTTAGAGTTATTCCTATGGTGTTGATCCAAGTTGGCCATCCAAAAATAAGATTGCAGCAGGGATTCTTCCATTCTGCTAGGTGGTATTGGAGTTCATAAGTTTTACTTAGGCAAAGTGGGTATGGGCATATTATTTGTTTTATTCTGTTGGACTGGAATTCCAGCGATTATTGGCCTAATAGATGGCATTATTATACTGACGCAAAGCGATGAGAAGTTCCAACTTCAGTCTTATTTAAATTAATTGGGTGCTTGTGAGTTACATTGATGAAAAAGCTATGTCTATTGAATCCGAGGAGAAATTTATGAGGAAGAACTCAACTTTTGGTTGTGGAACCTTACTACTTGCTTTGTTACTTATAGCCATTGGTACGAGCAATTTGTTTGCTGGATCCATAGGCGTTTTATTGTTAATTGCTTCTATTGTAGATCTATTCGCGGTTTTTGCAGGTTATGATAAAAATAAGGTCTATGTATCGATTTCGGGTTTTGTATATCATTCGAATAAGTATTGTTATGGTCTAACTCTTCCAATAGAAATAACCGAAGATGAAGCGATTAGTAAAGGATACAAACGTTGTTCTAGGTGTAGGTGGTAAACTTAATCGTACTATGAAATCAAGTAATATTTTTGTTGTTAATTTAGACCAGGAGTATTGAGTCGCGAATTGCTAATTATAGCAAGATAAGGGGATAAGCAATGCAATATCATGATATTGATAAACTATACAAGTTTAAAGCCATTGATGATAATCTTATTAATGCTCTGAAATTAAGTAAAATTTATGCTCCTCGGATAGAAAAGTTAAATGATCCTTTTGAAAGCGTGATTTACATACCAAAAATTGATGGAAGGACCATCAAAACCCAGAACTTTTTTAATAATTTACTTGACATAGATATTGTGAAAAAGAACTTAATTCCGGGTAGAAAAATAACTATTGACGATCTGGCAAACATGATTTATGAAGCAAAATCATTTAGTAATACGAAAGTGTTTAAGCAAAACAGAAGTGATATTCTAGATTTATATCATCGCATTGTAGCTCAGTATGGCATAATATCCTTCTCGCTAGATAACTCATCATTGTTACTTTGGAGTCACTATGCTTTAGGACACACTGGAATATGTATGGAGTTTCAGAGGAATGCAGATAATGAACTTGGTAGAGATTATATAAGTTTCCCTGTTCGATATTCATCTGTTATAAATGATATTGAACTACTTGAAAGTAGCGATAGGATGATACCAGAATTTTTTAAGTATAAAGCAGATGTTTGGTCGTACGAAAAAGAATGGAGATATATATCATCATTTGGGAATCAAACTATAGAATTTCCAGGCAAATTGACTTCTATTAGTTTTGGTATAAATACAAGTCTCAAGAACAAGCACACTATTGTTGACATTTTTGGTGATACTATTAGGTATCATCAGGCGGTTAAGAAGCAAAATGAATACTTAATTGAGTATGAAGTTTTTAAGTATTAGCGTCGTGTTAATAGTGACTTAAATCGCTGGGATGAAATCATACTACATAAATATAAATAGAATTCATTTTGATGTCGTTAACAAAGAACAAAATAGCTAAAAACTAAGAAAGCTAAAATTTGCGAGCGGGAAGGTTAAAATTTATGAGTGACGTGAGAAAAAAAGGTTGCCCCAATGAGCGTTGTATACAATTCTTCAACAAAGTTAAACATTCGTCAGACATTAACTATTGTCCCAAATGTGGGACTAAATTAATCTATGTGTGTTCAAAATGGAGTGCTACGATAAAAGTAGAGTCTGAACCGCGAGATTATGCTATACTAAAAGTATCAGTATAAGGAGCGAAAGAAGATGAACGAAAAATTCAGCAAAGAAATCCGGCAAGAAGCGTTAAAACTTGCAGAAGAAATCGGAACAGCCGCCGCCGCCCAACGACTGGGAATGAAGAGTAGCACTCTGTATACCTGGAAGCAAAAAGCTACCAAAGGAATCAAAGACTATGGGACCGGAGTTCCTGAGAAAAGCTATGAGGAATTAAAAGCGGAGAATGAACGTCTTAAGAAAGAGAATCACCGGTTAAAAGAAGACACCGAAATTTTAC
>CAYRNW010000032.1:0-27850 GCA_964425745.1 uncultured Eubacteriales bacterium | reverse complement strand
TTTAGTATAGCATAATCTCGCGGTTCAGACTCTACTTTTATCGTAGCACTCCAGTGAACCGTTATCGAGTTCGGTCATCAAAGAGCGGACCTCTATCTACCCCACGCATGTGGGGGTGAACCGGTTGCGCTTATCTTTCCATACGTCAGGCTTTCATCTACCCCACGCATGTGGGGGTGAACCGCTGACCGACACCGACAAGCTGACGACCTTTCAATCTACCCCACGCATGTGGGGGTGAACCGGTTTTCATCTCACCTGACAGATCACCATCGGTCATCTACCCCACGCATGTGGGGGTGAATCGAACCACTGACGATTGTCTTGCTTGACCAGTGACATCTACCCCACGCATGTGGGGGTGAACCGTCTGCGTTGATGTCCGTTCCAGCTTCCACATAAATCTACCCCACGCATGTGGGGGTGAACCGAACCACTGACGATTGTCTTGCTTGACCAGTGACATCTACCCCACGCATGTGGGGGTGAACCGTCTGCGTTGATGTCCGTTCCAGCTTCCACATAAATCTACCCCACGCATGTGGGGGTGAACCGCAACGGATCCACAGAGAACGTAAGAAGTTGATCATCTACCCCACGCATGTGGGGGTGAACCGGACATACCCGAATAGGCTTATGATTGCTGCCAATCTACCCCACGCATGTGGGGGTGAACCGCACAACAGCATAACAAAATAGCCCGCACCGGAAATCTACCCCACGCATGTGGGGGTGAACCGATTGTGCTGGTTGGCACAACCTTTCGAGCAGTAATCTACCCCACGCATGTGGGGGTGAACCGTTCGAGGAATGCAAATTTCAAATGCTAAACGCATCTACCCCACGCATGTGGGGGTGAACCGAATTCGTTTTTAAGAATCGTCCCTGCCAAACGCATCTACCCCACGCATGTGGGGGTGAACCGGCCTGCGCCAATATTATGACTAACGCCGCTGCCATCTACCCCACGCATGTGGGGGTGAACCGTCACTTCTTTGTAGATGATTTCGCAAACAAGCATCTACCCCACGCATGTGGGGGTGAACCGCTTGGTGATGAACATTATACTGGACTTCACAGCATCTACCCCACGCATGTGGGGGTGAACCGAAAACCATCAATGTTTGTCACATAATAACCCTTCATCTACCCCATGTGTGTTGTTAAACGGAGTGTTACCGATTGAGTAATGAGGTTACAAATCTAATTCACAAATTTAGAAAAAAGCGTCAATCCCCCCGGTTTCTTGACAATCTTTCTGGTTGTGGTATAATTAAGTCGAAAAGAGTATGATATTATTATAAGTACACTTGAAAGGAGAGATTCTAATGCCAATCCCTATGAGAGTTGAAAACTGCTTGTGTGGTAGTGAAGCAATCGAAGCTTTTTTACGCGAATGCCGCAGAGTAGAGCAGGACAAGTATTTGAAAACCGCTGAAACACTATTGGAAATTGAAAGTGGCTTTAGTGAAGCCATTGAAACGGACATGGTCAAAAGTGATGCCATCTACCAGGAGTATTGTCGCAGCCATGTTCCCGATGAGTTCGTTATGGAACTCTTACGCACAACCAGACCTGAGATTCCTGCAAAAATCGAAATGCATCTTGACAAACATTATCATCAGTGCCGCCGCGAACTGATGCAGAAAATTGAAGCGGCAGTCGGTTCCATTATCGATATTCACGGGTTGCAGCTTGGTAAAGATGGTCTGCTCACCGGTATGGTCGATGGAGAAGATGGAAGAGCCTTTGTGACCACTACCTACATTAAAAACGAGTTTCAACCCTTCCGGATTGAAGTTCGAAAAATGTAGGATATAATTTCTGACCGATAATGAAAGGATGAGGCCTCGTGATTCGTCAAATTTTGGGAAAAACCGGACTCGAAGTGAGTGCGGTTGCTTATGGAGGTATCGTTTCTACTTCCGAAGAGCAGCACGATTCCAACCGGTATGTCGCCTGGGCGATTGAACAAGGCATTAATTATTTTGATGTCGCCCCCAGTTATGGGGATGCCGAACTGAAGTTGGGCGAATCGCTCAAACCGTATCGTTCCAAGGTTTATCTGGCCTGTAAGACCACCCAACGTAATGCTGTAGATGCCCAAAGAGAATTTGAGCAATCCTTGAAAAATCTGCACACGGAGTACTTCGATGTATACCAACTGCACTCGTTGTCTACGATGGAAGATTTGGAGACCGCATTCTCCCCGAGTGGGGTGATGCAATTCGTGTTAGAAGCCAAAGAAAAAGGCTTGATCCGCAATCTTGGCTTCTCATCGCATAGCGAAGAGGTTGCCTTGCAGTTGCTGGAACGATTTGATTTCGATACCGTTATGTTTCCTTTCAACTGGCATTTACATTTGAGCGAACGTATTGGGGAGCGCTTAGCTCTAAAAGCGCGCGAGCGTAAAATGGGAATCATCGGCATTAAGTCATTGGTTCAACGTGCTTGGACTTCAAAAGAGGAACGCAAACAGTCGCCGTATCCTAAGTCTTGGTGCAAACCCATTGAAGAAACGCAGATCGAGTTCGGTCAGGCAGCCATGCGTTATGCGTTATCATTAGGTCCTCAGATGCTGATCCCACCTGGAAACTTTGCCAGTTTCCAATTTGAGGTCGAAAATATTGAAGCCTGTATACAGAATCCTTTGGGACCGGAAGATATGGCGATATTGAAAACCGAACTGGAAAAGGTGAAAGGTCAAACCTTCTTCTCGAAAGATGGAAAAATGTTATAAGAGTTCGTGCCACCCCTTGATTGAGGTCAAGAGGTGGCTTTTTTTGACCGATCAAGAGGGATTCGGCGTAGCAATAGAGAACAATTTCACTACAGAAATAAAGCAAGGCAGGTGATTCGGATGTTGGACCATGACCAGTTAAAAGCGATGATGCCGCAACTGCTTCGAGAAAATGTTTTGGGAATTGCCATTGTAGGGAGTTATGCTCGTGGTGACGCTACCCCATATAGTGATATTGACGTCATTGCGTTGTTATCTCCTACCAGTCAACCACCGGAAGAACCCACCATTGATTTGTATCAGGGCATTTATCGTGTGGTTCAATATCGAACAGAAGCCCAAATGCGAAAAAGCTTAACCGACCCTGCCAGAGCTATTTATGATGTCGTGGGCTTACAGCAAATGTTGATTTTGTATGATCCCATGGGAATTTTGAGAGAGTTACAGCTGGAGGCAGAGCAATTTGTTTGGGATGACGCCATGACTGCCAAAGCAGATGAGCTGTTGAATCGTGAAATGTTGGGCTGGCAAGAAGAATGCTACAAAGCGATGTCTGGATTGCGGCATAAACAAGAAGGTCATATGCTATTGGGGCTTTACGGGTTGACCTATGGATTGGTGCGGCTGATGCTCATTGCGAAAGGCGTTCTTTTGGAAAGCGAAAATGCGTTCTTTGATGAACTCACCTTTGCCTATGAAACCGAACCCCAAGGAGCCGAGTTGGTAGAAATGATGGGTTTGGCTTTTGGCGTCGATGAGGGTTTCCCCTTATTGCAACGCGTGGAAACCGGTCTATTGTTGTACTTGCAGTTTGCAGAATATTTAGGGGAGCGCTTGACTCCAAAAGTGCGAAAACACTGCCAGCAGGTGCAGAGGAAACTTGAAGATTTATTGGGCCGTATAATCGAGGTTCAATGTGACCCGGAAACGGGCAACGATAAAAAATAGAAATTTTAGGAGGCAGATCGATGAAAATTTATTACAACGGCAAGATTATTACACTCAATGACCAGCGTGAAGTTGTCGAGGGCATGGTAATCCACCAAGACAAGGTCATGAAAATGGGTAGCAGCGAAGAAGTCTTGCGCTACGCCGGAACCTATGGGGAGAAAATCGATTTACAGGGTCGTACCGTGATTCCCGGGATCGTCGATTCCCACAACCATATTATTGAAGCTGGAATTACCATGGATGGAGTGCTGCTGTTTGATTGCACTTGTATTGATGATGTCTTAGAATTGATTGCCGAAAAGGCAAAAACCTTACCCGAAGGTGCTTGGATTGAGGGAGCTGGCTGGATTGAATCTCAATTCAAAGAATATCGTCCCCCCACACGCTGGGAATTGGACAAAGCAGCTCCTAAGAATCCGGTGTATTTAGGCCGCTTATTCGCAGGTGCCGTGGTCAATAGCTTAGCATTGGAAGCCGCTGGTATTGTTAAAGGCGGTCCTCAACCGGAAACCGGGACCATCTGTTTACGGGAAGACGGGGAGCCCAATGGCTATTTGATCAACAATGCGCAGCGTTTGGTGCGTGCGGTGGTGCCGCGCAATATTGGCAAGAGTGATAAGCAAGCGGAACTCATGGCAGCTATTGAGCGTGCGACCGGTGAATATTTAAAATATGGCATCACCACAATTCTAGACCCGGGCGTTGGTCCGGAGGAGATGAAAGCGTATCAAAAGATGCGAAATGCCAAAGCCGTGAAACAGCGGATTGCCATGATGCCGGCCTGGTACGGCTTGTATGCGACTCAAGGCAAAGATTTGGAGAGTTTGGTTCCAAATTTAGGCGTCTTTGAGGGGTTTGGCGACGAAAAATTACGGTTTGCTGCGTTGAAAATGGCAATCGATGGCGGTGTCGGCTCCAAGACTGCGATGATGAATGAACCATGGATTGACGGCACTGAGACCAAGATCCCTTTACGTCTGGATATTAACCGCTTGGAAGAATACTTCCGCATTGGGCATGGTGCAGGCTGGTCGATTGGGATTCATTGCTGCGGAGATTTGGCACAGGATATCGCTTGCCGAACCTTCGATACCGTTTTGTCGGAGGATAAAATTGCTCAACCGCGTAAGCATCATATTATTCATGGCTATTTACCCACAGAAGAATCCCTGCAGATTATGAAAAAATGGGATATCGGCGTTTCGGTTCAACCGGGCTTTATCTGGGTGGAAGGTGATATCTATTTTGATAATCTCGAAGTGGAACGGGTCAACCGCTTCAAACCCTTACGTACGTATTTGGACCGGGGAATTCGCGTTTTTGCCAACTCCGACATGACCTCGGCTCATTATAATCCGTTCCTCGGCATGGCAGCAGCGGTGACTCGTCGCACCTCTCGTGGTGTGCAGTTGGGCTCTGAAGAGTGCATATCGGTCATGGAGATGTTGGAAATCTTTATCAAGAACGGTGCCTACTATTGTGGTCTGGAAGATCAAGTGGGGAGCCTAGAAGTGGGTAAGAAAGCCGACTTTGCCGTGTTGAGTGACGACATTCTCAATATTCCCGAAGAAGAGATCCGAAATTTAAAGGTAGTGGCCACCTATATTGATGGTGAACGAGTTTATTAAGTTGGAGGGTACTAGTTTGGAATCATTGATTCGAACCATGGATGACAGCTTAGCCGAAGTGTTGCGGGATGAATCTCGCAACAGCGGCCGGGCTGAGAGTGTATCGTTTCCGAAGAACGAAGAAGAGGTCCTTGCGGTTTTGGCTTTTTGCCGAAGCCAAGGGATCTCTATTACTGTGCAAGGGGCACGCACCGGTTTAGCGGCTGCGGCAGTGCCCTATGGTGGACATGTACTCAATTGTAGTAAGATGAACCAGGTGATGGGTTGTAGGCAAGACGAGCAAGGACGCTTTATTCTGACTTGCCAACCAGGGGTGATTTTATCGGAGTTTAAGAAAGCGATAGATCAAAAGAACTTCCGAACCACGCACTGGAGTGAAGCATCTCAAGGGAGCTTCGAAAAGTTTCGCAAAGCAGAACGCCAGTTCTTTCCTCCCGATCCTACCGAGGCATCGGCTACCATTGGGGGAATGGCCGCTTGTAATGCGTCCGGAGCGCGTACCTTTGCCTACCAATCGATGCGAGCTCACGTAGATCGGGTGCGAATGGTCTTAACTACGGGGAAGATTGTCGATGTTCGCAGAGGACAGGCTAAGGCGAACGGCCGCAGCTTGGAGCTATCCTTGTTGCCGGAAGGTCGGTTGATGCTGGATTTACCGACGTATCAAATGCCGAAAACCAAAAATGCAGCCGGATATTATGTTGAAGATGATATGGATGCAGTGGATTTGTTAGTAGGTTCCGATGGCACTTTGGGGGTCATGACCGAAATCGATTGTATTCTCATACCTCATCCGGCGTTTATTTGGGGAGTTAGTTGCTTTTTCCCTGGTGAGCAGGAGGCGGTGGATTTTGTCATTGCAGCGCGTCGTCAGGTGGCGGGTTTGGTGGCGTTGGAATCCTTCGATGGCAATGCTTTACAATTGCTGCGAGAACAACGGCTACGAAGCAGTGCCTTTTCGCGGTTGCCGCACGTGCCTGAGGATTATGGCTATTGTATTTATGCGGAATTGCATGGGTCTGAAGAAGGTCGTATGCTGGAGGCGCTGAAGAGATTGGGTGAACTTGCCGAAGGTGCTGGTGGAAACCCTGAATCGACCTGGGTGGCACGAAACGAAGCCGATTTGGCCTTGTTGCAATTTTTCCGGCATGCGGTTCCGGAGAGCACAAATTTGTTGATTGACCGACGCAAACAAGTTTGCCCTGTGATCACAAAATTGAGTACCGATATGTCGGTGCCGGATGACAAATTACGAGATGTGATTGCTTTGTATCGGCGTGGATTGGCTGAAGTGGGTCTGGAGTCGGCTGCCTGGGGTCACATTGGCAATAACCATATCCATGTCAATTTACTGCCGCGCGATGAAGACGAATTTGGGCGCGGTAAGGCTTTATACCAGCGTTGGGCAGAAGCAGTGGTGGCCATGGGGGGAGCAGTAGCGGCGGAACATGGAATTGGCAAAACTAAAGTGGCCATGTTGAGGAGTATGTATGGCGAGAAGCATATTCAGGAGATGCGCGCCGTGAAAAAAGCGTTTGATCCTTTGCAATTGTTGGGGCAGGGAAACCTGTTTCCGGTGGAAGGGGGCGCGCAACAATGAGAATTGCGGTTTGTGTAAAACAAGTTCCCTCATCGAATGAGGTGCGGATGGATCCTGTCACCAATACGATTATCCGTGACGGAAAACAATCGGTCATCAACCCATATGATCGATTTGCCTTGGAACTGGCGTTGCAAATCAAAGAACGATTAGGTGGCAGTGTTGTTGTGGTGAGCATGGGCATTCCGGCAACGGCTCGGATACTAAAAGAGGCCTTAAGTTGTGGTGCAGATGAGGCCGTGTTGCTCAGTGATCGTGCGTTTGCTGGGGCGGATACCCTGGCGACTTCCTACACCTTGCAGTTAGGAATTCGCAAAATGGAGCAACGACTGGGCAAGTTTGATTTGGTGCTGTGTGGGCGAATGGCAATCGATGGTGATACAGCACAGATTGGACCGGAACTGGCCGAGCAGTTAGGGATCCCTCATATCACCGATGTGGAAGAGCTTTTGGAAGTTTCCCAAGAACGGTTGGTCTGTTGTCGCTTGGCCGATGGTGAACGTCAGAAGGTGTCGGCACCCTTCCCCGTGCTATTGACGGTGAATAAAGATATCAATCAACCCAGACTGCCCAACATTAAGGGTGTGCTCTGGGCCGAGACGGCTCCCTTGCACCTATGGAATGCGGCAGAGGTTGGTGCCGATCTGAAGCGCTGTGGACTGACGGGTTCACCCACCCAAGTGGTTAGAACCCATGTGCCCCTTAGAGAGCAAGAGTGCAAGGTGCTCCAGGGGAGTGTGGTTGAGCAGCTGAAGGTGCTACAACGGTTGTTGAAAGGGGAGGATTAGAATGGCTGGTCTACGAATAAATCCTTCGCTTTGTATTGGTTGTGGTCTTTGTGTGAGTGCTTGTCCGCAAGGGGTTTTGGTGTTGGAGCATGGAATTGCAGTGGAACAAGAAGGCTGCATCTTATGTGGAATTTGTGTGCAAACTTGCCCGGTGCAAGCAATTTCAATTGAAAAAGAAGAAATTTTGCATGAAAATCAGCAACATTCCGGAATTTGGATCATGGCGCAATTGGTTGGGGACGGTTCTCTCCTCCCGGTCAGCCTCGAATTACTGGGTCAAGGCTTGCGTTTGGCCAAAGAGCGCGGCTGTGAGCTATCGGTTTTGCTCGCTGGGGCTATAGACCTGCAAGTCCAATGCGAACAATTGATTCAAGCCGGTGCCGACAAAGTGTACGCTTGCCAAGATGCAAGCTTCGATACTGGGTTAGAGGAGCCGTATTATACGTGGCTTACGACCATGGCAAAAACGCACAAACCGGAAGTGATTTTAGTGGGTGCAACCGACTGGGGACGCTCCCTTGCACCGCGAGTGGCTGCGCGATTACGCACCGGGCTCACAGCAGACTGTACGGTCTTGAACATCGATCCGGAAACAAAACTGCTTCATCAAACACGGCCGGCTTTTGGGGGAAACCTCATGGCGACCATCATCTCACCAAATCATCGTCCGCAAATGGCTACGGTTCGACCCGGCATCTTCCCGCTGCCGGCACCGGTGCCAGAGCCCAAAGGTGTGATCATTCCTTGTGAACTGAAAACCAGAATTGTGCCTTTATTAGAGTTATTGCAATGTGAAACAGAGCGAAGCGGGCGAACACTGGCCGATGCAGAAATTCTGTTGATTGCCGGACGAGGCATTGGCAGTCCGAAGAACTTAAAACTGCTGCAAATTCTGGCGGAAGCGATTGGAGCTGATTGGGGGGTATCGCGCCCTCTGGTCGATGCGGGCTGGGCGGAGTATCAGCACCAGGTGGGGCAGACCGGTTCCACGGTGGCACCGAGGGTATTACTCAGCTTTGGGGTATCGGGAGCAATCCAGCATTTGGCAGGGATTGGACGCAGTGAATGCATTGTGGCAATCAACACGGATCCGACCGCTCCCATTTTCTCGGCTGCCCAAATGGGAATTGTTGGAGATTGTGTGGAGATTATCAAGGAGTGGCTTAAACAAATTGAGGGCGATTCCAGAGTTGAATCGTGATTTATATTACAAACGCATTAAGGGCAGGTTACAGTACGGTAAAATCTGGCAATAGCCTCTATTCAAATGAATCGTTCAATGTTAGAATAATCGGCATTAGGGTATCCCCCTATGCCGATTTTTTCAAGGTGGGGACTGTCCCTACCTTGAAATTTCGCACCGGGGTCAGACCCCTCTGCGAAATATTTCCCATTTGGGGTCTGACCCCGGTGCGAAATGGGTAACAAACAATTGAGGTGAGAGTTATGAAACACAAATTAATCATGGTCGAGGGCATCCCCGGTTCTGGGAAAACCACCTTTGCCAAAAAGATCGCCGCTCGTTTGCGCGACCTGGGGTACAACGCAACTTGTTATAATGAAAGCGATATTCACCCAGCAGACCTAAGCTGGATTGCTGTCCTAACCGCTGCCCAATATGAGCACCTCTTACAAAAATGGCCTTCTTATGCAGATCAGATTCGTGCACAAGCCTGGCAGGAGAGCAACCGAGTCTTGGTCGCATACAGCAACGTTGAAGTTACTCGTAAAGAAGATGAAGCACTTTACGACGACTTTGCACCCTACGAGGTTTACGACAGCAAATGGTCGCTGGCCGACTTCACCGCCGTCCATTTGGAGCGCTGGCAACGATTTGCGAATCAAGCTCAACAAATAGAGCACATCGCAGTCTTTGAATGTGCCTGGCTACAAAATCATGTCAACGAACTGATGATGTTCCACAATAAAACCCAAGCAGAAATGTTGCAGCACTTGCAGCAGTTATGGGACATTGTTGCCCCCCTTAATCCACTGGTGATTTATCTTCAACCGGAAGATGTCACCGACAGTATTGCCAAAGTCTCGGCTGCCCGAGTCAATAAACAAGGAGAACCGGTCTGGCGCGACCGCGTCATTGAGGTGGTCTGCCAAAGTCCGTTTGGAAAAGCACATCAGTTGCAGGGGATGGCCGGCATGACCGAATACTTCCGCATCCGCAATCAAGTGGAACTGCAGATGCTTAAGCAACTGCCCGCCGGAGCCCATATCTTTACACGCAGCGGCGACGACTGGCAAACCCTCTGGCAGCAAGTCGATACGCTGCTCGCGGGAAAATTTCAACCTGGGGCCGTGCACGCATTCGCAACAAATGCGTTTACCCCACTTTGAAATATTACCCTGAAAATAGGAAACAAAATCAGAAGCCGTTACGTCAAAGCTTGAGGTAACACAAGTACAACACAGAAAGAAGGGAGAACATGGAATTAGAACGCAACAACGCCTACGTGGAATGGCTGCAACAGCAGGCCCACCGCTACGCCGGGCAAGTCAGCCTAGTGCTGCTCTACGGTTCCTACGTGAACCAAACTACAACATCGGTTTCCGATGTGGACTGCTACTTTATCCCCAAAACCCCGGAAGGGCGCACACTGTCTCAAACTGCCATCATCGAAGGCATTGGCTATGACCTGTTCCCCTTGTCTTGGGACCGCGTCAAAGGCATCGCCGACTTTCGCTCCCCACTCACCCCCTTGTTGGGCAATGTGAAAGTGCTTTATGCCGATACGGTTGAAGACCTGACACGCTTTCAACAATTGCAAAAAGAACTGCAAAATCACCTTGCTGACTACGATTATATGCATCGGGTCGCTCTCGCATCACTCTCGGAGGCCGCCTCCATGGTTTCACGCCTGATGCAAATCGATACCATTGGGCTGCAGCGACGATGGGCTGGCAATGCGATGATGGCGCTTGCCAATGCGGTTGCCTACGAAAACCAAACCTACTTCTCTCGCGGCTTGAAAAAGCAGCGTGAAGACCTTGAACAACTGAGCAAACGGCCCGCCCGCTTCTTACAACGCTACGATGCCATGCTGCGAGCCACTGATCCAGAAGCCATGAAAAAGGATGTCTTGCTGCTGCTCTGGGAAACAGCGGAGTTCTTGCAATATCCCGACGAGCCCACGCTTCCCTATATTCCCACAAGGATGCGACCTTGCCCGAAACCCTTTATGGGCTGTGAATTAGCCAGTTGGTATGAAGAAGGCGTATCGGCTTTCCGTAAAATTTACTATGCAACAGAAGCGGGCGACCACTTTTTATCCTTCATCTCTGCAGTTTGTTTAGAAGCAACCCTCGCCGAAGATCTTTGCCAAGAATTCGGCTGGCCCGAATTCGATCTCATGAGTGCTTACGACCCGAACGATCTCAAAAAATTAGCCGATCGAGCTTCTAAGCTACAAACACATCTCTTACAGCTCTTGGAAGAAGATCAAACCCCCTTGCACAATTATGCCAGTATGCAGGAGTTCATCAAGGCACAAAATATAACATTGCCCAGCAACATTGAATTCCACGATACAACGAACTTAACCGATGGAGAAATTCGCCTCAGATTGGAATCGCAAAGCGCGTATGACCCCTCACGAGGGTATGTGCCGACCTACTATTTTCATATCACACGCGAGTCGGACGCTCAGATCATCGGTCGCTGTGACCTGCGTATTGGATACAACGCAAACATTGAAATTGGCGGTAATATGGGCTACACCGTCTTCGAGCCGTATCGCGGGCATCATTATGCAGCCAAAGCGTGCCGCCTCATGCTCCCTTTAGCCAAATCTCATGGCTTAAACCGCTTGCTGATTACGCTGCGCCCCAACAACGAACCCTCGCGGCGCACCTGTTTAGCCTTGGGAGCCACTTTGCAACGCGAAATCGTCTTACCGCCGGATCATGAGCTCGCCAAAACCAGCCGCACCGTCTTGCAGTTTGAACTTACCCTTTAGAAGACGAAACACAAACAAGAAACCAAACAACACCAAACATTAAAAAAATCGGAGGATGATACGCATGGAACACGAAAAACAGTTTCAGCAAAATGTAGATCGTCCTATCGCCCGTGACCATAGAATGCCCTTGTTCATATGCTTGATCATTTCATTTCTGGTCAGTCTCTTAATTTCATCGAATACCGGCGGATTCCATTTGATCCGGTTCACGATAAACTGGGTTCTCATACTGGCGATGACCCTCTACTTAGCTCAACCCGCCTTTGAATAGGCAAACTGGAGTGATTACTATGGAAGAAAAAATACAACAAGTCCGTGATTATTATAATGAAAATGTCGCCAAAGAATGGGAACGTTTACAGCGGCACCCTTATGAGTTTGCAATCACGGTGAGAATGATGGATCGTCACATTCAATCAGGCGACTCGATTCTGGATATTGGCGGAGGGCCGGGGCGCTATTCCCTGTACTATGCCGAGAAGGGTTGCGATGTAACGCTCTTCGATTTATCGGAAGAGAACGTCAATTTCGGGTTGCACCAAGCCCAAACCCTAAATATACCGTTAAAAGGGATAGCCGGCGACGCTCGTTTTGCCGATACGCTCGTTAAACACCGGCAGTACGACCATGTCTTTCTGATGGGTCCGTTATATCACATCTCGGAGGAGCAAGACCGCAAACGAGCCATTCAAGCGGCTCTCAACTGCTTGAAACCGGGTGGCAAACTCTATGTCTCCTTTATCATGCTACTTTCCGGGATTCATTATGCCTTGACTTACCTGCCTGAGTGCATTTTAGACCCCAATGAAGAGGGATATCTGAAGAGTGTGCGCCAAGATCATCGCTTTTACGGCGATACCTTTACTTACGCTTATTTCACCCCACAACACGAAATCGAGCCGCTCATGGCACAATTCCCTATGAAAAAATTGCATTTGTTTGCGCAAGAAGGGATTTTGACCGGCAGGGAACCGGTTCTAACTCAACACACGCCCGAGGTTCAGGAAGCCTGGATCAAGTTGGCAGTGGATTTGTGCGAACGTGAAGCACTCTTGAGTTTGTCGGAACACCTAATGTATGTTGGGCAAAAGCAAGGGTAGGGGGTTGACAAAAATCCCAATAAATGTTAATCTACAAGTAATAAAAGAGCGATTTTGCGAATGATAATGTTTGTTTGCAAGGCGCTCTTTTTTTGTGAGATAAGGGGGATTGAAATGAAGCAAAAATTTAAAAAAGTGAGCACCGATATTGCAATCGAGATCCTGGGAAGTATCTTAATTGCAGTGGGGATTTATAACTTTGCCGTTACAGCGAAATTTCCCATGACGGGAATTTCCGGAATCGCAATCATCTTGTTCCGCTTGACCGGAGCGCCGATTGGCACGACCACCTTGTTATTGAACATCCCCATCATTTTATTGACCTTTCGCCGCTTAGGCAAAGGTTTTTTTCTGCGCTCTTTGCGCTGCATGGTGATTTCATCCGTATTCATCGATTACCTGGCACCGCTTTTCCCGGTGTATCAGGGAGATCGTTTCTTGGCGGCAATCTCCACCGGTGTTTTGGCGGGGTTCGGTTACGCTATGATTTACTTGCGGCATTCCTCGACCGGAGGCACGGATTTCTTGACCATGTATGTCAAAGCAATCAAGCCGCATTTGCCTTTGGGGAAAATCATATTGGCTTTTGATGCAACCGTTGTGCTGGCTGGCGGCATCATTTTCAAGGATATCGATGGCGTTATCTACGGCATGATGATTGCCTATCTCTTCTCTCAGGTGGTCGATCAGCTGATGTATGGCATCAACGCTGGGAAGATGGCCTTGATTGTGACCGACCATGGGCAGGTGGTTTCGGATACTATCGATCAGATGAGTGGTCGTGGGTCCACCATTTTGCATGGCAGGGGAGGATACAGCGAAACCGATAAACAAGTGGTCATGGTAGCTTGTAGTAATAAAGAAATGTTCATCATAGAGAAAGCGGTCAAAATGGTGGATCCTAAAGCGTTCACGATTATTGTTGAATCCAACGAAGTCCTGGGCGAAGGCTTCCACCCCTTGCGCCTCGCCTCCGGGAACTAATTCTTGGGTTAATTCTTGGGGACGGTTCTCTCCCTCTCTTTTTTTCCTGAATTATGGAAATTTTTGAGGGGAGAGAACCGTCCCCAACTCCCCAACTCCGATGAGGAGAACCGTCCCCAACTTATGAAAATACAATATCCTGTCAAATAATCGATTGACAGGATATTTTTTTGTGCTATAATATGGTCATATGGCGATATGCGAATATGTGAACTTGACAAGCAAAGGAGAAAACCATGGATCAGCTGATGAATACCTTTAAACTGCTTTCCGATGAAACGCGTTTGAGAATGTTGGTGCTTTTATTTCAAGAAGAGTTATGCGTTTGTGAACTGAGCGGTATCTTAGAGGCTCCCCAGCCACGGATTTCCCGCAACTTAGCCAAACTCAAAGATTTGAACATCGTCAATGATCAACGCAAAGAGCGCTTTATCTTTTACTCTTATGTTTCTCAAGACCCGCTGATGAGCGAGATCCTTAAGAGTATCTTGGGCAATCTCGATGCTTATCCACAGCTCAAAACCGACTGTACCAAATTTGCCGATAAAGAGCGCTACTTGCCGCAAAACTGCAACACCTGCACAACAAAGGAGTAAATCGGAATGTTTATCTTTGAATGGCTCAATAATCAGTTATTGAAAATGGAATGGTTATATGTCTTGGTACAAAAGCTAGTCGAAGGCGTTTTTGGCTTATCGATCCAAGATCGCCTAGGCGGCAGTATCCACTTCTTCATCTATGACGTCATCAAAATCTTTATTCTGTTGTCGTTCTTGATTTTCTCCGTATCATACATCCAAAGTTTCTTCCCACCGGAACGAACGCGTAAGATTTTAGGCCGATTCAACGGAATCTCTGCCAATATCCTGGGAGCATTATTAGGAACGATCACACCCTTTTGCTCGTGTTCATCTATTCCGTTGTTCATTGGCTTCACCAGCGCTGGCTTACCGATTGGGGTTTCCTTCTCCTTTCTGATCTCGTCTCCCTTAGTCGATTTGGCGTCGGTACTCTTATTGGCCAGCATTTTCAACTGGCGCATCGCGATTGCCTATGTAATCGTAGGTCTGGTCTTAGCCGTGATTGGCGGAACCCTAATCAGCAAGTTAAAGATGGAAAAATATGTTGAAGCCTTCGTTTACAGCAATAAAGTGATGGACCTCGAGCCCGAAGAATTGACGGTTCGTGACCGCCTGCAATTTGGCAAAGAACAAGTTTTAGATATCATTCATAAAGTTTGGTTATATGTGCTGATTGGAGTCGGTATTGGTGCAGCGATTCATAATTACATCCCCGAGGAAATGATTAGCGCCGTTCTTGGACAAGACAAATGGTATTCGGTCATTTTGGCAACCTTCGTTGGAGTGCCCATGTATGCCGACATCTTCGGAACCTTACCGATTGCCGAAGCGTTAGTAGGAAAAGGTGTAGGCTTGGGCACAGCCCTTTCATTCATGATGGCCGTCACCGCTCTTTCATTACCGTCGATGATCATGTTGAAGAAAGTAGTAAAAACAAAGCTTTTAGCGACCTTCTTCGTTATTGTAACGGCCGGAATTCTGATCATCGGTTATACCTTTAACGCCTTTGGTCACATCTTTCTTTAGGTTTTACAGCAGTTCAATCTGCGTAAACAATAGAATTGTAGGAGGAGTTTAGAAAATGATTATTAAAATTTTAGGAACCGGTTGTGCAAAATGCAAAAGCTTAGAAGCGAATGCTCGTCAAGCTGTATCTGAAATGGGAATCACCGCAGAAGTGGTCAAGGTTCAAGAAATGCAAGATATTATGGCGTTTGGTGTTATGCGCACTCCCGCCCTCGTCGTTGACGAAAAAGTAGTTGTTTATGGCAAGGTACCCAGCGTGGAAGAGATCAAAGGCTTTTTGAAATAAGGATAGCCTTCACGCTTCACAAAAATGAAAAGCAGCATAAAAAAGCAGCTGGTTCGTATGAAACCGGCTGTTTTCGTTTTCTTTAGGCAGTGTTAAAAGGTATTTGTAAAACCCTCATCGAAATTTGTGTAGTATTGGAAAGGGGTGAACAAATGAGTCCAATTGGGATCATCATCAAGGAATTAAGACATATCAAAAACATGTCTCGAACCGAATTAGCGGAAGGGATTTGCACCGAAAAGTATATCTATCTGATTGAAAAAGGGGAGCGCACGCCTTCTTCGGAGCTTCTAATCCTGCTTGGTAGGCGATTGGGAGAAGATTTGTTAGCGCAGTTTAAGTTTTCGAACTGCGACGATCCCGTCACCATTTCCAAAATGCAATATGAGTTGAGTCAGTGTATTCTTAGCCAGGATTACATCCAAGGGCTAGAGATTACAAAAGAAGCAGAACAGTACCCGGATAATGCCAAAGTGCCTTGGAAGCATATGCTGAAAGCCAACCGCATCCTTTGCCAAATGCAAAAGGATAAGGACTATGAGAAAGCGATCTTGGAGGTCCAGCAAGCCTTCCTAACTATGGAGAAACGCTTTGTCGTTGGGTTTTGTGGGCTGTTTTATCGCCTAATCCAGTTGTATGCCTATCATCAGCTGGGACGAACCGAAGAGTTCGAAGAAACACTTCGGACCATGTTCGCACTCATCAACTTACGCTATAGTTTTCATGATACCACTCCCTCCCATCCATAATTCTATACAACAGGTAGGGTAGAGAACCTAAAGGCAAGGGGGCAATGAACCTTGCCTATTGTATGTACAAATCACACATAGGAACAATAGTTCTATATACATCGTTTCTCAAACATGGTAATGTTTTTATGGATCATGTCATTGGAGCAATCTCCAAAGTATATTCTTACAGAGAGATAAAAGAGAGACGGAAATCGAGAACGAGAAAAAGCAGCTGGATCAAATCGATCAAGCTGCTTTTCGTTTCCTCTTCTCTTTTTAATCTATGCTCCTTGGCTCACGTAATACTGTGACTGAGCCTGCCACATTTCGGCATAAAGCCCGTTACCTTTTTCGAGTTCTTCCCAGGTTCCGTATTCCACCAAGCGTCCTTCGTTGAAAACAGCAATATGATCACAGAAGCGGCAGCTGGACAAGCGGTGAGAAATGTAAATAGCGGTGCGATCTTCCACCAAATCGTTGAATTTGCTGTAAATCTCATATTCAGCGTAAGGGTCCAAGGCCGCGGTGGGCTCATCTAAGACCACGATCGGACAATCCTTGTAGACGGCCCGGGCAATGGTCAGCTTTTGCATTTCACCACCGGAGAGCTCAATTCCATCTTCTTCAAAGTTTTTGTAAAGCGGGGTATCGATCCCCTTGGGCAAACGAGCAATGCGTTCGGATAAGCCTGCTTTTTGCAAGGCTTCTTCCACATCTTGGGGGTCACAGGGTTGATTCATGCAAATATTCTCGCGAATGCTGAAAGAGAATAACTTGAAATCCTGAAAGACCACAGCCAGCAATTTGTAGTATTCTTCTTCACTGAATTCCTGTATGTTACGCCCATTGAGTAGGATCTCTCCTTTTTCCGGGGCATACAAGCGACACAGCAACTTAATGAAGGTAGTTTTACCGGCTCCATTGGGTCCCACCACCGAGAGCTTTTCACCGGAGCGCAGCGTAAGGGAGACATCTTTCAAGGTGTAATCTTCACTACGCGGATATTTAAACCAAACGTTTTTGAATTCAAGTGTCAATGGTGCTTCCCGGACTTCGGGTTTTGCCGTTCCTTCTGCTATTTTCTTTGGCAAGGCTTCAAAATCAAGATATCGTCCAATGTAAATGCAGTATTGCCGATACTCCACATAACTATTGAGGAGCAAGGAGATATGGTTGGCAAAGGAAACCGAAGCGGAGACATAAAGGCTGAAATCACCAATGCCGATGCGTTTCAGAAAAACTTGCCAGACCATGTAGCTATAGATGACGGCCATTTGCATTTGCAGGATCACTTGAGACATGCCTTCGTATTTACCGAACATATCGAACATCTTGACAAACAAGCCGCAATCCTTCTCGTGAAAATCGCTGAGTTTATCATGAATATAGGGTTTCATGTGAAAAAGCCGGATATCCTTAGCTGCGCTGAAATCAGTCGTCAGCTCCAAGTAGTAGCCGTAACGTCGGTTCAAAGGCACCATTTCTTGGAAGATTTCATATTGCTTGGCTTGCTGCTTTTTGAAGATGCGACTGTTGAGAAAAACGATTCCCAATATAAAGACGATCAACAACGGGTTCAGGCGAGAGATGATTGCCATTAAGCCAATCAGGGTCAAGCTGTATTGAATCAACTGCATCGTATACATCGTCATATTGCGAATCACACCTTGATTGCGCAGAGGGAAGATGGCCTGATCTTTCTGATTCAAAATGGCGGGGTCTTCTAACATTTCGAAATCCAGATTCATGATGTGATTACCCATGTTCAATTCGATGCGCTGCATCAAATCATAATAAGCTTCGTCCATGCGGTAGGTCATATAACGGTTGATCACGTTCAAAATACCATTCCCCAAAGCAACAAAGAGGACCAGCTGTAAGAGTAGAGACGCCCGTTGTGCACCGAGTAGTTCATCGATGATCAGCTTGGGTAAAATGACGTTAATGAAGGGAACCAGTGCTTGCAGGAATGCAGCCAAAAACGCTTTCGGTAAATATGCAGGATACAACCGATACACGAGTTTGTAAAAACGCAACCCGATTTGTAAATCTTTTTTCATCGCCCTGCCACCTCCGGATTCTCTTTGTAATAACGAGCTTGGGTATCGAACATATCGGCATATTTGCCATTTTGTTGCATGAGCTGATCATGACTTCCGTATTCCACGATTTCACCTTGTTCAAACATTGCGATCACATCACAGAAGTAAGTAGAAGCTAAGCGGTGCGAAATATAGATGGCGGTTCGTCCGTGAACGGCTTTGTCAAAACCCTGGTAGATTCGCGCTTCTGCTAATGCGTCGAGAGCAGCGGTGGGCTCATCCATGATCAGGATATCGCCTTGCTTATACAAGGCTCGGGCAATCGCCACTTTTTGAGCTTCTCCACCGGAGAATTCTACACCCTCCGGATCTAAAATCTTCAACATCGGGGTTTTTTCTTGCAAAGGTAACTTGCGCACCTTCTCGGCAATATCGGCGGCTTCCATTGCTTTCCAGAGACGCTCTTCATCATATCCGTTTTCGCTGAGCGTTATGTTTTCAGCAACCGGGAAGGCCAAGGGTTTAATGTCCTGGAAGACCACTGAGAATTTATGGAAGTAGGCTTCGCGGTCAAACTTGCGAACCGGAATACCATTGAGGAGGATTTCGCCTTCTTCGACTTCATATAAACGGCAGAGCAGCTTGACGAAGGTGGTTTTCCCGGCTCCGTTATGTCCAACGATGGCAAGCTTTTGTCCCGGCTCAATGGTCAGGTTCAAGTTGCGGAAGACATAATTTTCGGTGCGGGGATATTTAAAGGAGACATTGCGAAATTCAATGGAGTAAGGAGCTTCCGGCAAGGGGAGTTTTTCTTGATCGTCCTCATTGTTTCGTTGTTCCTGAAAATGACGAATGTCATCGATGTAATGATTTTGTGCCCGAATGTGAGCGTAATGTTCGACCATTTCTTTGAACCATTGAGCAAAGGCTGCCACCGTTGCAAAATACATGGTGAAATCGGGGATGGATAAACTGCCCTGCATGACGAGACGAATCAGGTAAATATATACTAAGCCTTCCCGCAACAGTAACAGAAGAGCATCGGCTGCCTGAGAAGTAAAATTCTTTTTGTAAATCTGCCGACGAATGTTCAACATTTCTTGTTGCGAAGTGTGGGTCTTCTGGGCTAAGGTTGCTCGGTAATTTTGCAATCGCAGTTCTTTTCCGTATGCAAAGTCATACATCGTGTGGAATAAATACATAAAGCGGCGGTTGCGATCGGCAAAGGGGAGACGAAGAGATGATTCGTATTCTTTGGCAGCAATGGTAAAATAGTAGCTTAAAACTGCATTGAAGAGCAGATAGGCCAAGACCCAAGGGCTTAATCGGGTCAATAAGGCTAAATAACCAAGAAACGCTAACAGGTTACCAGAGATAAGGAAGCTACGTTCTACTACACCTCCCAGTCCTAAGCCGTTGCCGTCGAGCCCATCCATGGCCACTTGGGAAGCGGTCAGGAATTTGGGATCTTCGGTATTGGGGAAATCGGTTTCTAAGCATTGATCTTGATGCTTACGCAAAACAGAAATTCGAAAAAGGATAGACTTGGCTAAGTTTGCACGTTGCAAGCGAGCATAAGCATAAAAGAGGCCCGCACCGGAAAGGAAGAAGCCGATTAGCATAAGAACGAGGGTTTGGGCTCTGGCACTGCCCATGAGTTCTTGAAGCAAGAACCGAGGAAACAAAATTCCTACAAAAGGCTTTAATGCACAGACAACGGTAAAAGCTGCAAAATTGAGATACATTGTCTTGTCGAGTTCCCATATTTGTTGCATTAGCCAACGATAATTTTCTCGTAAGGAATGGGTTTTCTTTTCACTGGATTCTGCCATTGTTATCCCTCGCTTCGCTCTGAATTGATTTCGAGAAAAGTATAACATTTATATTTTATAATGTCAAGGTGTACAGTAATATAACAAACCCTGTATGTTAATTATAACAAGTTTAAACAAAGACTTGTTAATTGTTGATAAGAAAATGAATAGGGTTCAAGCACTTGTTTACAAAGGTTAATGAAAAAACTGGAAACCGGAGTATCGTAGGATTATAAAATAAAATGTAATATTCGGTAATGTGGTTCTGGGCTCTAAAACTCAGCAGGAGCAAGAGTGAGAACAGTCAAATCAAACCCTATAATGAGAGTAAACAGGAGGAATCCATATGAAAAACCTAGTCAAGGAAAAATTACTCCACAACAAAACGGTACTGGGAACTTTTGTTTGGTCCGCGGCAGATGCCTTAGTAGAAAGCTTGGGTTATACCGGCTTGGATTTTGTGGTGATCGATTCCGAGCACAGCCCGGTGGATACGGAACAAGCCGTGAACTTGATTCGAATTGCTCAGTCCAAATCACTAACCGCGTTTGTACGAGTCAAAGATGTGTCGAGAGCGGCGATTTTGAAAATGCTCGATGCCGGGGCAGATGGTTTAGTGATTCCCTGTCTAAGAACGGTGGCAGAAGTGCGGGAAATCATTGAACACGGTAAATATGCTCCGTTAGGGAAACGCGGTTTTGCTTTGGGACGCAGATCCGGCTATGGCTTTGAACCTTTTGCAGCAAACCTGGAACAATACTTTACGGTCAGCAATGCTGAAACGATGCTAATCCCCATGTGTGAGACGCGGGAATTCCTAGAGCAAATCGAAGAAATCGTGCGTTTAGAAGGGGTCGATGGTATCTTTGTCGGACCCTTTGATTTGTCGGTCGCCCTTGGCAACCCCGGACAATTCACTACCCCGGAGTTTCAAGCTGCTTTACAAAAGATTGCGCAAACCTGTACTGCGGTTCAAAAACCTGCCTTCATCTTTGCAGCGACCCCTGCCATGGCCGTGGAACAAGTTAAACTCGGCTACCAAGGGATTGCCTTGAGCACCGATTTACAGACGTTGATTCATGCGTATCGTCAGAATATCACCACCCTAAAAGAAGCAGGAATTTAACTACGTTTGTCGAAAGAAATCCTAACAAGATAGAAAGAAGGGAACCTATGAAAATCATTGACATGCATTGCGATACCCTAGGGGGCGCATATCGCGATCCGGAAAATTTCAGCCTGTTCTCCAACGAAGCCAGTATCGACTTTCAGAAAATGAAAAAGGGCGATTATATGGCCCAATTCTTTGCTATGTTTTTACCTCCGCGTCATATGGCTGAAAAAGCCGGTCGTGTCTTACCGGCAGATGACGAAATGATCAACACCATGGCTTCCACCTTAATGCGTGAAATCAAAAAACATTCCGATCTGATCGCATTTGCCCGCAATGCTGAAGAGCTCTTAGCCAACGATAAAGCCGGCAAAATGTCTGCTTTCCTCACCATTGAAGACGGTCGCTCCGTGGAAGGTAGCTTTGATAAACTGCAACAGTATTATGATTTAGGTGTACGCCTGATTTCCTTCACCTGGAACTATGCCAACTGCTTTGGTTCACCGAACTCTTTAGATAAAGATGTGATGAACACCGGCTTGACCCCATTCGGCAAAGAAGCAGTGGAATGGATGAACCATAAGGGTATGCTGATTGACGTTTCTCATCTTTCCGATGCCGGCTTCTTTGATGTTGCACGTTTGAGCAAGAAACCTTTTGTGGCTTCTCACTCCAATTGCCGCGCTTTGAGTGGTCACCAACGCAACCTAACCGATGAAATGATTCCCTTACTCGCCAAAGCCGGCGGTGTTTCGGGCATCAATTTCTGCGCACCGTTCCTCTCAGAAGATCTTACCAGCAAATTCAGTCTGATCAGCGATATGGTTCGCCATGTCAAACACTTTGTCAAATTAGGTGGTATTGAGTGTGTTGGCTTAGGATCCGACTTTGATGGCATTACCGGCACTTTAGAAGTCAACGACGCCTCCATGATGCCCAATCTCTTGCATGCTTTGAGTAAAGAAGGCTTTTCCGACGATCAAATCGAGAAAATCGCTTACACCAATGTCTTGCGGGTTATCAAAGAAAGCCTTAAATAACCGCCAGAGGGTCTTTAAAACCGGGGCGTGATCCTGTCGCGCCTCGGTGTTTTATATCATTAGTGTTTTATATAAGAGGAGAGGAAATCCTATGCAATACAATATCGAAGCGAATCTCTTGCACAACTTAAAGCAAGCAAACCCACTCTTTTGGATCAACCCGGCTCAAAGAGAAGAAGAGTCTGAATTGGCATCTTTGGAAGGAATCGAAGACGCACGACACCGCTTACAACGCTTTGCTGCCTACTTTGCTGCAGTTTATCCGGAAACGCGGGCACACGGTGGATTGATCGAATCTCCCTTGGTTGAAATCCCACATTTCAAAGACGCTTTACAAAGTGAAAGTTCGAAGAACTTAGTGGGACGGTTGTTCCTCAAAGGAGACCATGCTCTGCCGATTTCCGGTTCAATCAAAGCCCGTGGCGGAATCTATGAGGTCCTAGTCCTAGCGGAGAAGATTGCCTTGCAAAGCGGTTTACTTAAAATCGATGATAATTACAGCATCTTGGCCGAAGCGAAGTTCCGAGAGTTGTTTCATCAGTATGCAGTAGCCGTTGGTTCTACTGGTAATTTAGGCCTCTCCATTGGCATCATCAGTGCAAAATTAGGCTTTCGAGTCACCGTTCATATGTCGGCTGATGCCCGTCAGTGGAAGAAGGATATGCTACGCGCCAAAGGTGCTCGGGTTGTTGAACACCTGGGAGACTTTCAAATGGCAGTGGAAGAAGGTCGCAAGCAAGCCGCGTTGGACCCGAAATGCCATTTTGTCGATGATGAGAACTCCTTCGATTTGTTTTATGGTTATAGCGTTGCAGGCAAACGCACCGCGGAGCAGTTGAAGGCAGCCGGTGTCACTGTCGACGAAAGCCATCCTCTTTTTGTTTATTTGCCCTGCGGAGTTGGTGGAGGCCCCGGTGGGGTAACCTATGGCTTAAAGCAAGAATTTGGTGCCAACGTGCATTGCATTTTTGTGGAACCGGCACAGTCACCGTGTATGTTGTTAGGGTTGGCAAGTGGCTTACACGACGGCATTTCGGTGCAAGATATAGGTTTAAGCGGAAAAACCGGCATGGACGGCTTGGCGGTAGGAAGACCTTCGAAACTAATCGGTCGCATTATTGGCCACCGGTTAGACGGGATTTACACCTTGGCCGAGGAAACTCCGTACCGATATTTACGTCAACTCTGGGAAACCGAAGCGATTGCCGTGGAACCTTCCGCTGCAGCCTCTTTACCGGGATTTCGTATGATTCAAGAGGATAGCAGCTACGTTCAGCGCTTTACACCGGAACAGTGGAAAAATTCTACTCATGTAGCTTGGTCAACCGGGGGTAGTATGGTGCCGGCAGAGGAAATGGAAGTGTATCGGAGCAAGGGCCAAGTGCAGTAGCAAAGTGGATGATTCGACAAGAAAACAGCGAAGAACGTTGAGTTCGTTCTCCGCTGTTGTTTTTTTATGTGTAGACTGGTAAAGATTAAATCTTCATCTTGGGGTCTAATGCATCGCGCAAGCCGTCACCCATGAGGTTAAACGATAATACCGTCAGCATAATCGCTAAGCCGGGGTAGGTGGAAATGTGTGGTGCTTTTAAGATGTAGGTGCGTCCTTCGTTGAGAATGGAACCCCAAGTGGATTGCGGCGGTTGCGCGCCGAATCCTAAGAAGGTTAAACTGGATTCCAAGATAATAACACTGGCAATGTTTAAAGTAGCCATGACGATGATCGGCACAACAGCATTGGGCAGAATGTGGTGGAAGATGATGCGGCGATCTGTGCAACCAAGTGCCAAGGCGGCTTCGGTATAATCCAGCTGCTTGATTTGCATGACCTTTGCCCGCACCTGACGGGCATAGCCGTTCCAAGAAGTCAAGCCAATGACAATCATCAGGTTATTAAGGCTTGGCCCTAAGGCCGCTACAACAGCAATGACTAATAAGAATTGGGGTATGGTCACAAAAATCTCGGCGACACGCATAATCACATTATCGACCCAGCCGCCGTAAAAGCCAGCAAGAGCGCCTAAGACAACGCCCACGACCAGTGAGAGGGAGCCGGCAATAAAACCGACACTGAGCGACACTCGTGACCCCCAGATGACACGACTCAAGATATCTCTGCCTAAATGATCTTGGCCAAACGGATGAGCGGCCGTAGGACCGGTCAATCGCTCCAACGGATGCACTTCATCCGGATCGTAGGGGGAGAGCAGGGGAGCAAACAAAGCAATCGAGAGTAAAATTAAGACCATGGCCATGCTGATGACGGCTAATTTATGCTTGCGAAAGCGAGACCAAATCCCTTTAAAGCCGGTGCCGGCATCGGAATCGGTGATCAGTTCCATTTGTAAATCGTTGCCCTGCGAATCAGTGGGCATCGTTGTTTTCTTATTCCACATGCTGCTTCCTCCTTTAGTCGTAACGGATCCGTGGGTCGATGACGACATAAAGTACGTCGACGGCCAGGTTGGCAATCAGCACAGCGCTGGAAGTTAATAGGATAACCGCTTGCACTACGAAGTAGTCACGGTTAGATAACGAACTGATCATTAGTCGCCCAATCCCGGGTAAGGCAAAGATGACTTCCACTATAACCGAACCTGTCACCAAGTAGGCGATCCAATAGGCAAGGGAAGTAGCAATCGGCACCATGGCATTGCGCAAGGCATGCCGATACACAACTACACTTTCTCGTAAACCTTTGGCTCGGGCGGTTCTTACATAATCTTCCGTCAAAACTTCCATCATGGAGCTTCGAATCATTCTGGTTAATCCTGCTGCCCAAGTCGTGCCTAATATTACAGCTGGCATAATGTAATGCTTCCAGGTTTCGCTTCCCGATGAGGGGAACCATCCCAATTTTGCTGAGAATATAGAAATCATCATCAATGAGAGCCAAAACGATGGCATACTCTGGCTGAGCAAGGCAAAAAAGGTGGATACATAGTCAAAAATCGAGTATTTGCGCACAGCCGACAAAATTCCGACCGGAAAGGCAATGCATAAGCCAATGACAGAGGCAATGAGGTTCAGTTTAATCGTATACGGCAAACGGGAGGCGATGAGATCAACGACGTTCATTCGGTTGACAAAAGACATGCCAAAGTCACCGACAACGGCTTTTTTTAACCATGTAAAGTATTGAATATAGATGGGTTGATTGAATCCCCATTCTTCTCGTATGGCTGCGACAATTTTGGGATCGGTTTCCCGACCGGCAATCACAGAAACCGGATCTCCGGGTGCCAAGTGCATCAGCGAAAACACGATGACGGTGATGCCAAACAATGTTAGGAAAGCCAGCAGAATCCGCTGCAGTATAAATTTTTTCATGAATCCAAGCCTCGTTTCTTACCATGTTTGTATTGTAGAGTCTGTTGCATAATATACTATCATTGGCATAAATATGCAAGCCTTTTCGCTGTGTCATTCTAAAGAATCCGGTCTGATTTCCTGTATCTCTCTAAAGAATTCATTTCTGCATAAGCCAACAGAATCCTTCAAATTTTATTAAGAAAAAAGAAACAGGGCCGTTCATGAACGACCCCGCTCCAAGAGAACTAAGGACTATTTCGCAGGTGTAACCAAGTTCAGGGCGCTCAATTGACCATAAGGAGAGGCGTTCATACCGGTGAAATCAGCACTCAATGCGTTGTTCGCCACTGTGAAGTAGAGGAACAGCATGGGTAGATCTTCGGCAATGTATTCTTGCAACTCGTTATAGATTTCTGCACGTTTGACGGGATCCGATTCTTTGACTCCAGCTTCTAAAAGGGCATCTACGGTATCGTTCATGTAACGATAATCGTTTAAACCACCTTCAGAGTGGAGGTAACGGGTTTGATCCGGATCAGAGGTTGGACCCATGGAACCGACCATGGATTGGTAGGTAGAATTGTCGGCACCATCTAAGATGACTTTATCCATAATGTCATACATGGCGGATTTTTCCATAGTCTTAATGTTCATTTCCACGCCAACAGCTTTGAACCATTGTTGTAAAAGCAGGGCAATTTGAGTAAAGGTTTCATCTGAAGCGTTGACTAAGGTTTCAAAAGAAGCCTTTAACCCGGTTGGGCTTACGTAGAAGCCATCGGCTCCTTTAACATAGCCGGCATCCTCTAAGGTTTTCACTGCTTTTGCAGGATCATACGGATACAGTTCTTCTACTTCATGATGATAGCCATGATTGGGAGCATAGGTGGTGTTGGATTTTACAGCAAAGCCATTGAGGACCGATTCAATTAAGGTGTCTTTGTCGGTGGCATAGGCTAAAGCCTGGCGTAACGCCTTATCTTGGAAGACTTCGTATTGGTTGTTCCAGGCTAAGTAGGCATAACGCAATTGTGGGAAAGTGAATACGGAATACTTATCGCTTTCGGCAGCTAAACGTTCAACATCGTCGGGAGAGATGGCAGAAACATAATCGACTTCGCCATTTTCAAAAGCAATCAAACGAACCGAAGCTTCGGGAATAGGTTTGAAGATGACCTTTTCCAAGGTGGGGACGGTTCCCCAATACTCTGCATACGCCGATAAGGTGAGGGAAGTTTCCGGAACCCATTCGGTCAATTGCCAAGGGCCGGTTCCAACGGGAGCTAAGTTGTAGCCATTGTAGTTGTTAGAGCTAAAGCCCTCAGCTTCTACATAGGTTTTGGAGATAATTCCCATGGTCATACGATCCAGGAAAGGAGCAAAGGGGCTGGTCAAGTGGAAAACAATGGTTTTGTCATCGGGTGTATCCATGCTTTCAATGATCACATAGTTTTTGTAGTTATTGGATTTTACATCCGGATTCAAAATCTGTTCATAGGTAAACTTGACATCGGCAGAGGTGAAGGGAGAACCGTCGTGGAACTTAACGCCTTCACGTAAGTGGAAAGTCCAGGTTAAGCCGTCTTCCGAAGTTTCCCATGTTTCAGCTAATTTAGGAACCATGACATAATTGTCTTCGTAACCCACTAAACCTTCATGGATCAGACTGTGAACGTCACCGGAAGGGGAATCGGTAGAGAGGAAAGGAACCAAATTGATAATGTCATAGGCAGAACCAATGGTTAAAGTGGTTTTGGCAGGAACTGGATCTGGGGTGGGGGTTGGTGCCGGGGTTTGATTACAGCCAAATAAAATGGCAGAAACCAACAGCAATACTACTAAGGTAGATAACCGTTTTTTCATAAGAAAGCCTCCTCTTTATTTTTGGGTCCGCTCTTCGGTACACTCTATATACGAATGCGGAGAACTTGTGCAATAATATACTACAATTAGCATAAATATGCAATCCCCAATTGTTGATTCTATTCAGTATGATTAAGTAGTAAAACGTAGTATAATATAACAAGCGCACAAATAGCAGGATTTTGCGAAGAGAATGCCAAATCAAACAAGACCAAAAGAACCGAAAGGTTGAATCAGCAACAAAAACACCCATTTGGAAGTGTAAAGGAGAGAGCATATGAG
>CAYRNW010000031.1:0-28776 GCA_964425745.1 uncultured Eubacteriales bacterium | reverse complement strand
CGTGAAACCGTGGCTAAATGGCCGTGAGGATGAGGCTTTTGACCCGTAATTTACAAAAATCTAACTTGAAAATCTAGCACTCAGTGTAAATAAATTTAATGCCGTTACCAAGTGTGTTTATCATCCAAGATAGCAAAGCCATTTTTTTAAAACTCTTGGAAACCGCTTTCCGCTTTCCAAGAGTTTTAACAATAACTATTTTTTTGTAACGATATACAAACCGTAACTGTCAGGATTATAGCCTTGTTTACGTCCTGTGGTATACGACGGGCAGATAAAAACCAACGCAGGAACTTGTTCTTTAGTGAAAGCAAGTGTCCCTGGTGTTCCTAACCCAAGATTAAAATGTTGGGAGTTAAGGTTTTCTATACTCCAAACATCTGTAGATTCCAAATCCAGTGGTTTCATTACTGTCCAAGTGTAAATATGATCTTTTCCTGGGACATCTTCTGTTTCCGAAACAAATGCTGTGTAATCGCCAGAAGATAACATATATCCTAATGGGAGTCCATCCTTGTTTGCAATGAAGTCACTGACACCATTTGTATTGATGAATATAAATCCCGATGATAATTTTTCGAAAGTATTAGATGTACTATAATCTCTCGCTAGAACTACCGAATCTTTACGGGGCAATATTTTTCCATAGTTAAACACGTCTTGGTGTTTATTTAACTGTTCTTTAAGCGAATAAACACCATAACCCTCTTTTCCGTTTTCGCTCCATTGGTATACAAATTCATTATCATTGATAAATGCGACTTGCAGTAGTTTGCTACTTTGAGATAAAGATAAATCGACCAATGATAGTGTTTTTTCGATTACGAGCTTTAAAACTTCTTTCTGTTGAATTTGATAAACTTGTATAGAATTCAGATTTTCCACTAACCCAACAAGACAAGTCGCATTGGTATTTAATCCATAAGAAACAAAATTCTCTCCCAAAGAAACGGGCCGAATCACTACTTCGCCATCTTTATATTCCCATAAAAAGCTTTCGTTCTGGTCAAAGAGATTCTTAACGAAGAATTGATTCTTATTCAGCTGTAAGAAGGAGACTTGTGGCGTTGTGTTCTGGATGATGGTTTTCAATTTTAAGTCGCCCGATTCTATGAGATTTTGCTCGTTCCAATCAAAAAGGTCATAGGCACATCCAGTAGCATTATCTCGAACGATCAACACGATTTCATCATATAACCAGAATATATTTGCATTGGTGTTTTGTTCATTTTCCGTATATTTAATTGGCAAAATGAAACCTGTAGTGTTAGTATTGTAAATGTTATTTGCAGTCTCATCTTTTAAACTTTGACATGATGTGAGCATAATAAGCAATATAACAAAGAAAAGAAGGCATCTTATAGAGCTCCTCATATTGGTCACCCTTTCAAAAGATTTAGCTCACATCTACGCAGCTAACTTTTTACTGCTTGAAATACAGTTCTTATTCAACCATCTTAACAACACCAAATCTCATATTTATCAAATCGATTATTATTAAAGAATCATCATAAAAGGAAGCATTGCTAATAAGCCCGTCAATTCTTGCTGTTTTAAAAAAGTTTGGTTCTTCTTTAATATAAAACATTTCAAGTGACCCCAAAGATTTTTCTGAAAGAAAGACATCTTCTTTAGTGGATGAACCAATCAAGGTCAATGTTTTACCCCAAGATGGCGCATTAATTAAAGTAATATCTGGTTCGTTCCCAACTTTGCCAGTAAGCTTTCTCCATAAATCATAGTTCACTACCAAAGGGAAACCACTTGCTCCTGTATCATATCCAAATTTGTAAGTTTGAGTATCAATTTTGAGGTCAAAAACGAAAAAGTTATTAACGAGTTCGGCTTTATGATAGGTTACTTTTTCAGTAATACTCTCAGGCAATTGCATGTCTGAAGTAGCAATAGCAAATCTTTTATTGGGAAAATCCAATAAAAGAATCTTATTCTTAAAAAAATCTAAGCCTAACGAACCAATCTGATTTTGGTTAGATGAATTATCTATCACGCTGCCAAAATCGTTCTTTATATTACATAAGAAATTTTCAATCTGATAATTACCGATTTTTACGTTCATAAGCATTTTTTTGTTGAGACCCAGAAAGCCATAAATTGATTCGAAAGATGGACGGGGCGAAAGACTATTAAAGGAATTTTCATAAAGGGGCGAATTGCTTATACCAGTATCTAATTGTAGCCAATAAGTTGTATCAGAATTATCGAATTGTATTGGAATGAAAATTGCTCCTTTATCGAATACCAACCCATTGGAATCATAGCTTGCCCACGAAAAATCTTGCCATTGGAATTCTTCTGCTGTGATCTTGTTATATTCTTTTGATTGAGAGCACGAAGTCAATAACACTAATAGTAACAAGAAAAAGACAGCTAATCTTCGTTTACGCAACATGATTTTTCTCCTTTGGAAATCAGAACTCCCTACCCTGTCTTGCATACTCCTTTACGAAGCAACCACAACCGATTCAACTTTCCCGTCGCGCAAGCGAACGACTCGCTGAGCGTACTGGGTTAACCCCGTATCATGGGTGATAATGACAAAGGTTTGGTTTTCGATTTCTCGAAACTTCTGGAACAACGATATGACAATATCTCGGGTTTTGCTGTCGAGATTACCGGTGGGTTCATCGGCTAAAACGACAGCTGGTTTATTGATTAATGACCTTGCAATCGCAACCCTCTGCTGTTCTCCGCCGGAGAGCTGATCTGGTCTATGGTGTGCCCTCGGGGATAGTCCTACCTCATTCAGCAAGTATTCTGCACGTTCACGGGCTTCTTTTCTACTAGCACCAGTAATTTTCATCGGCAACTCAACATTTTCCAATGCCGACAAATGTGGAATCAGATTAAAAAACTGAAACACATATCCAATGCTTTTTCTGCGCATAACGGCTAGTTGATCTTCTGAGAGCGTTACAATTGATTTTCCATTAATCTTAATGTCTCCGCTTATTGGGCGATCTAATCCTCCTAGTAAACTTAAGAGAGTACTCTTGCCGCTTCCCGATGGCCCCACGATCATCGCAATTTCTCCTTCTAAGATCTGGAGATTCACATTATTGACTGCATACACAGCTTCCCCTAAATAGAAAGCTTTGTTTAAGTTGATTGTTTCAAGAATGGTCTTCATTCTGCACCACTTCTTTCTTTATTGTTCCTGCTTTACGCCTTTCAAACTCTTCTAAAATCCGTTCCGGATAATGATATCGCTCCGCCTCAGGATCATCAGGAACGATGGTCAGTATACCTGAATATGGATCGTATTCTATGACTCCATCACAAGGAGAAATCCATTCTCTATAAACAAAACCCGAAAGTTTTTCTTGTATGAACAGCACTTCCCCTTTTTTTGCATGCTCACCCGGCTTCCGTAAGAAGCTACCGAAAAGCTTTCCATCTTCATTTTCCAATTGAAGAACACTAACATTTTTTGTTTTCTCAATTAGAAGATGCTCATAGGTTGGTTTTGCAATATGGTCCCAGCGTTCTGTTATTAATGGAATCTTCCTCTTATAAATCAACTGGTTGACCGTGGCTAATTTGGCTAAAAGTATGGGGTATAGCAAACTTAACGTCAAGGCGAAGACGGTGACCAACATATTCTGAATACTAAGTTTTGTCAAGGTACCAGTGGGTAGATTCTGATACCAACTAAATTGAGGAATTAGAATTCGCAAAGCAATATAACTGCTTGCTAACCCAACAAAGGCAGCTATGGCATATTCCATGACTAAAAGAATTACAATCATAGAGTTCCTTGCCCCTATGGATTTTAGTATTGCCAATTCCTTTCTCCGTTCCAAAAATGTGATGAGAGATAAGGTCAACACACCGAAACTCATGAATAGATAGATCAGCAAGAGAACCCACGAGGATGGAGATTGGACTGCATTTGCTAATTGGAGCATTCTATTTTGCCCAATCCACTCGTACAAAAACGAAGCTCCCGGATAAACCCGACTCATATTTTGCTCTAATCCAGTAGCATGAGTAAGAAGCTCGTTGTTTTGAAGAAGCTGACGATTAGGAACTTTCAAAGAAAACAAGGTCATTGCATCTTGAATCAAGATTAATGGCTGCTCTAAGTCGTATTTATTGGCAAAAACACCTACAACGCGATATTCACGAAGAATTCGATTCCCTGTTTCTGTCGTTGCTCTTAATTTGATATTTTCCCCTAAACTAAATTGATTTACCTGCGCAAGCTCCTGAGGAAGGATTATATCTCCGGGTGAACTTAGCCAAGCTCCTTCTAGTTCTATTTTAAGATCTTGGTAAAACAAGGAATCTGCTTGAATCCCCAATACCTCCCAGCTGCCCTGTTTTGTTTCCACTACACCGCCTGCAGCAGATTCAGCATAAGTAAAACTCAGAGGTACACTCGGTACTTCATATGTGATTTCCTTCCATTGATTTTGCTCCCAAGATCGTACTGTTTTTCGCATGAGCGTAGAATCAAGAGGTTTTGGTAGTTGATTCAGCAGCAACGGTGGTGTTCCTTTCGGCAATTTCACCAATAAGTCATATGGGAGTTCCAATCTCTGCATTTCTATTGTTGCTTTCGTTTGTTCACTGATCAACATACTATGATAGAAAATGCTCAAGGTAGTTGTCAACATCACTAGAATTACAATTACGGATAATCTACCCCACCAACGCTTGATATTTTTCTGTACCAACTGCAGAATTGCAAGCAGGTTATTAATGCTACTTTTATTCATCGCGCAATACCTCCATAACCGATTTAGAGGCAATCTGCAGCCCTGGTACGAATGAAAAGAGCGCTGCACAACCGCATGTAATTGTTAAGACATAGGCGCTGTTTACTAAAACACCCCATACAATTTGAAGACCACTTACCGAATTGCTGAATTGGTTCAAAATGTTTGGTATACTCACAATGAGATACCCACTGCTTGCTCCGAGAAATGTAATCAAAACCGCTTCAGACATGATCATTGTGACAATATCTGCCTTTTTAGCTCCAATGGATTTCAAAACAGCCATTTCTCGTTTTCGTTCAATAATCAGAATTAAGATATTCGCTGTAAGTAACAAGGCCGCATTAAATAAGACAAGTGTTACAATGGGCACCCTTAAGTCTGCTATTATAACCCCTTGGGTGTTGGCCTGTTTGGTTTCCTTAAGTGCACTTAAGCGAGCTGCAGGTACTCTGCTAAAAGCTTGCTCCGGTTCTATGAGGAATTGATTTAGCATCCACTCATTTTGCACAGGGATACTATTGACTTGAATATTGGGATACTGCTCACGCAATGTGTAAACAATATCTTCAAGATATGTCAGAGTGTCAACCTGCAAAATATACTCTCCAGGTAAGTACGTTTGTTCAAGGGCAACCGTTCCCCAAATTTCCTTCCAAGTAGATAAAGGAATGTAGATGTCATTATGATATCCGTGAATCTGTTCGGTTTTCAATTCTCCCACAACAAAAAAATCTACATCCCTGGTATGAAGCGCCACTGAACCGATGATTTCGAAGTCAACAGTTATCGGATTTAGCCAATCGATTTCCTTCCCTTTGACCGTCTCGACAATTCGAGGTATTTCGATTTGCACCATATCCCCAACTTTATGGCCAGCAACTCCGGGTGGTAAAACTTGGTTCGTAGAAATAACAGCAACATGTCTATTATCATCAGAGTCTTCAAACCATCTTCCAGAGTCAACATAGGATGCGAGAGACCTTTCAGCCATATTCTCCTGATTCAGGCCTTTACCATAGAGTGAAACCTTTGAAACAATAGAAGATTCCCCGCTTCCTTCAATGAATTGCTCAAAAGCAGGTAATCGATAAACAGGATAAACTCCAGAGATACTAGGTTGATCAAGGAGCTGCTGCTCTAAATGTAGCCAATTTTCATCGTCCATGCTTGAACCGGTCATATACCCTTTTTGCTCATAACCAGTATAAAAGAAGCTTAGGTCTGTAAATGGGTTCAGAGTCTCAATAGAAAATTCGAAATCCGTAGGATTACTAGGAATTTCGCTCACCAGCTTTTGTTGGTACACACTAATTTCGCCCCCCAGCATTTGTCTCAATGGCTGGCCGGCGCCTTGACTATACCCGCGTCCGAGCGTTAATACATAGGCCAGAAAAGCGGAAGCAAATCCCATCGAAATGATTGCCAAAAGACTTCTTGCTAAGTTTCGCCACGCATTCTTTGCTCCAAGTTTAAAAAACAAATACATCACCTCGTTAAGCATTTGTCTACTATGCGGTTATCCTAGGTGTGAATATAGTAAATCAGAAATAACTTAACTGCTTCTGACTTTGCATTTCTTAGTTTCAATGCCAAAGAACCTAATTCGAAAAATTACGACCTAATTATAGCTCAGACAGATAAACAAGTCAACCCATCTTATTACTACAATATATAATGAATTTATATTTTAGTGCAATTCTTCAGTTAACTATAACTACGAATTCTCTCCCATTCCGGGAAATGGTCGTCTTCTGACACCGCAATGCTTACCATTCGATACACGGTGGTCCAGCTGTTTGATTGCGAATCCATGCATCGATAAACCAGCCAGTTCTGCATCCCTAGCTTCATTCAACAGGTTCTTCGCGCATGTTAAACTTTCTTCCACTTTATATAGGTACGTAACTAGGAGAATGTTCATTTCTTCCCTGGTACTATAAACCTTGCATTTATCGACTTTCACTACCATCGCCAAATCTATAACCACCTATGGATAAAATAATTTTATCCATAGGTGGTTATTTTTTTGCTTGAAATACAGTTTTTAATCAGCTGTCTTAACAACACCAAATCTCAATATTTCAGGAATTTGGTTGAAATCATACTCTCGGTCATACTGAATATTCCATTGAAAATATCCACCCTGTCCGGATCAATGTTCCAGTCAGTCCGGACCTCGATTCCAATTTATCCTTGCAAACAGCTTTCGTCTAACAGAAAATCAACGAGTCCAATCCGGAGAATACCATTCTCATCCGTCCAGCGTTTTCCGTACGATTTTGAAACGACTATTTTCTGAAAAGAATCGTTCACGGCCTTCAGAGAGCGCAGCTCGCTGTCTTGCTTTTGCTTGTCGTCCATACTCAGCGCAGACTGGATATATACCATTTGGGAGCCCTTTCTGGCAATAAAGTCGATTTCTAAGGATTTCTGTGCGCGTTTACCGTTGGGTTTTGACTCTGTAACCGTTACAACGCCTACATCCACCTGATATCCGCGGACGCGTAGTTCATTGTACAGAAGGTTCTCCAAGATGTGGGTTTCTTCCTGCTGGCGAAGACCCAGGCGAATATTGCGTAGACCGACATCCGTGCAGTAGTATTTTGAGGGATATTCAAAGTAACGCTTTCCTTTCACATCATAGCGCTCGGACTTTGAAAATAGAAAGCTGTCTGTCAGATAACCCAGATAGCTGCTGATGGTTTCCGAGTTCGTCTTTTCTGTTTTATGGCTGTTGACCGTGCGGGCAATTTTACTGGCATTGGTTAGAGAGCCAACGGACGAGCACAGGTTGGTTGTCAATTCCCGTAAGACCTGTGGCAGACCGATTGAGTAGCGTTCCTCAATATCTTTGAAATAAATTTCTTCAAACAGCTCATTCAAATATTGAAACTTTTCGTTCTCTGATTCAAGCCGCAAAAGGTAGGGCATGCCGCCGTATGTCATATACTCGTTGTAAGCATCTGCCTTATCCAAGCCGGACACCTCATAAAATTCGCCGAAGGACAGCGGATAGATATGAACCACATCGCCCCTGCCGCGAAATTCAGTCATGACATCCTTGGAAAGCAATTTTGAATTGCTCCCGGTCACATACACATCCACATTTTTCAGATGAAGCAAGCCGTTCAACACGCTATAGAGACGGGGAGGGTTCTCTTTGTCTTTGAGCTCTGCCTTTGATATAGCGTATTGAACCTCGTCTAACAGCAGGTAATACTTCTGCTCCTTGTCAGTGCATCTATTCCGCACATGCTCAGACAAAATATCCGGAGATCGGAAGCGAACATTTTGATCGTCATCAAGCGCAATGGCAATCACATGATCCTCATTCACGCCTTCGTTTATCAGGTACGCTTTGAACAATTCGAACAATAAGGTGCTTTTGCCGCAGCGGCGAATGCCGGTGATGATTTTGATTCTTCCATTCCACTGTTTTTTGATCAGCTGATTCAAGTATCTTTCACGTCTTATCATCTTTTCACCCGCTTTAAAGTCTACATGTCGACTTAGTTCCGATAAGTACCATAACAGACTTCTTGTCTAAAGTCAATCGATATGTCGACATAATTCCGAAAAGAATTGTAAAGATGGACTACATAGAGACTGAAAATAGTTTGTGCTTTTGCCAATCCGATTCAATAGATGTATAATTGAATCGGAGAGGTGGAATCGCAATGGCACCCGAGATTCGAAAACTGATTTATACAACGAACCTAATTGAAAGAAAGAGCGGCCGTTTAGCCGCTGATTCCTGATTGTTAAATCATTTTAAATAATAATAATATAAGCGAGGAGTTAACCCGTTTTCAGTTTCAACATGCTCAAACCATGTAAGTACATTTCCATTATGAATTATTGGGTGATTGACTTGATGACCTTCTTCCATTTTAATAAGATGATATACGAGTTGTTGTCTATAATCCAAAAATGCTAATGAATCAATCATTGGAGCATCCCAAGTACAATAATCCATATTACAACCAGATACATAGAGGGGATTATACTTACTATTTGAATAAATTGAAAAATTGCTGTTAATTTTCAATTTCCATGTCATATCTGTTAAATCTAAAACAACAATTTCAGCATCATAAAAAGTTACATTTGGTTGATTCGTTGCAATTAGGTAGCCATCGGTCAAGGTTGGGTTAATAACATTTTCTGGTGTTAATATTTTCTTTTTCTCTCCGGTATTTAAGTCATACAACACACAAAATCCATCATAAGTTGCATCTTCATTGATATAAGCTTCTGGCCATGTAATCAAATTTCCATAAATGCTGGGAGCACCTAAAGCATTATGGAAAAGGTCTGATTTTAATTCTTCTATAATCTTTATCTCTTTACTAGATATTTGGTAGGTTTTTATTACTGGTACAATTGTGTTTTGAGTATTTTTTGCAAAACCAGGGTAAACAATATAGTCGCCATCTATATCTAGTAGCATTGGGCATAAATATCGGTGTAGATATTTGGCATTAACGCGTAACCCTTGATCATAATCAATTAAAGTCTTTTTTCCCGTTTTCACATTTAAAAGGTATACTGCCCAGTCAGAACCCATTGTTGGATCAGGTAGCGTTCTAGCATTTGGACATTCAGACCAAACTAAGTAGGGTTCCTGATAAATTGCAAATTTTATTTGACGATTGCGGTCGTCCATTATGTTTTCAACAAGTATTTTTTTATTCCCTTTTTTGGGTATAGAAACTAAATCATATGTTGTACCGTCTTCAATCATAATTAAGTTCCGATTTTTATCGAACCCAAGGAAATATGCAGTACCAGTGTAATCAAGATAGTCTGTCTCACCGACCACCCCAATCTCCTCTAAAATGTCTTCTATATTACCTTGTTGAATTTGCTCATTTACTAAATAGTCAAGCTTTGTTTCTAGAGGAGTTGGTTCCGGTATATTTTCTACTGTTATTGGGGGCTTAACAGGCTCTTCTTGTGGTGCCTCGGAACTGCTTTGAAAAATATCATTACAACTTGCCAGAGAGATAGTAATCATTATTAAACCGAACAATTTATATAGCTTTTTCATAGTTCACCACTTATTTCTAATATACTAGACCTCTATCGTTTGTTAAAATAGCCATTCGCTGGAAAGTAATCGTAACATGCCTTGTAGGTAGATACATATCTACTTCACGAATTGGATCGAAATATAAACAAATTCGAGCCGAGGGGTCTGTAATACTGATTGCATTGAAGAGCAACTCTTCTGTAGTCATCCGAAGAATGCTAGACTTTACGACTTTTTAAAAGAGGCTTCACTAGTCTCCAGTTCTATTTTCCAAAATAACCTTTGAAAATATGGTTACATTGTTTTTCATAATGTCTTCTTCGAAAACATTAACAACAAGAAATTCATTGCGATATAACCTGATTATCGGTCCAGTGTCCTGGGAATCGCTATTTGGTTCAATATCACATCGTAAAAGGTAGGCGTTGCCATCGATTAAATTGGTTATTGCGTAAGTCTCATCTTGATAATCTACAATGTTAAACCGCGTTCGATAGTTCGTACGAAGAGTAATGAATAAGCTAACCATTACTGCCAGACTGATTAAAAGTATTCCATAGCGGACTCTGTAAATGCGTTTTCTTAAGAAAATACCAATTATGTTCAGTACGAGAGCGAAGAATAGGACGATGAATCGATGCTCGACAAAACTCTCACTATATAGAGTGAATAATAGCAAAAACGTTATGATGCCGAGTATTATTTTGAACCTTTTGTTGTTTTCTAACTTTGTAACAAATGAAGGGTAACAAAAGAATACAGTCCATAGAAATGGTGTTGAACCAATTTCCATTAAGTCTCTTCTATAATAGGGTATGGGGGACTCTATGCTATAATATTTGAAGAAAAAGAAAAGGCAAATGTAGCCAATCCACATTCTTATATATAGAAAACCGAAATTAACCAAAAAAGCATAGACAGGATACTTCCAGTTGTTTTCCTTTGCTGCATTCACTTGGAAAACTCCTTCCTAAAGCAAATCAAACACAATTAGGCTTATGTATGTCTTTTATCTTCTCGATACTATATACAAGGCATATGCATCTGGGTTTGTGAGTTGACGATACCCCTGCGAATATGCCGGACCGTAGAAAACCAGCAAGGGTTCTTGATCTTCTGTTAACGCTAAGGTCAAATTATTTCTATTATCCCGTATCAAATTATTCGGACTGATTATAATGAAATCCATACTCCAATCAGGTTCGGATTTTTCAACAAGCGGTTTCAGTAATGTACAAGTCAGAATTGTTTGTTGTTTCTCCATTGGAATAACTTCCTCAACACGCTGTGTAACAAATCCTACATACTCATCCGAAACAAGCGCTCTGCGTAACCCACCGAGGTTGAATGGCACTGTATCGTTTTTTATAACTCCACTCTCTCCGTTTGCATGTATAAAAGCAAATTCTACCGGGTTGTTAACAGTACCTTCACCTTCTGTTACCAACACCAAATTTTTACCAATCACCATTTTGCTACTGCCAAACATGTTTTGCGAAATCACGGTTTGATTAGCAATGGAGTATATACCGTATCCGTTTTTTGCAGAATCGAGCTCATGATTCCAACTATAAACCAGTTCCTCGTCATTTATAAAAGCGATCTGGACCAGTTTGCTTAAAGTGGGTAATGTCAAATCTTCCATAGTGAGGGACCATTCCAATGACATCTGCAACTCATTCTTCTGTTGAATTTGGAAAACCTGCAGCGACTCACCATCAGGCGAAATGCCCGCCAACAAAGTAGCATTGTTATTGGCTGCAGAAATTGCAAAGCTTTCTTCCAAAGGAAGCTGTTGAATAACAACTTCGCCATTTTTGTATTCCCAAACATAGGCTTCTGTTAAATCAAAGAGGTTCTTTACCAAGAAACTATTTTGACTTAGTTGAACCCAAGAAGCTTGTTCTAATTGACTTACGGTAGGAGGTTGCTCTAGTCTTAATTCTCCCGATTTGATTAGCTTCTCTTCACTCCAGTCAAAAACATCGTATGAACAGCCCAAGACGGTTTCTCGAACCAATAAGACGACTTGATCATACAACCAGAAAATTCTGAGATTTTCCAGGTTTTCTTTTGCTGAGTATGGAAACGGCAGGGGTACCTCTTTTATGTCAGTATTGCCGTTATAAGCTTGTTCCGAGTTTTGACAAGCCGAGAGAACGATTATAATCATAAGAAGCAAGAAAACTAACCATTTCCTGTTTTGCTTCAATTCAATTCCCTACTTTCTGAACATCCGTTAAATTTAACGTTCATCTACCATTAGATTATTTATAACAAATTCGTCAATAATTGTCAAGATTCGCTACGAACTTGTAATGCCAGTTCCTATTGATCAAATATGATGCTCTTATGCAAACGATCGCAAATGAAGAACTACCCTGAATGCATCTGCAGTAAACATTAACTTCGCCAAATTCATAACCACCTATAGTTATCGTTTTTATCTATAGGTGGTTATGTTTTTGCTTGAATTTGGTTTGGAGGGATTTTTAGGGGGATCCATACTAGTGTTGACGTGAGCAGCCCCTACTTCAAAATAAGACTGATTTAACATTCAGCGTCATATTACCAAAATGAGTGCACCGCAGCCGAGTGAGCTTATGGAACCAAGCTCCGGACTCGGTGGGTAAATGCTGCCGAATATTTAATAATGCTTCATAAAAAGAAAGAGCGGCCGTTTAGCCGCTGATTCTTATTTGCTAATTCACTTAATATGATGATAATACAACTTAGGTTTTAAGCCGTTTTCTGTCATAACATGTTCATACCATGTCAATACTTTGCCAGGACGCAACATCGGATAATTGACTGTATGCCCCTCTTCCTTTCCAATAATTGTGTACAATAACTGCTGCTCGATATCCAAAATAGCTAAAGCATCTGTATCTGGACTTGAGGCATACCAAGCACACATAGTATCAATACATCCAGTAATAGAAAAAGGATTACGATCGTGTTTTGAATAGATAGATAGATTACTATTGACTTTTAATTTCCAAGTTAAATCACTTAGATCTAAAACTACAACTTCAGCGTCATAAAATGTCTTATTGGGTTGACTGGATGCGACTAGATAACCATTAGTCAATGTAGGATTAATTACATTGTCTGGAGTCATTATTTTCCTCGATTCGCCGGTGTCAATATTGTATAAGATGCAAAAGCCTTCATACAATCCGTCCTTTCTGAAGAAAGCTTCAGGCCAAGTAATAAAATTACCATAAATACTTGGTGTACCAAGTGAGTTATAGAAGGGATCGGATTTTAATTCTCCAATTATCTTGATCTCCTTAGTAGAAATCTGATAAGTTTTTACGACTTGAACAATGATGCCTTTGTCATTATTGGCGAAACCAGGATAAACAATATAGTCTCCATCAATATCCATATCCTTAGGACACAAATATGGGTTAGGATATTTTTGGTCAACGCGTAGGCCTTGATCATAATCTATTAGGGTGAGTTCTTTTGTCTGAATATTTAACATATACACAGCCCAATCTGCACCTTTGGTTGGATTTGGTATTGTTCTTGCATTAGGGCATTCAGACCATACAACAAAGGGTTCTTGGAAAACAGCATTATTTATTTCACGCTTCCGGTCTCCCATTACGTTTTCAAAAAGAACTTTCTTCTTTCCTTCTTTTGGAATAGATACGAGATCAAAAGTAGTTCCGTCTTCAATCATGATTAAATTACGATTCTTATCAAAGCCAAGGAAGGTTATTAAACCATTTTCAAAATCGAAATAAGCGGTCTCTCCCAACACACCACTCTCTTCTAAAACATCTTCAATATTACCTTGTGGGATCTGATCATTTATTAAGTATTCAACTTTTGTTTCTAAAGGAGTTGGCTCCGGAATATTTTCAACAGTAATAGGAGGTTTACCGGTATTCGTTTGATTCAAATCAGGAACATTTGTTGAAAGATTATTACATCCGGTAAGTACTAATCCAACTAGAAGAAACAATAGCTTTAGGGTTATTTTTTTCATAGAATCTCCTATAATTTAGTAGACTAGCCCTCTGTCATTAGCTAATATTGCCATACGCTGAAACGAGATTTCCACATGTCTCGACGGCAGATACATTTGACTTGAAGGAATCGAATCAAAATAAAGCAGTTTACGAGCCGAAGGGTCTGTGCTGTCAAACCCTTCTCCGGCAACATAGTGACCAATTTCGGATTGAGCATAACCTGTCCCTCTATCATAATATGTAAAATAAACTGATGAATCGTCCAGTTGATGACCATTAATAACCACACCGTAATTACCAAGTAAAGTCGTAATGGTTGCGTTTGTAAATTCCAAAGGCCAGGATGATGAAGTATTTCCATACATGGTAGTATAATTGAACCAATTTCCGTTAACACCATTATAAAGATTCAATGCCGGAGCTATATTGCTTAAATATGTGCCGTTGGTTAAGAAAATCATTTAAAATTCAATGGGTTTTTACCTCCTTATTCAATACAGCGTGGCCACGCCAAGGATTTCCACGCCTGTTTCGATTAGAATGCATGCACGGATACATAAACCCACTAAACGGTGTTTAATGTCAGTGAACCGAATACCTTTTCAGAATAGCAGAAGAAAACATCCGTTCATCTATCTGGTGACTTTTTGCCGTATAGCTCGATATAATTATATATATTTTAAATTAAATAGTCAATACAACAACTTTCTACATTGTGCAATTAATTTTGTATTTTGTGCAGGTGATTTCTTGCTTAATTTTTCGCCTTGTCAAGCTTCTATTGACTTTATCAACATTTTCTTCCGATTCCATGTTTAATTTTGAGCTTTTATGATATATTATGTAAGCATATTATATTTGATTGCATTAAAATTACATAATTAGACAAATATTAACTAAAACCGTGGAAACAGGGATGAAACCCAGCCGAATAGGTGGTCTCTCATTAATTGAATGGTCGTCTTCTGACACCGCAATGCTTACCATTCGATACACGGTGGTCCAGCTGTTTGATTGCGAATCCATGCATCGATAAACCAGCCAGTTCTGCATCCCTAGCTTCATTCAACAGGTTCTTCGCGCGTGTTAAACTTTCTTCCACTTTATACAGGTACGTAACTAGGAGAATGTTCATTTCTTCCCTGGTACTTTAACCCTTGCATTTATCGACCTTCACTACCATCGCTAAATCTATAACCACCTATTGATACCGATTCAACTTTTCCGTCGCGCAAGCGAACAACGCGCTGAGCGTACTGGGTTAACCCCGTATCATGGGTGATAATGACAAATGTTTGGTTTTCGATTTCTCGAAACTTCTGGAACAACGATATGACAATATCTCGGGTTTTGCTGTCGAGATTACCGGTGGGTTCATCGGCTAAAACGACAGCTGGTTTATTGATTAATGACCTTGCAATCGCAACCCTCTGCTGTTCTCCGCCGGAGAGCTGATCTGGTCTATGGTGTGCCCTCGGGGATAGTCCTACCTCATTCAGCAAGTATTCTGCACGTTCACGGGCTTCTTTTCTACTAGCACCAGTAATTTTCATCGGCAACTCAACATTTTCCAATGCCGACAAATGTGGAATCAGATTAAAAAACTGAAACACATATCCAATGCTTTTTCTGCGCATAACGGCTAGTTGATCTTCTGAGAGCGTTACAATTGATTTTCCATTGATCTTAATGTCTCCGCTTATTGGGCGATCTAATCCTCCAAGTAAACTAACGATATACAAAGCATATTTATCTGGATTTACTCCGTTGCGGTAACCAGATGAATATCCAAGATTATAGAAAATCATGATTGGTTTCTTGTCTTGGGAAAACGCTATGAAGGGCTCACTTGCGGAAAGTGTGATTATGGAATTTTCCGTTTTTGCAGGATCCACTTTTAACTCAACAAATGAGCTCATGGAAAGAGGGTTCATTAAAGTCCAAGTATAAATTAAACTAGGTGAATGAGAAATTGAAGTGAGTTTTCCAACGTAATCACCAGCAACAAATGCGTTAAGCAAAGAACCGAACCTATTGTTTAAAGGGGTATCTTTTATTACCTGGCTCTCTCCATTTGAAGAGATGAAGACAAATTCTTCCGGTGTTTGTTGTTCAAGATTCGTTTTTACTATCATCACTGAATCTTTACCAACTACCATATCACTGCTACCAAAAAAGTTTTGTGAGATAACCATTTTATCAGTAATGGAATATAGTCCATACCCGCTTTTAGTTCTATCTTTTGTACTGTTCCAACCATAAACTAATACTTCACTATTAAGAAATGCGATCTGAGTTAACATACTAAATTCAGGAACAGATAGTGCCTCCGTGGTCAGTGACTCTTCATCCCTAAAACCTATTTCGCTTCCCTGATGAATTCTGTAAGTTTCAATAACCTCACGATCTTTTAAAACGCCCGCTATAATAGATACATTTTGATTGACTGAGGAGTATACATACTCTGCAGGGAGTGTCATAGGTTGAATAACAATATCTCCATTATCGTTACATTCCCAGAGATACGCCTCTGTGGATTCAAATAGATTCTTGACATAAAATTGATTTTGATTCAGTTGAACCCATGATACCTGTTCCACTTGGCTCTCTATAGGAGGGTATTGTAGCACCAAGTCTCCAGATACGATGATATTTTCTTCTTCCCAGTCGAAAATATCATAGGAGCAGCCCAAGGCGTTTTCACGAACGATTAGTACAACCTCATCATGCAACCAAAAAACTTTCGCATTGGCTTTTTGAGATTCATGTATATCATTTGCGAAATCAAATTTGAACGGCAGGAAGATTTCTTTTATGGCGGTATTGGCGGTATCTATAGGTTCTTTCGGATTTTGACATGCCGAGAGAGCAACGATAATAAAAACAAGCAAGAAGGCCAACATTTTTCTGTTTCTTTTCAATTCGGTCCCCTACTTTCTGAACTTCCGTTAATTTTAACGTTCATCTACCATTAGATTATTTATAACAAATTCGTCAATAATTGTCAAGGTTCACAATGTAATCCCCCAGCGTTTCTTTCCTCTGGGTGTAAGGTTGGCGGTTATCTTGCTTTAGAGAGCTCTTTTGATGATAAATATTGATTTGAGTTAGCTCTTCATTTTAAAATACGGAACGATTTTTTTCTTTTAAGGAATAACGTGATAAAATTAAAAATAAGGTGCATAACATTGTACCCTTAGCTTAGAGTGATTTTAGAAACGGAACATTATTCTTTAAATGCGAAGTAAATCATGATGTAATTAAAAAGAGGTGAATCAAGTGGATGTTTTAACTGCAATGGCAAAGTATCCGGTTTTTACAATCGAGGATTTGAAGAAGTTGACCAGTAATGAGAAGACAGCCTATTCTCAATTGAACCGTCTAATGAAGAAGGGCTTGGTTAGAAAAATACGAAAGAATATATACTCTGTGGCAAACCTTTCAACTGGACAGATAGTCGCTAATCGTTATCAAATAGCCTGTGCCATAACCAGTTCTGCTTATATATCTCATCATAGCGCCTTTGAATATTATGGACTTGCAAATCAAGTATTCTATGAGGTAAATGTTTCCTCAGAAACAAAGTTTAATCATTTCGAATACGATTATGTAACATATAAGTTTGTTTCTTCCAAGATGAAAGAAGGCGTTGTAGAAGCAAAGAACACCACTGGCGTTAGAATCACAGATTTAGAAAGAACCGTCATAGATAGTATCCAGGATTTCAATAAAATCGGTGGATTTGAAGAACTCAAAAATTGTTTAGAAAATGTTCACTACTTGGACGAAGTTAGGTTAAAACGGTATCTAGAAATATATGATACTCAGGGACTTTACCAAAAGGCAGGATTTCTTTTGGAGCACTATAGGAAAGAGATGCAACTGTCTAGAGAGTTTATAGCATATTGCAGAAGCAAAGTAGGAAAAAGCAGACGTTACCTAGTAAGCGAGGCCAAAAAGACTAGCTATTATTTAAGTGAATGGGAATTGATGGTGCCAAAAGACTTATTTGAAATGATTTGATGATTTTAACAAAGCTAGAGAGAGAGTTTCTAGACAAGTTTGAAAGTGGTGAATACATACCCGAATTGTTATTTGAAAATAAGGAGATACTAGCTCGAATCAAGCATCATCCGATGGCTGTATGGAAAACAAGAGAAACACAGGGATGACAACTTATTATATTCCACTTTTCGAAACCCAGGATGTGCTCCTATCACAATACCAAAACACGAACCAATCAAAATCACCTACGTCAAAATGGTCAAAGAAATCGTAACGAGAGAGGAGGTAAACAACATTGAAAACAATTCATGATTGCATGAGACTACCCTACCGCATGGAAGTTGTAGAAGATACCGAAGAGGGCGGATTCATCGTAACCTTTCCCGACTTGCGCGGTTGCATTACTTATGCTACAACAGCAGCAAAAGCGATTGAAGCAGCTTCTGAGGCCAAAAGATTATGGTTTGAGGCGGCTTTAGAAGATGGTTTCGATGTTCCAGAACCCAGTGTTGACGACTCCTATTCAGGTCAATTTAAGTTTAGACTTCCGAAATCATTGCATCGCCAGCTTTCGGAACATGCAAAGCGCGAGGGGGTCAGTATGAACCCATACTGTTTATTCCTACTGACCAAATATGATACTGCTTATACAAAAGAGCGCAAATAGATAACTAACCTCAATGCTTCAGCAGTAAATATCAATCTTCGCTAAATCAATAACCACCTATGGATAAAGTTATTTTATCCGTAGGTGGTTATGTTTTTGCTTGAAATTAGGGGTTTAGCGGGGTTTGAGGGCGAAAATGGGTTGTTTCCCTAGGTGATTATTTCAACCGAATATAGTTTGTCGATTTTCCTACACCCTCACGCTTCAGTTCGCCATTAGAACTCAGTTTTCGCAGAGCACCTTCAATAGAGCTAACACTCAGAGATGGGCATAGCTCCCGGATATCCTGTTTGGTGAATCTTCCGATTTTATTCAGCGATGCCTTCCTTTGTCAACGCCTGTTTGAATTTGACCCAATGGGTCAATTATAACTCGTCGTTAATACTACCCTATTTACCTCAAATGATTCCGTGTTGCTATTGGGCTTCAACTTGGATTGAGTCTTACCCTCATTTGCGGCCAGATGAGATTTCTGTTCGTCAGAGATTTACCTTCATCATTCTTCAGGTTCCACCTAGCGATGGACACCCTTGGTGTTCGGCTATACCCTTCCCGCTACAGGGTGGGTTCGGGACTTTCACCCATTAGAACGTGCGCTCACCGTGCGCACAATAGAATTGAACGAACCCTCTGCATTCTGCAAATGTGGAGGGTTCGCATCATTATGGAATTCTACTTCGGCGTGACAATGAATATTTCGTGTATATCGGCTGGATAAAGGTCCTTTTCTCCCGCAGAAAACCCTGGCATACAAAAAATCAATGCCGGGTTTTCGCTGCCACCTTGAAGCGTATATGTTGGGTCAATTCCTCTTGATCGAAAACTCCTGAAATCTACTTCCCAACAAGATGATGTTTCCAAATCTTCCTGATCTATCCAATAGTAGTAATAACAGCCTTTACCCCCAATTCCTGCTGAGAACAATACTACCGATTCTGAAAACTGCAACATGTTTTGATGAAATAGAAGATTATCATAATTTGGGTCAGTTAGGTTAGGCACCTTATCAATAAGGAACCTCACCGCTTCCTCTCTTTTTGTGGCTGGGTCCACGTAGTTTGGCAACTGCTCACCGGTTTGAAGAATGAACTTTCCTTGCCCCATATCAAATTGATAACAATGTTGTTCTTGGCCTATGGGCAAAAAGAATACTGTTGAGTCTTCTTCCGATTGATGTAAGATAACCTGATGATCTCTTAGCAACATCATGGGATTTGGATAATCGAATACTCCTTTGTCTACCATTAACTCTTTCTCATGATTATATACAAAGTATTCGCCAAAGTATCTTTGATCTTTCAATCGATCTCGATACAAGAGAACGTGATGCTCATTTAAGGCAAACACAGCCTCGATTTGGTTCTCCCTTTTCTGGTTATACTCAATATCAACTCGAATCTGCTTAATATTTGTTTCTTGTCCTCGTATGCCAAATGCAGGACTCCATGCCTGATTGTATCCGACGATCAACCAATGATCATCGATTACTTTGTATGTCTTTTCTTCTAAAAGTCCTGTTCTGGCATAAGTGGAATGATAACGAAAATATTGTAAATCGGCATCAGAAAACGGATTTGAACCTTCAATGGTGAAATGGACTTTAACAGCGTTCAAGATAAGAATATGACGAATCTTTCCGGTTGCTGCCAAACGAAACGCAGATTCGGGCAATACTCCAATTTCCGAATACTGCTTTGTCCTGGAATCGTATTGAGCAAAAGGCGAAGTCAACCCCAGTTTCTCATAATACTTTTCGTAACCTAAACTTATTGCTTCTCTATACACACGTGGCCCTTCATACTCTTCTGCCAAGGTGAGAAGTGCTTTCGCCAAGTCATTAAAATCCTCTCGGTTTTCCTCCCAAAACTCCATTGTTTCCTGGCTAGCCTTGGGTTCCAAGGTTACTTCATGTGAGGACCTCTGGCAACCACTAAGGAGAAGAAGCACGGCAAGAAGTACTACTATGTGTTTTTTACCCAGTATATTAGTCACCTCCAATCTGCTTTAGGAAGTTCTTTTATAGAGTTTATTTCCCTAACATTGTTATTATATTAGCTTCGTTAGTCAACCTTTCCTTCAATCTTTCAATGAAAAGTGTGATCTCACGTTTATCCTATTAGCGCCGAGCTATAATTGACCTAAATCAATAACCACCTATGGATAAAGTTATTTAATCCGTAGCTGATCATTTCAATCGCATATAGTATGTCGATTTCCCTACACCCTCACGCTTCAGTTCGCCATTAGAACTCAGTTTTCGCAGAGCACCTTCAATAGAGCTAACACTCAGAGATGGGCATAGCTCCCGGATATCCTGTTTGGTGAATCTTCCGATTTTATTCAGTGTTGCCTTCCTTACCATGTCTATGGCAGGAAGCTTTTCTTCAACAATGTAGAATCTGTCCTCAAAGTCCTTGTATGCTGCAAGAATGATACTGAGAATGTATTTGACAAAAGGGATCGCATCCTCTGTTCCTTCATGCCAGCCGTCTTGCGAGCGATACAATGCATCATAGTAAAGATCCTTATTTTTTTCAATTTTGGCCTCTAACGAGATATATTTTCCAACAGAAAATCCGCTGCGGTATAACAGCAGAGTGGTCAACAAACGACTCATTCTTCCGTTGCCATCGTTAAAGGGATGGATACACAAGAAATCATGAATGAAAATTGGTATAGCGATTAAAGGTTCTAATTCAAAATTGCCAATAACCTTGTTGTATTCTTCGCAAATGCGTTCCAAGGCTTCAGAAGTCTCATAGGGTGCGAGCGGTGTAAATAAAATCTCGGTATGACCATTTGGATAAGTTGCACTGATATAGTTTTGGACATTCTTGGTTTGACCAGCGATTGGATTATTCATGTGGCTATACATGATTTTATGCAGTTGAAGAATATAATTCCTTGAAAGCGGTATTGCATCAAAGCTCTCATGAATAATGTTCAACACATCACGATAACCGGCAATTTCCTGTTCATCACGATTCCTCGGCGTCGCTTTTTCTTTTACTAGCTGCTTGATGCGGGCACTGGTAGTTATAATGCCTTCAATGGCATTGGATGCTGCGGTACTCTGAATCTTGGCGATTTCCACCAGCTTTTCAAGTTCTTCCGGTCTCTGTTTGAGATATTGCTCTTGCTTACCTACTGCTTTGTATATAGCAGCGATATATCCAAGTATATCAGAATCCCAGGTCTGACTTTTGATAGCCGAGTAGTTGAATGCTCTCATTCCCTTAATCACCGACCTTTCCCTTAAATAATACCGTTAAATAAGGGCAAAGTCAAGTTAATGAATTTTTTAAGTTCGTCTTGCTGATTTAGAGCTGCTTATGCCTTATCCGTAGGTGGTTATGTTTTTACTTGAAACTTAGGCACACCTAAAAAAAGGATTTTGCATTCCCCAGCAAGAAAAGTAGTATAGAAATATTTCGATACTGGTAAGACCACAACCCTTTAAGGAGTGTTCTACAAGAACCTTCTTGACAAGAGAATAGGCATGGGGGTGAAATGGAGAAATCGCTTATCTGAACCAAGTATCACATAAACTAAGGAGGAACGAAGATTGAAAAGAGACGAATTTAACAAAAACCAACTCATTGCTGTGGATTTTCTAGAGAGAAGTGAAACCAAGAAGATATTAGCAGAAATCAACGATGCCATATGGTCTTATGCCGAGTTAGGACTTGAAGAATATAATACTGCAAATCTACTCGTGAATTACCTAGAAAAAGAAGGCTTCACGGTTGAAAAGGGCGTTGCCGGAATGCCGACTGCCTTTGTGGCCACCTTTACGAACGGACCTGGTCCAACCATTGGCGTTTTGGGTGAGTTAGATGCCTTGCCAATGTTATCTCAAGAAGTAGCAAATCCTGACCATGCTCCCGTAACAGAGATTAAAGGGGCCATTGCTCCGGGACATGCTTGCACCCATAACACCATGGGTACTGCTGCTGCTGGAACGGTCGTAGCCGTGAAAAAGGCCATGGAAGAGGGCGGATTTACCGGAACGATAAAAATGTTTGGTAGCCCGGCGGAAGAAACCGTCATCAGTCGTCCTTTCATGGTTCATGCTGGGTTGTTCAATGATGTCGATATTGTCATCGATAACCATGGCGGTGACGGTTTTGGTGCATCGTATGGAGTAGGTAGCAATACAAACTGGTCCTTCTCTGTTACCTTCCATGGAAAAACGGCCCACTCCGGCGGATCCCCATGGGTTGGAAGATCCGCTTTGGATGCCGTTCAAATCATGAACACAAGCACCGAGTATTTGCGAGAGCATTTGCACTATACATCCAGAATGCATTATGTCATCACGGAAGGTGGAGAGGGCCCCAATGTGGTTCCCGACCGTGCAACGACTTGGTATTATGTAAGAAATTCCGATAAACTGATTAAATCCGATTTCGAAAGAGTGCTGAATTGCGCCAAAGCTGCAGCCCTTGCCACAGATACTCAAATGGAAATGACCCCCTACACTGCAATCCATCAATGCTACAGAGTTGAAACCTTAGCCAATTTGGTTCAGGACAACATTAAAAAAGTTGGGATGCCTAAGTGGACAGAAGAAGAGCAGAAGTTCGTCAAAGCAATACAAAAAGGGGTGGGTGCAGAAGAAATAGGCCTTCCCGATGACTCGGTCATTGCAGACAAGCCAAGCGGAGCTCCTGCGGTCTTTGTTGGCGGCGGTTCTTCCGATATTGGTGAAGTATCTTTAGTTGTGCCCCTTACCTCTGTTCGTTTCCCCACTTCTGCCCCGGGAGCCATTGGCCATCACTGGACCACAACTGCTGTAACCGGATCCACTGTCGCTCATAAAGGCGTGGTAGCTGGAGCCCAAGTCATGGCGGTAAGTGCTATTGAACTCATGACCAACCCCGACAAGATTGCTGAAATCAAAGAGGATTTCAAAAAGATGCAAGCAACCCATTTCTATAACTACAAAAACGATGGCAAGTCTTTAATTCTGGATGAAAACGGCAAAGCTCAATATGTATCCTACCTACCGTATTTCTTCGGTAAGGCAGGAAAATACAAACACGATCCTGAAAACGGGATATTCTTCGTTCCGGAAGGCAAAGAAGTTGCTCCTCCAGTAGGATTCCTGAGCGAGCAAATGTCCAAGTATCGTCCTCAAATGTCTAAGCATTACAAGACTCCGGCATGGTACGATGGACCAGAGATGATTAAGGAATAAAAGAATAAAACAAAGAACCACCGATGGATAAAGCAAATTACCATCGGTGGTTCTTTGTTTAACATGAAATTCTCAACTGCTAAAAATTTGTTGAAAACATTCCGAAAGAATGGTAAAATATAGTAACGTTTTGAATCATACAAAATCCAACGGCTTGAGGTGAACGATATGGAAAGAGATGTCTTAATCCCCTTAATCAACAATGCAGCTTTGTTGTTGGTTCTCTCTGTTGTCTACGAAATTTCATATTGGGTTCCTTCTAAGTATCGTAACTTCAGGTTGGTTTTGAGTGGCTCCCTTATTGCTCTGATTTGCATTGCTATTATGAGTGTTCCTTTCAACTTGCAAGACGGTGTATTTTTTGACACTCGGTCGATTCTACTTAGCGTATCTGCCCTCATCTTTGGTCCGATTTCGACCCTCATCGCCGGCATTGCTGCTTCGATATATCGTCTTGCAATCGGTGGTAGTGGTGCTGTGCCAGGTGTTGCCACCATAAGTTCCAGTATTTTCATAGGATTGGCTTGGCGGCGTTGGTTGTATCCGGTTTCCAAAAAAACTCGTTGGTTGAGCATTTATCTCATGAGCATTGCCGTTCATATTACGATGCTTCTATGTATGATGCTCTTACCCGCTCCCGATAATCAGATCGTCATTCGCACCATTGCAGCACCGGTGATGGTCCTCTACCCCATTGCCGCCATGGTATTAAGCTTGTTTCTACAGCGTCAAATTGAATTGCGGGAAACCCGAGATCTTGTGAGAAAATCCGAAGATCAATACAAATTACTCTTCGATACTATGTCGCAAGGCGTTGTTTACCAGTCTGCGAATGGCTCAATTATCTCTATGAATTCCGCCGCTGAACAGATTTTGGGGATCACCCTTGATCAAGCGCAAGGACGCACTTCCATGGATCCCAACTGGAGGGCAATCCGTGAAGATGGCGCTGAACTGAGCGGTTCGGATCACCCAACCATGATTGCTCTGCGCACCGGAAAGCCCTATGGTCCGCAAGTCATGGGAGTCTTTCAGCCACAAAAAGAGGATTATGTGTGGTTGTCGGTTAATGCAACTCCTCTTTTCCTCCCGGGTGAAACTACGCCGCACCAGGTGTATTCCACCTTTCAAGACATCACAGCTGAACGAAAGGCGAATCGGGATTACCAATTCTTGTTCCGCGAAATGGTCGTGGGCTTCGCCTTACATGAAATCATTTGCGACGGGATCGGCCGCCCCATCGACTATCGATTTCTCGCAGTCAATCCTGCATTCGAACGCTTAACCGGCTTGAGCTCAGAGCATATTATTGGGAGAACCGTGTTGGAAGTACTCCCCGAAACCGAACCTTATTGGATTAAGATGTACGGCAAAGTGGCGTTAACGGGTGAGAATGTATCCTTTCACCAGCATTCCAGTTCCCTGAATAAGTATTTTGCTGTAACAGCATATCGTCCGGCTCCCAATCAATTTGCTGCCACGTTTTGGGATATCACCGACCGGGTTTTGGCCGAAATGGCGCTAATCGAGAGCCAGGCGAAATACAGTGGTTACATTGAAAATGCACCCTATGGCGTCTTTGTCGTCAATGAAATCGGTCAATATGTAGAGTTGAATTCACAAGCATTGGCCTTAACAGGGTATTGTCGAGAACAATTACTGAATATGACCATACGAGACATCACACCGGCTAGTTCTTTGGAGGCGGCTTTACATCATTTCAAGAGCTTACAAGAAAAAGGCACGATGAATGCCGAGCTGGAGTTCACTCATGGCAATGGCTCGATTCGCTGGTGGAGTGTGAATGCTGTTAAGATTTCTGAGACCCAATACTTAGGGTTCTCAACCGATATCACCGAAAGAAAGCAAATGGAAGACCGCTTGCGATATATGACCGAGCATGATATGCTAACCGATTTACATAATCGCGATTTCCTGGAGAACCAGCTCAGGAGTGACTTGAGTAAAGCAGATGGACGAAAACGCGCTTTGGTTGGAGTGAATCTCAGTACCGTTCAGCTGCTTACCACCAATTATGGGTTTCAATATACACAGAACCTTATGAAGCAGGTTGCCGAGACTTTAAAGAATTTCGTGAGCGAATCCCGTTCTTTGTTCCATGTCAATGAGAATCAGTTTGTCTTTTATCTGACGAATTACCACAGCAGAGACGAGTTATCCCTCTTTGGGGAGAGTCTCACCGAAATATTGGAATCTATTTTTGTGACCGATCGGGTTGGCGGTGGTTTGGGAATCCTCGAATTGAATGCACAGGAAACGTTTACCGATGTAGACTCTTTATTGCGCCGTCTGTTTCTTGCTTCAGAGCGAGCCATCAATATTTTTGAACGAGACTATGGCGTTCGCTATTATGATGAAGCGTTAGATGCCGCTGTCACTCGAGAGGGTATGATTCGAAGGGCCTTATCGGCAGTAGTGACAGATGCAGGGGGTAGCGAACTGTTTTTGCAGTATCAGCCCATTATGGATCTACAAACCAATACCACAGTAAGCTTTGAAGCGTTGGCACGGTTGAGGACCGAGGAGTTTGGCCTCGTCTCTCCTTTAGAGTTCATACCGATTGCGGAAGAAACCAAAATGATTATTCCTATGGGGGAAAAGATTATCCGCGATGCTCTGGGGTTTTTACACCGATTGAACAAAAATGGATTTGATTCCCTAGCGATTTCGATTAATATTTCTGCGATACAGCTTTTGTCTCCGAATTTTACCGAACGGTTGTTCCAAATTTGTGAAGAGAGCCAAGTGCTGTTTAAAAATGTGGGGATTGAAATCACAGAATCGATTTTTGCTTCCGATTATGAGAAGATTAACGGAATTATTGAGCAGTTGAGAGAAGCCGGATTGCATATTGCCATTGATGATTTCGGAACCGGTTACTCCTCTTTAGCTCGCGAAAAAGAGTTGAATGTCGACTGCTTAAAGATTGATAAATACTTTATTGACCAATTACAAGAACCTCATCGCAATAAAGCGATTACCGGCGATATCATTTCCATGGCTCACAAATTGGGGCAAACCACAATAGCAGAAGGTGTGGAAGTTGAGAGTCAATTAGAGTATTTGCGCGAACACCATTGTGACCAGGTACAAGGGTATTTGATTAGCCGCCCCATGGATGAAGGAGCCGCTTTCGAGTATTTAAAAGGCCAGACTAAGACTGTGTAAAAAATTAGTTTGCGAAGTTCCTCTGCAAATGCTACAATAAGTTGAAGAGTTTTTGGTAGATTTCAAGGTAAATTTACAGGGTGGGGACAGTTCGCGTTTTCGCAACAAAAACGCTTACCCCACCTTGAAAAATGGTTCTACCTTGAACAATGAAAGGATGATGGATATGCCGAGATTAGAAGTAGGTCAAGTGATTCCCGAATTCACCGTTCGCACGGCGGACCGCGAAAACCTCTCCCTCCATGCAATGTTAAAAGAGCAAAAGAAAACCGTTCTCTGGGTTTTGCGTTACATTGGCTGCACAACTTGCCGTTATGATGTGGATTTGATTGCCAAGAATTACGAGAAATTCCTCGAGAAAAATGCGCAAGTTATCGTTGTCATGCAAAGTGACCCGGCGATTGTGCGTCGCGATTTAGCCGGTTACGATTATCCGGTGCAAATCATTTGTGATCAAGAGCAAGAGATTTACAAAACTTTGGAGATTCCGGCTGCTGCAGATCGGGACCACTTCATCTCAAAATCCATTGGAAATATGGCAAAGTTAGGGGTTCGCATGGCTGTGGTCAAGGCATCGGGCTTCGTGCATGGAGATTATGAGGGTAACGAACAACAACTGCCGGCTTTGTTCATTTTGGATGATTCGGGCAATGTTTTACATGCGCACTATGCTGCTCATTTTGTGGATATGCCTTCGCTTGAAGAAGTGCTGGAGTTATTGCCGTAGCGCAAGGCTATCCTGTTGAACAAGGAGGCTGAATATGAACTACCGAAAATTAGGGAAAACCGAGATGTTTGCCAGTGAAGTTGGTTTGGGTTGCGAGTATTTTAGTAAAGCGACCCCCGAGGAAAGTAAAGCCATGGTTGACGAAGCCGCCAAAGCTGGAATGAACATCATCGATGTCTTCATGTCAGACCCGGTGGTCCGCAGTAAATTGGGCGACGCGGTGGCTCCGTATCGTGAGAAGATGCTGTTGCAGGGGCATGTGGGAGCGGCATGGGTCAATGGTCAGTATCTATGTAGCCGCGATCTGGCGGTTTGTAAAGAGTTCGTGGCAGATTTTCTGCATCGTTTTCACACCGATTACATTGATATTGGCATGCTGCATTACATTGATACCAAAGAAGAGTGGCAAAAAGCCTTGGATAACGGTATTTTGGACTATATGAACGAGCAGAAGAGGTTGGGCGTGTTCAAGTGTTTGGGTGTGAGCACGCATAATGCGGTGATTGCGCAGACCATGGCCAAGACCGGGTGGTTCGATGTGATCATGTTCAGCGTTAGCCCGTTATTTGATTTGGTTTTGCCGGAAATCGATACCTTTTTTGAAATGCCGGAAGAGGAAGCGTATCCTACCGAGGTGCGAATTGATCCGGAGCGGATCGCGTTTTACCAATTGTGCGAGGAAATGGGTGTTAGCATTACGGTGATGAAGACGCTGGCCGCCGGGAGTTTGCTCGATGCCTCCGATTCCCCCTTTGGTTCGGCGATGACCGTGCCCCAGTGCATTCAATATGCCTTAGATCGTCCGGGGGTGGCGAGTGCGCTGATTGGTTGTAAGAACGTGGAAGAAGTTCGAGTGGCTGCGTCGTTTGCCGAGGCGAGTGAAGCAGAATGCGATTATCATGGGATTTTGTCACAGATTCGTGGGGACCAAATCAAAGTCTGCATGTATTGCAATCACTGCTTGCCCTGCCCTGTGCATATTGATATTGCTGCCACCACTCGTTTGTTGGATACGGCCAAGAATAAAGGATGGACACCGGAGCTGCAGCAAGCATACGATGCGCTGAACGTAAAGGCTTCGGCGTGTATTGCCTGTGGGCATTGCGTACGCCGTTGCCCCTTTGCCATTGATGTGATTGCCAATATGGAAGAGGCTGTGCAGATGTTTGAAAAAGCAATCGAGTAGGAGGTCACCCATTAATTGAGTGACCGTCCTCTCACACCACCGTGC
>CAYRNW010000030.1:0-30701 GCA_964425745.1 uncultured Eubacteriales bacterium | reverse complement strand
ACTACTTTCGTAGCCCTTGGCTCTGTTTTTTTGGGCCTGTTTTGCTACAGCCCCTCAATTTTTGGTGCGGGTGACAGGAGTTGAACCTGCATAGATTGCTCTGCCAGATCCTAAGTCTGGTGCGTCTGCCAGTTCCGCCACACCCGCATGTGGATGTTATTCTACCACATGTTGGCGAAATGAGCAAGGGTTTCTCAATACTTTTTCTGTCGAATATTGATTTCAGTTTTGCTTTCTCGGTAACTGCATTGCTGGGAACAACTGCTACAACTTCCGTGGCAACCACCACTGCGCTTAGGATCTTTGTAATACATAAAAGTCTTAAGAACTGCCCCACCCAATACTAGCACTACGAAAAGATCAATCCACTGCATTTAATTTCCTACTTTCCATTGATATCGTATCTCTTATTAAGCAAAGAAAGATCCTATTTGAAACACAAGAAAAGCCATGATCCAAGCCACACCCGTTTGATAAGACACTACCGCAAGCGAGCCTCTCCAGTTCCCCCATTCTCTACGTGTAGCTGCAAAAGCAGCGACACAAGGCATGTAGAGCAAGGTAAACACTAGAAATGAATACGCCGATAAAGGAGTAAACAGGCTCGAAAGTACGGATGCAACTTGACTAGCGTCTCCAACATTTGTTAGAATCGATAAAGTACTGACTACGGCTTCTTTTGCTGTTATGCCTGCCAAAAGAGCTGTTGCTGCTCTCCAATCGGCAAATCCCAATGGCGCAAATAGGGGTGCAATTTTCTTTCCGATTTCTGCCATTAAACTATACTCACTATTGGTAACCCAATTAAACTTGTAATCAAAACTCTGTAGAAACCAGATTACTATAGTACCAATAAAAATGACCGTAAACGCCCGAGTCAAAAAATCTTTCGCTTTATCATACAAATTCAACCCTACACTTTTGGCATTGGGCAAACGATACGAGGGAAGCTCCAAAACGAAAGGCACTGGGTTTCCTTTCATAACTGTTGATTTTAAGATCCATCCGGACAGAACTGCCATTGCAACGCCTCCTAAGTAGAGGCTAAACATCACTAAAGTTCGGTGCGTTGAAAAAAAGGCAGCTGTGAAGACCGCATATATTGGAACCTTCGCACTACAGGACAAAAAAGGCGTTAGTAGAATCGTCATCTTTCGATCCCGTTCACCAGGTAGAGTTCTGGTGGCCATAATGGCCGGCACAGAGCAGCCAAACCCCATGAGCATAGGAACCACTGAACGACCCGATAAACCAATTCTACGCATCATTTGATCCATCATAAACGCGACACGTGCCATATAGCCGGTGTCTTCCAAAAGAGATAGCAAAAAGAACAAAATTATAATAATTGGGAGAAAGCCAAGCACACTTCCAACCCCGGCAAAAATCCCATCTATGACAAGCGAATGCAAAATCGCATTGACACCAAGGATGCCTAACTGAGAATCTACCCAAGCAGTAGCCGTTTCAATCACACCAACAAAGGCATCACTAAAAAAGCTGCCTACTGGGCCAAAGGTAAACCAAAATACTCCCAGCATAAATAAAAAAAAGATTGGTATCCCAAAATAACGATGTGTTAAAAGTTGGTCGAATTTCTGAGAACGTATCTGTTCTTTACTCTCACCGAACTTTCTCTGAACCTGTTGGCTCAAATGATCGATGAATTGATACCTCATTTCGACCATAGCTGCTTCTCGATCCAGATTTAAGTTTGTCTCAGCAACTTTAATGATTCTCTCAAGTAAATCGAGTTCGGTTTCATCGAGTTCCAACGCTTGCTCCATCAGGGGATCTCCCTCTACTAACTTGGAAGAGGCAAAGCGAACAGGAATACCCTTTTTTTCTGCTTTGGGTTCGATCAAGTGGCGAATCGCATGAACTGCTTTATGGACTTCTCCGGAGCAATAATCAAGCCAAGGAACCTCTCCATCCTTTTCCAAAACCTCCTCGATTCCTTTCAACATCTCATCGATACCTTCGTTTTTGAGTGCCGATATTGGATAGATCGGAACGTTCAACATGGAGCTGAACTGCTGAACATCAATGAAATGCCCGCTGCCCCGTACTTCATCCATCATGTTCAAAGCAATGACCATGGGAAATTGCAAATCAAGGAGTTGTAACGTTAAGTATAGATTTCGTTCCAAATTAGTAGCATCAATAATATTGATTACTAGGTCGGGTTTTTCTTGAATCAGAAAATCTCTTGTTACAATTTCTTCTAAGGTGTAGGGAGATAACGAGTAAATCCCGGGTAAGTCCACGACCTCAAAATCATTATGCTTAAGAACGGAGCCTTTCTTTTGCTCAACGGTTACACCCGGAAAATTTCCAACATGTTGATTGCTCCCCGTGAGCTGATTAAAAAGTGTTGTTTTTCCGCAATTTTGATTCCCAATCAACGCAATGGTCTTTCGTTTATTCACCAAATTTTCCTCCATGGCGATGCTGATGACGCCAGCCATGACCGCGCATCGGTTCTGAATTTCCACATACTTCGCAAACATCAATCAAATCTGCATCTTCTTTTCGCAGAGTCAAACTATAACCACGAATACGCAACTCAATAGGATCACCCATGGGAGCTACTTTCCGAACGCAAACACTCGTATTAGGGGTTAATCCCATTTCTAAAAGCCTTCTTCGTAAAGCCCCTTGACCCCGAACTTGATGTATTAACACCTGTTGTCCGATTTCAATTTCAGCTAATGTCATACTAGCCCCCCTCAAATTTGTTAACCACTGTTTACATTTTACAGGAGTATTTCGCCCTTGTCAACCTTGGCTAACAAATTTTTCTGGTAGAATTAGAGAAAATAAAAAAACACCCTCCATTTGGAAGGTGTCATTTTTTTAAAACTATTCTGGTTGAGGAGCATCGACAGGACATACACTGTTACAAGCGCCACAATCAATACATTTTTCTGCATCAATAACATAGGGATTTCCTTCGGTTATTGCATCAACGGGGCATTCAGGTTTGCACATGCCACAAGCGATACAAGCATTGCTAATTTTATAAGCCACGAATATCACCTCCTGTTTTTACTCTGCGAAATCGCATGGAGATTTATTCTCCTTTAGCATTCCGTATTCCTTCTTCAAGAAGGAAGTAACAAAGGAATTGTCGAAAATTTTTATGATACATAAAAGAAAGAAGGATGCTTCATGAGTTTAAGAGATGATGCTTTAGAACTACACAGGCTAAACAAAGGAAAACTCGAAGTCAAGAGTAAAGTGCCCGTTGAAAACATTGCCCAATTGAGCTTAGCCTATACACCGGGAGTTGCGGAACCCTGTAAAGAAATTGCTTTAGACAAAGAAATGGTTTATGAATATACCAACCGCGGAAACCTTGTTGCTGTTGTTACCGATGGAACTGCAGTTTTAGGATTAGGAGATATTGGACCTGAAGCCGGTTTACCGGTTATGGAAGGCAAATGCATTTTATTTAAACGGTTTGCAAATATTGACGCATTTCCCATTTTGTTGAATACAAAAGATGTTGAAGAAATTGTTCAAACCGTAAAAATCATAGCTCCCTCTTTTGGAGGGATCAATTTGGAGGACATCTCTTCTCCCCGCTGTTTTGAAATTGAACGTCGCTTGAAATCAGAATTAGATATTCCAGTATTTCATGATGATCAGCATGGAACTGCAGTGGTTGTACTTTCAGCGATTCTAAACGCCTTACGATTTGTCGGAAAATCGCTCAATCAATGCACTGTTGTGGTCAACGGAGCCGGTGCCGCCGGTACTGCTGTCAGCAAGTTAATTATGAAGGCTGGTGCTAAGAACCTCCTTATGGTCGACCGTTATGGTATTTTAGTTCCCGGTCACGGAAAAAATAATCCCTCTCAAGAGGAAATGGCTCATATCACCAATCTCGAGGGCAAAACCGGGGGATTAACCGAAGCTTTACAAGGAGCTGACGTATTCATTGGTGTTTCAGCTGGCCTGATTGCGGATCGTCATATGATTTCCGGCATGAACAAAGACGCTATTGTTTTTGCCATGGCAAACCCTATTCCTGAAATTTATCCTGAGGAAGCCAAAGCCGGTGGAGCTCGCGTTGTAGGAACTGGCCGCTCGGATTATCCAAATCAAGTGAACAACTCCTTATGCTTTCCCGGAATCTTCCGTGGAGCTCTCGATGCCAAAGCTACGCAGATCAACGAGGAAATGAAATTAGCGGCTGCACACGCCTTAGCTAATCTGATCGATCAAAAGGATTTGAGAGATGATTACATTATCGTTGGACCGTTTGACCCAAGGATTTGTAGCGCTATTGCTAAAGCTGTAGCAGAAGCAGCCAGGCAAAGTGGTGTAGTTCGAAAAACAGCAAAATGAAGCCGCGCCGCTTTTTAATACTACCTGCTGTCTTTTTTACAGCCTTCTCCTCCATTTTCATCCGATGGATTTCAGCACCCGCCCTGACAATCGCATTTTTTCGAATGTTATTTACGTTTGGATTAGTACTTCCCTATGTCCTATTTCGCTATTGGGAAGACTTGAAACGCTTCAATCGTAAAATGATGTTTCTCTCTTGGTTCTCCGGATTTTTTTTAGCGTTTCATTTTGCCTCTTGGATTGCCTCCCTTTCAATGACATCGGTTGCCGCCTCAACTGTATTGGTTTCCTGTAGTCCAGTTCTGGTCACTGCTTATGAAATCTGGTTTCACAAAAAAAGGCCCACTTTCGAGTTTTTCATAATTCTCGCACTGGCATTGTTTGGGACAATTCTAATTACAATGGAGGGCTGGAATGAGCCCAATCATGTGACTGGAAATTTATTGGCTCTTTTTGGTGGAGCTTGCATGGCGGGTTATTTACTGATAGGGGTCAAAGTTCAAGAAGACAATCCATTTTGGGTTTATATCGTACATGTCAATGGCGCCGCAGCCTTTTTTCTTGGCTCCATGATGTTGTTAAGCCGAACTTCTTTTTCTAGTGTTGATGCCAAAGATTTATGGCTCATCTTGGCAATGACCGTCTTTTGCTCCCTTTTGGGTCATACCGTTTATAATTGGTTACTTCGGTATTATGGAGCAACTACGATTTCCTTAGCCACTCTGTGTGAACCTATCTTCGCTTCACTGTTAGCGTTTGTTTTGCTTCAGGAGTACCCCGCTACTTCTACACTGATGGGTGGCGGAATCGTCTTACTAGCAGTAAGTCGAGCAATTATTAAAAAATCCGCTTAAAAAAAGATGACAATCGTAACGATTGTCATCTTTTTTTATTGGGGTAACTCCATACGAGGAGATTCATTCCAAAGACGTTCTAAATCATAAAACCCTCTTGTATCTTCATCAAAGATATGAACTACAACACTCCCCATGTCGAGTAGGACCCAACTACCTTCCGTGATTCCTTCTTTATGGGGTACGTGTATATGATACATAAGTTCTGCTTGGTCTGCAATATGTTCCGCAATAGCGACCACCTGAATACGATTGCCTGCGTGAACAATTACAAAATAATCAGCGATAGTGCTGTTCACGCCTACTTCTATTACGACCGGCTCTTTCGCTTTTTTCTCATCGGCCCATTTCACAATTTGTAGTACTAATTCTTTACTAGAATACATTCCTTACCTCCTATTTTAACTGCTGCCATACTTGTTGCAGTGATAATCCATTGGAAAGCCAATAACTTGCTCCATCGATATACTGTCCAACTCCCGGGAGCGTGATATGATAGGTCTCTTTATCAAAAAAGTAATTGAACACAAATCCCACCCCATGCTGTAAATGCATGTTTGTTTCCAAAAACGGTTGTAATTGAATAACAGCCCAAGGAGCCCGGAACCAAACCGTAGGCTTTAACAGTTGCTGTATGAGCGCTGCCATAAATTTTTGTTGCCGCTCAACTCTTCCAATATCCCCTTCTTGATCTCGATATCGTACATATTGTTCAGCTTTATCCCCGTTGAGAACTTGTGGGCCTGCCTTTAAATCAATTTTTAATGGGGGTATGTCGTAGGGATCTTCATAAAACATATCTTTCTCGATATCGATTGGAACTCCCCCGAGAGAATCTATGAGAATTTTAAATCCTTGAAAGTTGATCTTGGCAAAATAATGAATGGGGGCTTCGAGCAACTCCTCAACCGTGTTCAAGGTTAATTCAGTTCCACCAAAAACATGTGCAGCATTGACCCGATTATATCCGACACCATCTAGATATACTAAAGTGTCCCGCGGGATCGAAACAACAGCCGTTTCATTTGTGGTTCGATCGAAACTGAATAGCATCAACACATCACTTCTGGGAGGCATCGTTCCTCCCCCGCCCAATAATCCAGCATCGGTACCGATGAGTAAAATATTGAGCGTCTCCCCGTCCTGCAAAGGAGGAAGTTTAAGATCCGCAGGCTGAATTTGCCATAAATAGATCTCTGTTATGACAAGTGAGATAAATAGCAGACCCAACATCATCAGAAGGCCGTGGAAGAGCCAATGTTTCCATTTAGGATTCATTTCCGCCTTCTTGATTTCTTGTTGTTGTTCTTCAATAAAATTAGGATTCAAAATCAAACGCCGTTCTTTCTTTACTTTTTTAATTCGATAAGCCAGTCATAGCTGTCAGGATGACAGACTAAGCCATGCTTTTCCAAGTATGAAATGTTCGATTCCAGCATTAGTCGACATGCTTCGTCAAGATTCCGATAAGCAAGTTCTTCTATGTTTTCTCTCTGAGGGAAATCGCGTCCCGGTTCAATACCATCGGCAAGAAAAATAACTTTCCCGATCGAATCCAAATCCCGATGACCGCTGGTGTGGTAGTAAATGGCTGCTAAAACATCTACCTGACAACAACCCCACTGAATCTCAAGATATTTCGCGGCTAAAGGTCCATGGAGTAACACCGGAGCGTGCTCCTCTTCAGCAATTTTCGGAATCTTCTGAACCTCGGCCAATCGTAGCCATTGTATCGCAGAAAGATCACGAAAAGCGTCATGACAAAGTGCAGCCAATGCCACTTTCTCACAGTTGAGTTTATAATGCTTCGCTAAATTGATGGCACTTTCTTGACAACGCAACGTATGTTGCCAACGCGAAGGTTTTAGAGAACCCCTAATTGCTGCCTGGAGGTTGTTCATTGCTTGCTCGGTCATCTTTGGTTTCCCCCTTGGAGAGGATTATTCCGGTAAAACTATTTTGGGCTTTTCTTCGTTTCTTCGATATAGCACAAAATTATGCCCAATGATTTGAACTACTTGTGCATCACAAGCTTTGGCTAATTCTTCAGCCAATAGATCCAAGCCCTCATCATTGTTGTTCAAAACTTTAATTTTAAGAACTTCTCGTGCTCTCAGCACATCATTGGTTTGCTGTATTAAATTCTCTGTAACACTACCCTTGCCAATCTGAATGATCGCCGGTTGAGTCACCATCAGAGAGCGCAAATAACGCTTTTGTTTGCCTGTTAATTCCATTTTTGATCTCCTTATGCTTCAAAATCCGTTTCATCGTCATAATCTGCAAATGTAAATTCCATTTCGCCAATTTGCACCGTATGTCCGGGCATTGCTCCGGCATCTCTCAACAGTTGATCGACACCGATTTTCCGCATCAACCCTTGAAAACGCTTGATGGATCCACTCCGATTAAAATCCGTCATGATAACATGTCGCTCTAATCGTTTGCTCAAAACGATCCAATGATCGTGATTTACACGCTTGATTTCGATTTCTCTTTGGTCGTCAAAGATGAACTCAGCTGTCGGGGTGAAAACGAGAGGGGGTAGATCCGGAATCGTAGAAAGCTGTTGCAAAATCTCTTTGAGTAGGGGCTCAAACCCTTCTCGTGTCAATGCCGATATCAAAAAGCAGGGTTTATTATTTTGTTGAAACCACGAAATGACGTCTTCCGAGTTATCATTCGCAGCTGGCAGATCGATTTTATTGAGTACGATGATTTGAGCACGATTTCCCAGTTCTTCACTATATAGTGCTAGCTCCTGGCAAATCGATTGATAATCCGAAATAGGATCTCTTCCATCGACTGCTGCTAAATCAATCAAATGTACCAAAAGTTTGGTTCGTTCAATATGACGTAAAAAATCATGTCCCAACCCTACTCCGGAATGTGCTCCTTCAATCAACCCAGGAATATCGGCCATTACAAACCCGTTTCCTTCATCCACTTGAACTACGCCAAGATTTGGAGACAAGGTCGTAAAGGGATAATCTGCAATTTTCGGTCTTGCTGCTGTAAGAGCCGTAAGCAACGTTGATTTTCCAGCATTGGGGTATCCAACTAATCCAACCGAAGCGAGCATCTTTAATTCGAGTGCGAGCTCCGTTTCATCTCCAGGCTCACCCTTCTCTGCTACATCAGGGGAGCGATTGGTTGCACTGACAAATCGAGCGTTTCCACGGCCACCACGGCCGCCTCGTGCTAAAATCGCTTCTTGGCCAGGTTCTGTTAAATCGGCAATCGCTACGTTCCTTTTGGTATCAATAATTAATGTACCCGGGGGTACTCTGAAAATCAAGTCTGAACCCGCTCGTCCGGCCATATTCTTAATATCGCCATGTTCGCCATTTTCCGCTTTATAAATACGGCGATATCGGAAGTCAATTAATGTTTGCAGTCCGGAGTCAACTTTGGCTATGACGTTCCCTCCCCGACCTCCGTCACCACCATTGGGGCCGCCTTCCGGTACATACTTCTCACGCCGGAATGAAACCCGTCCATTCCCCCCGGACCCGGCTATCACTTTTATTGTTGCTCTATCTACAAACATATTTCCTCCTATAAGACTTCTCCTAATAGAAATGAAAAGACTGCCCTAACGGTGATGATAGAATCATCGAGTAGGAACAGCCTCTTTCATTCTTAGCCGTTATTGCTGTCAGCAACAACCTCCAACGGATGAACATTGATGTATTTTTTGTTCCCGAAACGGGTTACAAATTCTACCGTGCCTTCCGCTGTTGCAAACAATGTATCATCTTTACCGATGCCCACATTCAAACCCGGATAGAATTTGGTGCCTCGTTGGCGAACTAAAATGTTCCCAGCAATGACAAACTGTCCGCCATATCGCTTAACGCCAAGGCGTTTCGAATGGCTATCACGTCCATTACGAGACGAGCCCATTCCTTTTTTATGAGCAAAAAGCTGCAAATTCATCAGAAACATGGTACGCACCTCCTGTTTTATTTTAATAGCTCTATGAGTTGATTCAAATCCTGTAATTCGTAATTTTTACAATTTTTCCAACCGAACAACCCGTTTAATTTCACCGAAACAAATTCCGGATATTGAACCGCAATATTCAAACATCCTAAGATTGCTGCTGTAATAATGCTTTGGATCTGCACGTCAAACTCAAATTCCGTCTTAGTTGTCAGATTCCATTCCAGAAAACCGTCTTCGATGACATAACTCGAGATTTCTTTATCGAAAGCTTTAATTCCCAGAAGGGCTGTCTGCACAATTGCACTTATTGCCGCGCAAACAATATCTTCCCCGGATTTTTTATAGCCACTATGGCCTTTACTTTGGAAAGAAAACCAGCGGTCATGATCGCGTTGAAAGAGTAGTTCGATCATCTTAAGCTTGAATAGAAACGATCGTCAATTTTGTAAACGGTTGACGATGTCCATAGCGACGACGATAGTTGGATTTGGCTTTGTAACGGAATCCAGAAATTTTCTTTTCTTTGCCCTGTTCTTCAACTTTGGCTGAAACAGTTGCTCCGCTAACCAAAGGATTTCCGATAACCATTTGTCCTTCTTGACTAAGGGCCAAAACATGGTCAAAGCAGTAATCGGTTCCTACTTCCACGGGAAGTTTTTCCACATAGATAACATCACCGACTTGAACTTTGTACTGTTTGCTGCCGGTTTCGATAATGGCATAATTCATTTGCCATTGCACCTCCTTTTTTTCAAGACTCGCCATGCCAGGCACTTTCGTTAGAAAGTTTAGGCGCCTGCTTCGAGCGGTATGCGATGAGACGCAAAGCCTACCGAGATATTATACTTAAGAACTCACTATTTGTCAATTCTTTTTTTATAACCTTAAGTAGCTTTACGTTTGCATGGACACCTGTATCTTTGGATTTAAGTTGATTTTAACACGATGAATGTCGATTTCTTCAATGCTCCACTGTGGTTGATTCAGGCTTTCGGTGATTGCTTGCAAAACAAATTGCGGGCGAATAAACAAGCGCGAACTTGTCTCGATTTCCATCAAAATCGATTCTTGGTTCTTGCACCAAATACAAGACCGAATCCCGGGTCTGATATCCAGTATCTTAATCTTTCCATCTTTATTTGAAAATCGTACCAAAACCTCCTGCTTCGCAAGTAGGTTCTGTATTGCATTTGTCACTTCATCACTCCGGTTAGCATGCGGTATATGAACACGATACTCTGAGGTTTCTACTTGCGACATCACTGATGGTGAGTTTTCTGAGAGATTCATGGCTTTCTGAATTTTCATATCTACTGGTAATTGCTGGTTCAATCGGTTACATAGTTCCCTATGATCCATTTGCTCTGCCAATTCTAATTCCATAAATTCTCCATCGCTACTGACTCCTACAGGTAAAGGTAAAGCAATGCTCATTTTTGGACGAGGATTAAAACCTTGACTGAGAGCAACAGGGAGATTGGCTCTCCGAATCGCTTTCTCAAAAACTTTGATCAAGTCCAAATGCGAAATCCATCGAAGTGAAGGTCCTTTCGTAAACTCTAAAAGAATTCTCATTTCGTGTCCCCCTTTTGCAGAAGGTTGCGGACATCGTAATCCATACAGACCCCACACAAACTACAGGGTCCAAAGCGACAATCTTCGGTTTCAATTCCTTTTTCAGCAAGACTCCATTGTTCCGCCAACCATTCTTTTCGGACACCACTGTCCAAATGGTCCCACGGTAAAACAGAAGTAACAGTCTTAGCTTCATTTGCATATTTGGAGTCGTTTATTTGACATTCTTCCAATGCTTGTTTCCATAGACTGAAACGAAAATGCTCTGTCCAGCCATCAAAACGAGCTCCCAGTTCGTAAGCGCGTTTTACAACCGCAGATAATCTCCGGTCGCCACGGCTGAAAATGGCTTCCAAATAACTTGTATTCACATCATGAGTTGAGAGTTCAATGGCTCGATCTCGAGCCAAACTACGGAGGAGTTGTTGTTTTCTATGAATTTCCTCGGGTGGAATTTGGCCCAACCATTGAAACGGTGTATGCGGTTTAGGAACAAAGGTGGAAACACTTACACTGATTCTTAACTTCCCTCGTCTCTTTTTTTGCCGATACACTTTGGCAATGCGTTCTGCTAAGGCAATGATTTCTGTTAGATCCTCATCGGTTTCTCCCGGTAAACCAAGCATAAAATAGAGTTTTAATCCACTCCATCCCGCATCAAAAGCGCCACTGACAGCTTCCATGATCTGTTGCTCTGTGACCCTCTTATTGATGATATCACGCAATCGTTGGCTTCCAGCCTCCGGTGCTAAGGTAAGACCGCTTTTGCGTACCTGCTGAACTTTCTCTGCAATTTCTACTGAAAAGCTATCGACTCGTAATGACGGTAAAGCGACACCGATTCCTTGGCAACCATACTTTTGTAATAAGTGTTCAATCAGATTTTCGATTTGCGAATAATCCATACTGGAAAGAGAAATCAACGATATTTCATCATAGCCTGTACTTTGCAACAGTACTTCTGCTTGTTTGATCAACGTCGGTAAGCTTCTTTCGCGAACCGGACGATAAATACATCCGGCTTGGCAAAAGCGACAGCCGGCTGTGCAACCTCGGAACAACTCAATCATGGTCCGATCATGAATCACATCTCCATAGGGTAAGATTAAGGTTTCTGGATAAGCCGTCTGATCGAGGTCCTTAACAATTGCCCTTCGAACTGGCATTACTGCTTTCGAATTTTTAGGGTGAATCCCCAGAAAAGATCCATCTTCAGAAAAGGAAGCTTCATAAAAGGTGGGAACATACACACCCTCTAATTCCGCTGCGCTTTCCAAAAAAGCTTTGCGATTTGCTCTTCCGTTGTTCTCTTTTCCAAGTTTACGATAAATATCTAGCAGTTTAGGAAGGATTTCCTCTCCATCACCCAATACCACCAAATCTAAAAAGTCGGCAATCGGCTCCGGGTTGAAAGCTCCGGGACCTCCGGCAAAGACAATAGGATCTTCATCTGAACGTTTGCTAGCTAATAAAGGGATTCTTCCTAAGTCGAGAATCGTCAGAATATTGCTGTAGGTTAACTCGTATTGTAAGGTGATTCCCACAATGGGAAATTCACACAAAGGCGTGCGATTCTCTAACGAAGTTAAAACAGCGCCTTCTCTTCTTAAAAGTGCTTCATAATCAGGCCATGGTGCATAAACTCGTTCCATTGCCGCCCAATCCAATTGATTTACTACATGATACAGGATTTTCGACCCCACATGCGACATGCCGATGTCATATACATCGGGAAAAGCGAACGCCATTCGAACCTCTACGGAGTTTGGGTCTTTGACGATTTGATTCACTTCATGACCCGTATATCGTGTCGGCTTATTCACCGATATCAGCTTTTTTTCATCTAAAATTTTCAACGTTTTTGTCATCCTTACATTCCTTCCCAATATCTCATACCGCCAGCTTTTCTCTCTTCGTAACCGTTCTGAGCCAAACAGCGGTGAGTGCAACCGCCAGTGAAGCAAACACAAATACATATTTCATGCCGAACCATGTTCCAATTGTACCACCAATAATGGGACCTAATGCATTTCCAATATTGTTAAAGCTATTGGAGATTCCAAATGCCCGACCACGAAATGTTTGTGGTACGCTAGCAGCAATGATAGCGTTGGCAGCGGGTGCGACACCTGCAATAAACAAACCATAGCTGAATCTCATGACTCCAAACCAAATGACATTTTGAGCGAACATCTGTAAGAAGTTCATAATTGAGATTCCAATTAATGAAATCAATAACGTTTTTTGGAAACCGATTTTTTCACCAATTCTTCCCCATATGGGTGCAGCAATGACTGTTGCTACTCCGGCTAAGCTAAAAATAATCCCCGTATAGGCTACTAAATTATCGCCAACTCCCATTGCTTTAATGTAAAGTGTTAGAATTGGCTGAATAATCATCAGCGATAAAGCAATTAAGGTCTGAACCAAAAGCATGGACATTAGCCTTTTATTACGACCGGCTTCTTGAAAATCTTGTAATAAACTTGGTCGTTTATTCTCACTGCGAACGACTTTCTCATGAACACCGAAAATAACAACTAAGGTTGCCGAAAGCAAGATTCCTCCTGATATCAGCAAGGTCATTCTCATTCCGAACTGTGCAGCCATTAAGCCTCCTAACATCGGTCCGATGACACTGCCTGCTGAGCTACCGGTAGATAAAATCCCCAAAGAGCGTCCAATCCTATTATCAGGCGTATTGGAAGCAACTAAAGAAATGGCTGACGGGATAAACCCAGATAAAACACCGTTTAGAAATCTGGCAGCTAACAAATGCCACGGCTGCGTAGCAAAAAACATTAGGATATAAGTTGAAGCAATTCCAATTCCTGAACGGATAATCATGGGCTTCTTGCCATATCGATCTGCCAAAGAACCCCAAATAGGGGACATCAACGAGCTTGCTAAAAAAGATGCAGAAAATAACATGCCAGACCAAAATTCAACATTGGTCTCTTGACCGACCTCATTCAGAAGTAGGGGTAGAAAAGGAGAAACCAGCGAAAAGCTGGCTCCTGCAATGAAAACACCAATCCATAGGATATAAAGGTTTCTTTGCCAATTGTTTTCCATGTTCTCGTCTCCGTTCCATTTAGATACAATGTACGGATTATACCTGATTTTTCTGTGGGTTACCATATACAAAGGTATAAAGCTTTTTGGGTTTTATCGAAAGATTTGTGTAGTTTCCTCATCAATTGCCAAAAAGCGTCTTATTGCTACGAAGAGCAATTGAATTCACGATTCCCAATCCCCATAATACTGCCATTAAATTTGAACTTGCGTAACTCATTAAAGGCCAGGGTATACCAGTAACAGGCATGACCCCTAAGGTCATACCCACATTAACAAGAAGATGAAACAGTAACATGCTTCCCATACCGGTACAGATCAGACGAGCAAATCCATCGTTCGACTGTTGGCCGACGCGAAAGATTCGATAAATCAAAAATAGATACAAAAGAATAAGCGCACCCGAACCTATGAAACCAAACTCCTCTGCTAAGGCTGAAAAAATCATGTCGGAATGTTTCTCCGGCACAAACTCCAATTGAGTTTGCGTCCCATGTAAATAACCTCTTCCCCACAACCGTCCGGAGCCAATAGCAATAATCGACTGAATCAGTTGCCACGTATATTTAGCAAAAGCTGAATTGGTTTTATAATAATCCAAATTTGTAAAAATCAAGATCCGAATTTTCTGATATTCTTCGAGCTTACTCCAGAGAAACGGGAAAACAGCTAAGCCCCCAGCCATGAGTCCGAAAAGATACTTCATGTGTACTCCTGAGATGAAAACGATTCCGAACCAAATGGCAAGGAAAACCAATCCTGAACCTAAATCGGGCTGCAGCATCACGAGGCCTAACGGAATCCCCATAATTAGCAAGAGCCAAAACAAACACAAAACGGAGTTGCAGCGCTTTTCGTTTTGGATAAAGCCTGCTAAATTAAGAATCAGAATAATCTTTGCCAATTCTACAGGCTGAAGGCTGATTGGACCCATAGGAATCCAAGATTGACCCCCATAGTCACCCTCCATACCGATAAAAAGAACCGCGATTAGCATGAGAATCATAACTAAGTAGATTGGTATCTGTAAATTTTGCCAGAAATGATAGTCCAAATAAGAGCTGACTAAAAACAACCCCATTCCGAGACCCATGGCAATCAAATGCCGAATTACATAATAATAGGGTTGATTCTCAACGATATTCCTGCTTGTGCTAAAGATCATTAAGCTGCTGGCAATAAGAAAAATAAAAATAGAAAGATTGAGCAGCCAATCGGCATTTTTAAAATACTTTTTCTCAAAATGAAACGGATTCACTTGCTCCCTCCTTCTACTTATGATTTACTTGAGTAGATTTCTCCACCATTTTAAAAAACCCACTTCTTCAACTGGCCGTGCTTGCATTTTTGGGAAAGCAATTTTTTCACCAAGCAATCTTTTGGCGATACGTCGTAAACTTTGTGTAGCAGGAGATCGATCTTGTACCATAAGGAGTTCTCCAAGATTGGCCGCACGTACAAACCCAGAGTCCTCCTCGATAACACCCAATAAAATTGCTGGCAATAATCCTGCAACACTTTCAACATCTAAGGATTCTCCCAGGACCATTGCATTAAAATTCGCACGATTTAAGATGAACAGAGGTTCTGCCTTACTGTGCTGCAAGGCTTCTCGTAACGCTCTTCTTCCGTTTTGAACTGAGGTTATATCGGGAGTAACCACACAGATGAGTTGCTCTGCTTGGTTTACCGCAACCCGAAAGAGGTCCCCCATGCCAGCTGGGCAGTCAATGAGAATCCAATCAAAATCCTCTTTCACAGTTCTAAGCAATTCCACAGTCTCGAATACGGGAAGAGCTCTATGTTCCTTTGCCCCTGGCAATAAAAACAAGTTCGGAAATCGTTCCACTTGTAAAACTGCTTCTTGCCAAGAAGATTGAGATTGTAGGACTTGGTCAAGGTCTACTTTAATTTTTGTTTCCAAACCTAAAAGAAGGTCTAAATTTCGCAGACCTGCGTCTCCATCGATCAATAAAACCTTTTGATCCATCAGTGATAAAGCAGCTCCTAAATTTGCAGATATCGTTGTTTTTCCGGTTCCGCCTTTTCCCGAGATCACTGCAACAATTTTACCCATAGGATCCTCCTTTCAGAAAACGGTTATGGCCTTTTGATTTCTATTGGCAGTAAAGTCTGATCAAAATAATGCCGAAACATTTGTGAAATAGCTGGACCACAAGAAGAACTTCCACTCCGACCGGCTTCTATGACCATCGTCATCGTAATTTCGGGATCTTGAGCAGGTGCATAGGCAGTAAACCAGGCATGTGACTTTAGGTCAAGTGGATCGTTCGCAACCTGTGCAGTTCCGGTTTTAGCAGCCACTTGAAATGGTAAATCCTTCCACAAATAGATGTTTTCCAAATTTCCAAAATACGTTCGTTCCGAGGTTCCACCGGGCTGTGTTACGGCAATTAACCCTTGATGAATCGTTTCCCAAGTTGAATCCTGAAGATCGGCAGTTTCCACTAAGCTTTTTTGGAAAATTTGAACTCGGTTTCCTTCTGAATCGATCATATAATCCACTAAAGCAGGAGCATAGCGATTGCCGCGATTGGCGATTTGTGCTGTGGCGGAAACCATTTGAAGAGGCGTAAATGCACTATACTGTTGTCCAATTGCAGAGAAGATTGTTTCACCTTCATACCACTCTTCCTCAGCAATAAGATAATTTTCATAAGCCCATGCTTTATATTCCGGATTCGACCGGTGGGTGAATTGGTAACTACCTTCGGATTCAAAAAGCAAATCCTCGAATCCTGTATCCTCCCCTAAACCAAACATCGCTGCATATTGATCTAATGCATCAATTCCCAAACGGCGTCCAACTTCAAAAAAATACGAATTGCATGAATGGGCTAATGCTTCAATGGCGTTAATCCAGCCATGACTGGAAGGATAGACCCAACATTTGGGGGGATTCTCCTCATCCAGCGTATCGTAATAACCTTTACACTGGATTGTTTCAAAACGTTGAACTACACCACTTTCCAGGGCTGCTGCCAGTGTGATTGGTTTGAAAATCGACCCTGGGGGCAAAGCCGCTAATACTGCTCGATTTAGCATGGCATTCGGATATTCTTTTGATCCAATCAAATATTGTACTCTTTTCTCTTCATCCTGCAAAACCCCAAGTTCCCAGTCGTTCGGATCATAATCCGGATAACTCGCCATGGCCAAAATGCGACCGGTCTTGTTTTCTAACATAACGAAGGCACCACTATAGGCCTCCTTCGCTTGATACGTACCCCAGGGTTGGCTCCTAATCGTGACTAACGAGTTTTCTAAAAGCGCTTCTGCTTCGAGCTGTAATTTGATATCGATTGTTAAGTGAAGATCATTCCCCGCCACAGGTTCGACTCGTTCTAAAACGCGAATAAGATTGTCTTGTGAATCCACTTCAACAACGACTCCACCGTTGGTCCCCCGCAGGATCGATTCATAAGAACGCTCTAATCCTGCTCTGCCTACCAAATCCCCGATTACATATCCTTGACCAGCGGCCCAACTATCCAAATCTTCTTGGGATATCTCAGAGAGATACCCCAAGACATGAGATAAAACCGATCCGTAAGGATACTCTCGAATCGGTAAATAATCGATATATACACCCGGTAAGCTTTCGGATCTTTCTAAAACTTTTGTAACCGTTGCGAAATCGACGTCAATTGCAATATAGACTGCTTCTGCTCGCCGTTCCCGATTATCAACCTGAGCAACGATACTCTCTGAAGGTATATTTAACAATTGCGACAAAACTTGTGCCGATTGCTGAACTTTCTCTTCTCCTAAATCGATCATTGCAATGGTGTATGCCGTCCTCGTTGTTACTAAAACTTCACCGTTAACATCATAAATATTGCCTCGTTGGGGCATAACCTTGAGTACTCGAATCCGATTTTCCTTGGATTCAAGATCATACTGACTACCGTTTAGGATCTGTAAGTAAAACAATCGTACCAATAAGATTACTCCAACTGCAATGATAAAGAACGACATCCACCGTTGCCTTTTGCTCGCCTGATTCTCATCTTTCCATACAGAATTCATGTTATCACCACTCAATCCTTAATCAACCCGGCTCTTTTTTCGTTCAGCAAAATCCATCTGATACAATAGTAGACAACGATGAAAATCAAAATCTCACTGACCAATGTTGGAAGGTAACTTTTCCAATATTCTTGTGACGGCCAAAACTCTCCCTTATATAATAGTTTATGGGTTGTGTGTTGCAATAGTTCATTCAGTATCCATGCCCCGGTTGCTGCCAGCAAAGGGACTCCCAACTGATTTTCGAGGTACATTCCATTCAAACGTCCCACAGCTCCTCCTATTAGGCCCTTTAGAAGCATTTGTAGGCCAAAGGGGTGCCCTACAAAGCTATCACAAATCAAGCCTGCCAAAAGGCCAAAGATCAGCCCCTGCCTAGATCCTTGAAGCAAAGAATACGAGATTACCACCAATAGAACTAGGTCGATTTTCAATTGTTGCAGCAGCAAATGAGGCACAATAATCATTTGCAAAGTCAGAGTCAACAATAGAATGATAATCCAAATCAAACTGTGCTTCATGGAGTTACCTCTTCCTGTAAGGAAGCAGGCAGTTCGGTAGCCTGTATGTTAAATAGGATCATAACTTCATACAAAGAAGAAAACCGAACTGCTGGTGCAACTTCTGCAGTCTGATGCATCCCTGTTCCTTGATCATCAATTTTAACAATAGAACCAATGGTTAAACCCTCGGGGTAAAGATCACTTAATCCCGAGGTAACGATTTTATCGCCAACATGAACCTCAGCTGATCCGGGGAGCAACGATAACTTTAGTGTAGAAACATTTGCTCCTTGACCCGAAACAATACTTAAGTAGCCTCCTGGTAAAACACGGGCACCCACAGAGGCAAGTTCATCGGTGATGAGCATAAGTTCCGAAGTATGTTCTGTTACATAAACAATCTTCCCTAACACTCCTTGGCTCGAGACCGCAACCATACCCACTGCTATTCCGTCACTTGAGCCCAACCCAAGGATATAACGGGAGGACCAGCTGGAATTCGGCCAACCTATGATTTGGGCAATAGCTATTTCATATTGAAGGTTTGCTTCTTTGAATTGTACCATATCCCGTAAACGGTTGTTTTCCGCTTCTAAAGCTTCTAACCTAGAGTATGCTTGCAATAACAAGGTGTTATGTTCTCGCAAGAGCGCATTCTCATCTTTGAGAGTTCGGAAATTCTGGATGGTGTCGAACATATCTTTCCACCATGTAAAGACATCGACAGACCACTTCTGCATTGGCGCCATCACTTCTCGTGTTATACCTTGTATCGAATGACTCACCGTGCTGGTGCGAAGATCAAACGCAACAATCAAAGAAATCAAAAGGACGCCCACCACTAATAACTGCGTGAAGCGATCTTTTTTTTGATTGGGATTTGGATTCATCATTCTCACCACTTTGTCTATTCGTATTTACTTCCACTCAAACATTCCCGTTGTCCTCAAGCTTTGCCATTTGCCATGGCCAATTACTACATGATCTAATAAAGGAATTCCCACGACTTTTCCGGATTCAATCAAATTTTGGGTGACTTTTATATCCTCTTTGCTTGGGCTAGGATCTCCACTCGGATGATTGTGGGCAACCAAAATTCCGGCAGCAGAATGACGAATTGCAACTTGGAAAACCTCTCTCGGGTGGACAATCGTAGAGTTGAGTGTACCAACAAATACCGTTTCCATGCACAAAAGCTGGTTTTTACTGTTTAAACACAGGACCAGGAATTTTTCTTGGGTCTCGTGCCTTAACAAGGGCATTAAGTAAGTTGCTGCTTCTTCGGAATTTCGAAGTGTTTCTGATTTTTGAGGTTTGGAAATTCGCTTCGCAATCTCGAGCACCGCAGCCAACTGCGCAGCCTTCGCTTTTCCTAAACCCTTTTCGTTTCGCAATTCGCGATAATCACACTTCAACAAGCCTTGTAATCCATTAAAATTTTTAAGAAGATGATTGGCAAGTTGCATAACATCGAACCCTTGATATCCTGTTCCCAGCAAAACTGCCAATAACTCGTGATCCCTTAAACTCTCTACACCTTCTGCTTCAATTCGCTCGCGCGGGCGCACTTCTGCCGGTATCTTGCGAGAAAATCCTTCTGCATCAAAATTCTGTTCTTGCATAGACATAGGTTTCACCGATTTATTTCCTTCAACATATTTAATACTCGATAAACAGGCAAGCCGATGATATTGTTATAACACCCTTCAATCCGTTCAACAAACCTTGCCGCAAGTCCCTGAATGGCATAAGCACCGGCTTTTCCAAAGGGTTCTCCGCTTTCAACATACCAGCGTATCTCTTCGGAACTTAAAACTCCGAACGTTACATTCGTCGTTTCTGCTGCTTCTAATCTTCTATGGGTTTCAGTATCTAAAAGTACGACTCCTGTTACCACCCGATGTGTCTTCCCCGAAAGCTTTTGCAACATATTTTCTGCTTCATCAGCATCTTTGGGTTTCCCTAAAAAGCTTTGATCACAAATAACCATCGTATCTGCAGCTAATACGATACTGTGATGATGGCGTTTCGCTACATCGAGTGCTTTCCCTCTTGCTAATTCAATAACGAGGTCCTCCGGCGACAATGTATAATTGATGATCTCATCGGAGTTGCTGGGATCAACAGAATACTCGATTTGAACCTGATCCAGCAGGTCTCTTCTCCGGGGCGAATTACTAGCTAAAATCAAATTCTTCATAGTTTCCCCTACCGATCAAAATAACGAAATATCAGGATGCCAATGAATAAGCCTAATAAAGAGCCTAGATTAAAGCGAGCAAGGATTTGAAGATTCATCATCAATAAGCTCGTATTGATGACAAACGGAGCTGTATTTCCTATTTCGATTCCTAATCGCGCCAGTGGCAACCAATTACCGATAAAGTCCCCTAATATTCCACCCATCAGTGTACCGAGAACAATGGCAAGAACCAGCCACCAACGGGATATTCTTTTTCTACTTCTAAACATATCTGTTCCCCATTTCCTCGTTTGAATTCAAGCATAGCCTCATGCTTCTTGTTCATTTTAACATCAAACGCCCCCTATTACAACAAGTTGTGATGTTGCTACTTTAATTTTTATTTCTCGCTACATCTCAAATTGAGAAGGGATTCTACTTCTTTTTAGCGAAAAGCGAAAGGTAATTCTCTTTTTTTGTCACTTTATTGAAACGGAGGCGATCTCTATGAGTCAAATTCATGTACATGAAATTTTGTCACTGCGCTACTTAACCGGTCTACCTGCATGGTCGCACGACGAAAAATGGTTAGCTTATAAATGGAATGACGGCGGAGTCACCGATTTATGGCTGGTTCCCATGCAATCTTCTGATTTGTCTCATCACAAACCTTATCAAATTACTACTGCAGTTTCAGGGGTCTCAACGGCAGAATGGCATCCAACAAAAAACAGATTAGCTTATATAATGGACGGAAATCTATATTTATTCGACCCGGAAGCCCAGGAAAAGCACCAGCAACTATCCTGGGAAGGGGGTTATTATGGACGCATCAGCTGGCATCCACAAGGTGCTTATCTTGCAGCCACCAATGGGAAAACCATCTTCTTCTTCCAAGATGAAACTGCCAAAAGGATCGACATTAAACCTATCGGAGACGTTTTTGGAGGACGTTTTAGTCAAACCGTACACGGAGATTCTTTTGATTGGAGTCCGGGCGGGGATTATTTTCTCTATACGTGGATTGATGCTAACAAAAAACCTTATCTAGCCCTGTGTACACTTACCGAGAGAAATATTTGGCGTTCCTCGGGTCACGATCAGCAAATCAGTGGTGGACAATGGGTGAATGAACATCAATTGATTTATTCTCTTTCTGGTGTTTTCGGAGCCGAATTCAGTCACTGCCTTTTAACGATTCCTCAAAAATCCCAATGGAAAAACTACAGTGATTTCGGCATCATCTCTCGCTTCAGTCCGAACATTGAAATTCTGTATACCCAAAAGGATGACGAAAAAAACCTTGGTTTTACAAGTTTCACTTCAATTCGTCCCGGAGGAAAAGATATTCTGTTTGGATTAGAAAAAGACGGCTATTTGCATCATTATCTCTACAATCTTGAAGCAAAAACCTTAGAACAGAAGACCTTTGGCAGTTGCGAAGATTATGGTCAAGCCGGCGACAAAGTCACCTGGTCACCGAGCGGAACTTCTTTTCTGTATGCGAGTAATCGAAAAAATCGAGTTGAGCGGCATATTTGGCACTATGACCTTGTTCACAACAAAGAATCATGTGTTATTGACCTTCCGGTAACAAATCTTGCCCCCGTTTTTTCACCGAAAGGAACTCAATTTGTTTATACCCATTGCGATCAAGAGAAAAACGGGGATTTATGGGTATATGATTTCAAAACCAACACATCAAAGCAACTCACTTTCTCAATGCCGGAAGGGCTCAGTTCAAAGCTCGTAAAAAGCCAACTCATCCAATATCCGGGAGCCAAAGATTGGCCAATCGACGCATTTCTTTATCTGCCCCAAAACTTTGATCCGCAAAAAAAATACCCCGCTATTGTTTGGGTGCACGGGGGACCTGCACGTCAAATGCGCGGAAGTTGGCATCCTTCTTCAACGTATGCACTTTTTTATGCCTTCAACCAATTATTAACAAGCCGTGGCTATGTTGTGCTTTCTCCCAATTTCCGTGGAGGTATTGGTTATGGCAGAACATTTAAGCATGGCTTATGGAAGGTAAAAGGGCAAGATGACACGATCGATATTATTAACGCAGGTAAATATTTGAAGAATCTTGACTACGTCGATGGAAATAAGGTTGCAGTCTATGGCCTCAGTTATGGAGGGTACATGACCTTACACTCTATGACACAGTATCCTGATATGTTCGCTTGTGGAATCAATATTGCCGGCTTGTGGGATATTGCTCAGTGGGGATTCTGGATGCGCAATCAATATGGTAATTATAATGGGGATCCTTATTTCTTAGGGGATATGGAAAAGACCCCTGAGCTTTGGGCAAAAGGCTCCCCTTGCACCTACAAGAAAAATTTATCGAGACCGTTGTTAAGCTTGCAAGGAACAGCTGACCCCAATGTTGACATCACTCAACAGGATAAGCTAGTACGCGACTGTGTCACGCTTGGAAGAGGTGCAGACTTTAGAGCAGTCTACTATCCGGGAGAAAACCACACCTTCCGTTGGCGTAAAACTTGGTTAGATGCTTTCCCACAAATGATTGAATTTTTCGACCAACATCTGAAATAGTATAGTATTCAAGAAGAGCGATTTCGGGAAAATTCCGAAATCGCTCTTCTTGTGTTTATTTTTTCACTCATGATGATGATGGTGGCCTAAATGACGGCCTAGGTTTGCTAATTCTTCTATAACGTCTGTTTGGTTTGCCACTTCGCCTAGATCATAGGCCGAAATATTCTTGGTAAAGACATGTCGCCAATGCAAATATTCGCAGATACAATCCATGTGATTATCAATAAGATTGTATTGTGGATCCTCCAACTCAGCCCCGCCAACCGTTACTAAGCCAAATCGTTTTTCCCCTGTCTCTCTGAATATCGTATTCTTACTGTAAAATTTATCAATAATCAGTTTCAATTGTGCGGAAACCCCCCAATAATAAACCGGAGTTCCTACAATTAAGAAGTCCGCTTCTGCAACAGCCCCAATTACCTTATTTGTGTCATCGGAATGGATGCAAAAACCACCGTTCTTTCTACATGAGTTACATGCTTGGCAACCTTGGATGCGCATTTTCGCTGCTTCAATCCATTGAATATCTTCAGCCGGTATAGATTCTCGTAAGCCTTGCATGATTGTCTTCATCGCTGTGGCTGTATTACCGTTTAATCTGGGGCTTCCATGAACGAGTAAAAATTTCATCGGCGAACTCTCCTTTTTTAACATTTCACTAAAAGGCAGAGGTTCTACCCTCTGCCTTTGCAACTATGCTAATGGTTTTCCGCATTCTGGGCAGAATTTTGCTGATTTATTCGTCAAGGGATTGCCACAATTTGGGCAAAAGGCCACTTCCGGTTTCGCTTTTCCACATTCGGAACAGAATTTTCCTGTATTATGATTCCCGCAAGAACAAACCCATTCCGCTGCAGGAGTTGGATGGGAAGTCTGAGATATCTCTTGCTTTTGTTGGTTTGCTTGAGAAGCTGCAGCTGCAAAACCGCCTGCAGTTTGATTCCCCATGTTTATGCCCATGAATCCTGCCATGCTTCCAGAAGGATTCGAACCGGCAGACTCCAATCCTCGTGCAATAGCTCCTTGAACATATCCTTCTCGAATCCCCGAATCGCTCAGCATTGCTCCTTGATTTCTCATATGAATCAGTTTTGTCGATTCTTCATCATAAGAGATACTGGAAATACCTACGGATTGCACTTCAAATCCTCGATTTGCTCTCCACTCTGCATCAAGAATATCAGCCATATAACGACTCAGCTCAACACTCTTAGAAGGTGCAAAAGAAATCCGGATGCCTTCCATTGACATTTTGTTGATGGCTGCTTGTAATGCAGACATGAACTCCGAAAAATATTGAAGATTGATTTCTTCAATATCAACTTTATCTTTATCTCTTGGAATGACTTCTGTATAGAACAGAATTGGATCGTGTACCTTAATCGAGTAGGTTCCATGAGCTCTAAGAAATAATTCTGCATTGTAAAAATTATCAAAATAATTGATTGGGGTTCGAGTGCCGAATTTTATTCCTTTGATCTCTTGTGTATTGATGTAGACAACTTTCTGCTTACCCGCCGGCATACCACCGAATTTGACTCGATTCCAAGTATCCTTTAATACATCACCAAAATCACCACTAAAAAGCGAAGGATTGGTCAGTTGATTAAAAGTATAATAACCTTCCTCGGCCGTATAATCCACGATTTGACCCCCATCTAAGAGGATCATGAATTGGTTCGGATAAACATGAATCACCGACCCCTCGGAAATGGTGCCTTCTGTAGCATTACGATTCAGATTTCTCTTATCATTGCGACGTGCGACAACGCCACTGGTCATCACCGTAGAATCACTCATAGAATCCGGTTCAATAACTTCTAACCACTGATCAGAAATGCTGCTACTAAGAACAGAAAAAGCTGCACGAATGAGTCCCATTAATAAAACCTCCTTGAAAAATTATTGGTTCGACTTAGAATAAACAATTAACGCTAAAAACACAAGGTCTTCTTTTCCATTATTGAGTAAATAATGTCTTTCTCCATCTTTGCACAAGAAAAAATCTCCGGGTTCTGTTTGATAAATCGTACCGTTGTCATCGTAATGACCGCTGCCCGATAAAAAGTAATAGGCTTCCCAATCTCCTTCATGAAGATGGTCCCCTACCGAATGACCTGGTTTCAGAGTCATCACGTTGAATAAACGGCCAGTGCCTGCAAACTCTTCCGGTGTCATGAGCTGACGCATGTCCACAAACCCTACTCCATCTTTTAATCGTTCCTTACGAATCATCGTACCCTCATTTGCTTTTACTCGCATCTTTGTCCCTCCAATGTTCCATATTTTTTATACATTAAACCGGATGTTCAAAATGTCTCCGTCTTTTACTTTGTATTCCTTCCCTTCTAGACGCAATAATCCTTTCTCTTTACAACGATTCATGGTTCCCAACTGGAATAAATCGTGATACGCGACCACCTCGGCACGAATAAAACCTCTTTCTAAATCACTGTGTATTTTTCCGGCGGCTTTTTTGGCTTCGAGATCTTTATCAATGGTCCAGGCACGAACTTCATCTTCTCCAACCGTAAAGAATGAAATCAAACCCACAAGTTCATACATGCTTCTAGCAAGACGATAGGTTCCGGCTTCTTCAATTCCTAGATCCTCCATGAAAAGTGCTTGATCTTCCTCGGGTAGTCGAGCAATTTCATTTTCCATTTCGGCACATAAGACCAGAAAGCCATACCCTTTCTGTTTAACCGCTTCTTCAAGTTGATCTTGATTTGGGTATTGTCCGGATTTGAATTGAGACTCATCGACATTTACCACAATCAGTTGCGGTAAATTTGTAAAAAATGCATAATGCTTAATCGATTCTGCTTCGGATTCAGTCAAAACAACCTCAGATAAAGGTCTTTCCTCTTCCAAGGCTTCTTGATACTTCAACAGTGCTTCTTGCTCCAATTTCTGTTCCGCTGTTATTTTTTTCCCGGTTTGTATGCGTTGGAGCCTTTTTTCTACAAAATCCATATCCGCTAGAAGTAGTTCTGCATTCACATTATTGAAATCTCGATAGGGATCAATCTTACCATCGACATGTTCAATATCGTCTGCTTTGAAAGCACGAATCACATGCACCAGAGCATCCACTTGACGTATATTATGCAAGAAAGCATTACTCCCGGAGTCACTAGCGTGACTTAAGCCGGGAAGATCTGTAGTTTCGATTTGAGCATAGATCGTCTTCTTTGGTTTGAACAAGTTAGATAACCAATCAATTCGCAAATCAGGAACTCTGGCCATGCCTAAATTTGGCTCCGTTTTTCCAGTCAAAAACTTCGACGTTGAAGCATCGCTGTTGGTAAGCAGATTATATAAAGTTGTTTTCCCCACCAAAGGGAGTCCTATTAATCCTATTTTCACTTTGTATACATCCTCTCCGTAATCTGCTTTTACAATTCAAGATAATTATCCAAAAACCCTTCAAAAAAACCATCGATCTATTGGACCGATGGTTTTCTCTGGTTATCGAAGATATGTTACAGTATTCTCTTTTCTGGGTTTAGCGGGAGGGAGATCACCGATTTTATAGCCTAAAGCCAGAGAGACAACAGGTTGGAACCCTTGCGGGATTGCTAATTTTTCAATCAGCAATTGAGATTGTTCTCCGACAAAGGCCTGCATAAAGGAAGCAATGATGCAACTACCTATATCAAGACTGTGCGCGGCTAAAGCCATTTGAGTGGTCACGATTGCACAGTCGAATTTACCATACGCGCGTGACTGATCAGCTGACAAAATAATCACTGTTGGTGCATGATAAAAGTTGTGAGTACTAGGATCATTTCCTCTTTTAACCACTTCCGGATTATCGGATTGTCTCATCTTCTCTTTGTTCTTTTCCACAATCCAGTTCAAAATCTCCTGGTCTTGAATGACTGTTAGATGCCAAGGTTGGGAGTTGTTTGCACTCGGTGCTGCTAATCCGGTAATTAAGATCGCTTGCAATTCTTCTTCTTTCAATTGATCTACTCGAAAAGCGCGACTACTTCTGCGGTCTAGCATGTTCTGAATGATTTGATTCATTAGAAAGCCTCCTTTGTTTTTCCTTATTTCTGTTCATCCTGTAAGGGTTGAATGATCTCCTTCATAGGTAGCCTCTTGGAATCTTCTTCTGAAAAGGACTCAACTTCTCTGAGCCGGCTACGGATCGCACGGGTTCGAACTCCTACAAGCTTATCTAATTCATCGCGTGCCTGGTCGAGTCTCTTCTGAGTAGCCCCTAATACTTCGGCAAATTTCTCAAATTCTGCTTTGACGTTCCCTAAGGTTTTCCACACTTCCCCCGATTGTTTTTGTATCGCCAATGTTCGGAATCCCATTTGAATACTATTCAAAAAAGCAGCCATCGTTGTAGGACCTGCAATGTTGACTTGATAATCCCTTTGCAAACTTTCAATCATACCTCTTCGAACAATTTCAGCATATAAACCTTCAATGGGTAAAAACATTAAGGCAAACCCAGTTGTGTACGGGACCCGAATATATTTATCATGAATCATCTTTGCAAAAGCACGAATCTCTTGTTCAAACTCCTTTCCAATACTTTGGACCTGATCGACAGCACCGCTTTCATAAGCAGTTAATAATAACTGATAGGTTTCAACCGGGAATTTGGAATCGATCGGTAACCAGATTTCCTCTTGACCATCCCCAGGTAGTTTTATTGCAAATTCCACCCGTTCGCTTGCATTAGGATAAACCTGGACATTGCTTCCATATTGCTCCGGAGCGAGAATCTGCTCCAAAATCGCTGCTAGTTGCAATTCCCCTAACATTCCTCGAGTTTTCACATTGGTTAAGACGCGCTTTAAATCCCCTACTCCAGAAGCTAACGTCTGCATTTCACCTAATCCTTTGTAAACCTCTTCTAATCGGGTGCTGACCAGTTGAAAGGATTGGCCAATGCGATCTTCTAACGTCTTCTGTAACTTCTCATCAACAGTATGACGGATTAGCTCCAGTTGCTGCTGGTTTTCACTCCTCATGGATCGAACCTGCTCTTGAACATTACGTTGTAAATCTTGCAATTGTTGTTGAGTTTGTATGACAAACGAACTAATTTGACGATGCAACTCCTCGTTGCGTTGACGATATTGCTCATTCAATTCTGTTAATCGTTTATCGGTAGAATCGTTAATTTGCTGTTGCCCCTGAGAGATGAGTTGACTAAACGATGTAAAAGAGTTCTGCAGACTCGACTGTATTTCTATTCGAGCATCGCGATCTTGTTGTACCCATTCGTTCCGTATCATTTCTCGGAACTTGTTTTCATTTTGAGCCCATAATCTCATTTGTTTTTGAAGAAACCAATAAAACAGCAGCAAACTTCCCATGACTAAGACAACGAGTGATGCTGTGAGGATTAGGAAGTCTTGATTATTCATCGTTACATTCCTTTCCAAGCTTAAGTTTACTCTTTGCTCAACCCTTTAACAATTTCTAAGAACTCTTCCACTGCCGCCTCTTCGGTAGCCCATGAAGTAACGAACCGTATGACGGAGTGAGTTTCGTTATGAGGACCCCAAACTTCAAAGCGAGCGATATCGCGGAGTTGCTCTAAGAGCTGATTTGAAACAATAGGAAAAATCTGATTCGTAGCCGATTCATTTAAAAAATCGAATCCCAATTGTTTTAGGCCGTTTTGTAATCGTTCTGCCATAGCATTGGCATGCGCGGCAATGCGGAAAAACAATTCATCTTGAATCAACGCCAAATATTGTACTCCTAATAGACGGCCCTTTGCCAGTAAGCCCCCTTTTTGCTTAATCATATATCGAAAATCTTCTTGTAAAATGGGGTTTACAATAACCAGAGCTTCACCAAACAAGGCCCCGTTTTTTGTGCCTCCAATATAGAATGCATCGGTAACCTTGCTTAGATCCTCGATTCTAACATCATTACCTCGTCCCGTAAGTGCGGTACCTAATCGTGCACCATCTAGATATAACCAAAGATTGTGCTGTTGACAAAACTCGTAAAGATCCTTTAGTTCCTGAAGTTTATAAATCGTTCCTACTTCAGTTGCGTTGGAGATAAATACAATCTTTGGCTGTACCATATGCTCATCTTGATGCTGGTTTAACAAGGGAAGTATCAGCGCAGGTGTCAGTTTTCCATCAGGCGTATCGGCTGTAAGAATCTTATGACCCGTTGCTTCGATAGCACCGGTTTCGTGAACAAAGATATGACCCGTCTTCGCTGCAATTACCGCCTGATGAGGTCGAAGCCAAGCAGAGAGGGAGGTTAAATTTGCTTGAGTTCCTCCAACAAAAAAATGTATTGCCGCCTGGGGGGCGCCTGTTTTTTGACGTATCAATTGAGCTGCTGCAGAACAAAAATCATCTAATCCATAACCAACTGTCTGTTTCATGTTGGTTTCCAAGAGTGCTTTCATAACTTGTGGATGTGCACCCTCACTGTAGTCGTTCATAAAAAAATACATATCCATCTCTTCTTTCTTTTGGAATAATTTATAATCCAATAGGATTATGGCAACCGATACCCATATTGTTCCAAAACTTTAATAGGGAAACTCATACGCACGGTTTTTAGAGGATCCACAACTTGACAGATTGTCATATGCGCCAACAGGGACATTAGCATACCGGTTTGGTTAATCTTGAGCTTGCATGCCTGCATAATGAACTGATGCAATTGTTCACTTGCTAATCGTGCTGCTGAATCCAGCGTCTCTGCCGATTGAATTGTCATGACTTCTGAGCCTGTTACCAGAAAAGGTGTTGGTAACTGAACGTCCTTCAAAACATGAACTCGTACGGTAACTTTGCCCCTAGTTTCCATTCCGCAGATTAAAACCTCACCGTCTGCCATTAATGCATGAAGGTCGCCCATTGCCAGCAAGGCACCCGGGGTATTGACTGGTAAATATAGCATGCTACCGCTTTGAATCAAGCGGCAATCCATATTGCCACCATGTTCCCGAGGAGTATCGGTTGGCACTTGATCTCCGTCTCTTGGAGTAGTTCCAATAACGCCGATCATAGGATCTGTTTTTAAAACCAAATGCTGATCAAAGCGGATCTTGTCTTGATCAATCGCAAAGATTTTAACTTCTCGCTCTTGAATAATTCCTGTGAGACCACCATCGGTCACAGAGGTTCTCATGACAGCTGTTGGAGCTAATTCAATCTCTAATATCTCAATCTTTAGAATATCACCAGGTTCGGCTCCGCGAACAAAAAGTGGTCCGGTTGCAGGATTTGCGAATTTCCGAGCCAATGGATCATGGGTTTCAGAAATAACACTGTCATCATAACAATCTCGTGTAAAAAAAGCGACGGTTTCACCGCTATTACAATGCGCTACCGGCGGGTTTTGATCATGCAGAACTCCTACAACATGTTCTCTTGAGATTTCAATCATTTTTTCGCCTCCCGAATTATAGAATAGTTTTAGTATAACAATCTAAACAGGGAAAGTAAAGAAGCAGCTATAAAAAAGCAGAACACACAAGTGAATGTGTGTTCTGCTTTTTTAGTTTGCCCGGCAGTTACCTACTCTCCCAGAGGGTCGCCCCTCAAGTACCATCGGCGTGGGAAGGCTTAACGGCCGTGTTCGGGATGGGAA
>CAYRNW010000029.1:0-32912 GCA_964425745.1 uncultured Eubacteriales bacterium | reverse complement strand
GCTTTGAAACCTGCATAGCCAGTCTTATTGGCTATGACATTATTATACTAGGTGGCGTTACTATGGATTACAAGGTTATTGACAAAGCGGCTTTCAACTTTGTGGGGGTGAGCAGGCGTGTACCCATGCAATTTGAAGGAGTCAACCAGGAGATTGTGAAGCTGGCGCAAAGCATTACCCCGGAGCAGCGTAAAGAAATGCGTGCCCTGCAAAATGTGGAACCGCATGAAATCATTAGTGCTTCGTATGAAGCCGATGCCGATTTCCTAAAAGAAGAAGGCGAGCTAACCCATCTGATTGGTGTTCTAAGCACACACGACAAAGCGGGTGAACAGTTGGAAGTTGTTCCGGTACCGGCTCAAACCTGGGCAGTGTTTCCCAATGAAGGACCTTTCCCGGCAACACTGCAAAATACCATGGCCAGTGTCTATGCGGAGTGGCTCCCAAGTTCCAATTACGAGTTGGTTAAAGCCCCTACATTCTCGTTTACCAAAATGGACCCCAATAAGAGCAATTATGCTTACAGTGAAGTTTGGGTTGCGGTGAAGAAGAGAGGATAAGGCGACAAAACAGAGTCAACGTTTGTGTTGGCTCTGCTTTTTTTATGGGGTTTTCCAGATCCTTATTTCAAGATGTTGATTGTAAAGTAGAATAGAGCCTAGAGTTTTAAAACCGATTTTACTGCATCTATCACCATTTCCCAGGTGATTACGGTAGCATAACTATAATTTTTTCGATATCTTTCCCAAAGATCAAGCATAATACTGCTTTCCTCAATAACAGCAATGTTTCAATTGAGTAGCTGTTTTCATAAGAGTACCTCCAAATAACTTCTAAGTGGTTTCGTGACCTTGAAGATTTCTGCATACTGCATCAATGAATGTAGGTTTTTATCTTTTCGTTTCGCATAACGTTTCATAGCATCGGTCAAAATGCTAAGGTCCATTTGGTTTCGGTTTCGAAGACAATCACATACGGTACGTTCCAAATTATAAGAAATCACACTTTGACCAAATGCGGTTTTAAGCTCAGTTATACCTAGTCGATGCAAATCGCGTTTAATGGTGTACACTTTTAAACCCTCAGCTCGCAATTTGGTAGTATTATAACCAGAGGGAACAGTAATTGAATAATTTAACGGGTCACGATCGGTCATATCATGTAGGTATAGCGCTGTTTCGTGTGAATAAATGATTTGCGGTCGTCGAATTTGGGTGATATACATTTTATCAATAAACTCGTCAGGCAAAATGTAAACACCAAAATTTACGCGCTCCAAGTCGTTTGACTGAACTAATAGGCGCAGGCGTTCATTAGAAATTCCAATTGCATTCGCTTGAGCGGTAGTGACGATACCGCCATTTTCCTTAAAAAGTGTATATAAGTCATTGGGCAAAGCCAAGTAACCCACCTCCATTGATTTTTATGCTCATATCATAAATGAAACAAGCATAAAAGTCAAGGGGAAGTTGATTTTTATGCTTTTTTTGAAATCCAAATGAGCATAGAAATCAAGAACGGGATACATCACTATCTTTTATTTCACCTTTACCAAACCAAACCTCATGTTAATTCCATCTAAAATCACGATAGAGTCATCATAAAAGGGTTCATTTCCCATGATCACGTCAATTCCAGAGCCTTTAAACCAATCGGGCTTATCTTCTCTGTAATAAACTTCAGGGTTTCCTAGTGACAAATCCGATAAGAACATTTCTTCTTGTGCAGGTGCACCAATTGCGATGAAGCTGCTTCCCCAAGCCGGTACATCCAGAACGATATTTTCGGGTTCGGTCCCATCTCGACCGGTAAGCTGTTGCCATTGATCTTTATTGAGAATCAATGGAAAAATACTTGAGCCGGTATCGTAGGCAGCCTTGAGTGAAGAGTCTTCTACTGTAAGACTTATTGAGAATAAGTTAATGATCATTTCTGCAGGGTAGTATGTGACATCCTTAGTAATTTCCGTTGGTAACAGGCTTCCAGAAGTGACAATGGCCAATCTGCTGTTGGGAAAATCTATAACGAGAATCTTATCTAGGAAGAAATCCATACCTAAGGTACCGATGTTTATCCATTGATCGGATTCTTTTATAATTCCCCCCCAATCTTTCTTTGAAACAAATTTGGCATTTTGGGTTTCATAGCCAGCGATTTTTCCGTTGAATCTTACTATGTTATAAGAGGAATTGGTCTGAATGATTTTATGAGCTGGATTTACACAATCGAAGGTGATTCCATCGAATTGGCTATAGGATCCAGTGTCCAGTTGCATCCAATATGTTTTTTCGGAATCTTCAAATTGAATCGGTAAAAACATTGCTGCTTTATCATAGAGTTTATTGCTAAATTCGTAAGGGAGCCACATAAATGGCTGCCAGTTGAACTCTTTGACGTCAACTTCATTCCATTTGGTTTGGGAACAAGCTGACATTATCAATAGAACACATACCCCGAGCAGCAATAATCGAAATCGTTTCATAACATCCTCTCCCTCTCTATTTATAAAAAACATAATTCGTTAAATAAAGCACAAATCCCTTTTGTTGACAAATATTGGGAATAGCAGTATTCTTAACCTACAAAGGAGGGGAGATTTTTATGAAAACAGAGAAAATAAACACAACGATTCAGCAAATATTTACAGAGTGGAAAATTCCTGGTTTAGCCGTTGGCATTGTAGATGAAAACGGTTTGACCTATAAACAAACACTGGGTGTACAAAGCATAGATAAACCCGCCGAGGTAGACGAGCATACGATTTTTTGCATCGCTTCAATCAGTAAAAGCTTTGTCGCGCTCGCTATTATGCAATTGGTGGAGCGTGGCTTTCTTGAGTTGGATGAAACCGTGGTAACCTACCTGCCTTATTTTAAACTGGATGATGAGCGTTTCCGCAAGATCACCCTCCGCATGTTGTTAGGCCACATGTCCGGCATGCCCGATATTGATGAAGATGAATACAGCACACTCATGGAAAACCCCGAAACCGACGACGACGCACTGGAGCGATTCGTCCGCGCCATGGCAAAGTTACAACTGCGCAGCGAACCCGGGACCAAATTATACTACAGCAATCTGGGTTATAGTATCTTAGGGGACATTATCGCCAAACAAACCGGTATGGTTTTTGAAACCTATCTAAAAGAGTTTTTACTGCAGCCCATTGGCATGAAAGACAGCACGTTTCTTTTAAGCGATGTGCCAAAGAACCGTCTTGCACTTCCACACTTGCGTACACCGGCCATGAAGGTCAACCAAAACTATCCGAATCACCGCGGCGACTCTCCGGCCAGCTCTCTGCACTCCACCTTGAACGACATGCTAACCTTTGGAGAATTCTTGATCAACCGAGGCACGATGCATGGCAAAAAGATCGTCTCCGCAGCTTCGCTGGACTTGCTCTGGACAGCCGTTGCCACGCGAAGGCCACCGCCCTTTTATGAAAAAATGGGGTTGGGTTGGATGTTGGGCCATTTTGAAGGAGAAAAGGTTGTCAGCCATGGCGGTATGGGCTTTGGCTGGACCGACTTCTTCATGTTCTTCCCTGAGTTGAACAAAGCTGCGGTGATGATGTCGAACGATGAATCCTACAGCAGAAAGCAGATTAACCATGCGCTTGCCTCAGAAATCACCGGGCACGATTATTCGGTCGGAGATGTCTCATGGACGATTTTATTATGCGATGCATATCTACAAGGGGGTTACGACGCGGTAACCAAAACCGCCAAAGAACTCTTTGCCAACCCACCGGCAGGCATCAGTGTAGACCAAGACGAATTGATCAATCTGGTCTTCAATATGGTCTGTGCCAGAAGCCACGAAGAAGCCGTGTTTTTCTTGAAACTTTACCTTTCATTTTACCCCAATGACACCGAAGCTGAAGATCTATTGCGTAGAGAACGTATGTATTTGGATCACGGAGGAGCAAATCGAGTTGTGTACGAGGGAGGCGAATGCTAAACCCACCACAGCCGTATCGGCAATAATTATGATAATTGCCGATACGGCTGTTGACTTTTGGCCCCTTGAGTGGTATCGTAAAGCCATAACGGCAAAAAAATCATAATTTGCCGAAAAGACAAGGAGGGTGGGCATGAAGGATGAAGTTTATACGAGACAAGAGATCTATCAAGTTGCTGAGCATACAGATCATTTGGTAAAAGAAACCCAACTGCGTTACCACATAGGAAAAATGCTCAAGAGAAAATCTATTCTGAGGGTTGGAAGAAATCTATATATAAAAGCAGACGAAGCAAAACTGAAAAGGCAATACAGAAATGTGTATTCTTCCACTGCTGAAAAGATAATCGAGTTTATGAAGACTAAGTTTCCACTAATGGATTATCGGATATGGGAACTCATCTGGCTTAACGAGTTCTTAAATCATCAGCTCGGGAATAATCTTATTTTTGTTGAAATCGAAAAAATTGGGTGTGAAGTTGTATTTCATTCTCTAAGAGAAATTTTGCAGAGTACTAGTGTTTTGTTAATGCCAACCACTGAGCAATTGCTCTTATACAGAGAGCATGACTCCGTAATCATCAATCGTCTTATTACAGAAGCTCCAAAAGGGAAACCTTATGTTCATAATGTGCTTTTGGAAAAAATTATTGTAGATCTTTTTGCTAATAAAAGTTTGTTTCACATTTTGTCCCCAGCAGATTTTCCTGATGCAGTAAGTGAGATGTTCAGAAAGTACAATATAAACCAAACAAGTATGTTTCGTTATGCTAAAAGAAGAAATAAAGCCAGAGAAATCTATGCCTTTTTAACAGAAGAAACAGATGCAGAGCTTGTTGTGGAGGTTAAGTAATTGCTATCTAGAGAGAATTTCACGTTAGAACACATCATGAGAATCAAAGGAAATGTCCGAGTTGATCATACTATTCTTGAAAGATGTATTTATGCATTCGGTTTATTAGAAGCATTAGCAGTAGCAGGATTACCTTTTATATTCAAAGGTGGTACATGTTTAATGCTGTTATTGAAAACACCGAGGAGATTATCGACGGATATTGATATTATCGTAAAGCCCGGAACCAATGTTCAGCCCTACCTTGAGAGAGCAGCACAGATATTTCCGTTCATTTCTCTAGAGCAACAAAATCGTATGGGGAAGAACAATATCGTAAAGCAGCATTATAAGTATACCTATGATTCTCCAATTTCGAAAAGACCATTCTATATCTTACTCGACATTGTATACGAAGATCATCATTATAGTAAATTAATACAAAAGAGAATAACACACGATTTTTTAATCACCCACGATCCATATTCGAATGTTTACATGCCAAGTGCCAATTGTATCCTTGGAGATAAACTTACAGCATTTGCTCCTTACACTACCGGAATTCAATTTGGTGTAGGTAAAGAAGTTGAAATTCTGAAGCAAATGTATGATATTGCTACTCTTATAGATGTCTGTGATGATTTCAACGATGTATATAGTTCATATATTTCCACAGTTAAAACCGAGATGACTTATCGCAGTTTAAGCACAACGGAAGAGGAAGTCTTGGAAGATACGATCGAGGCTGCTGCGTGTGTCGCTGGACGCGGGAACTACAAAAAAGAACAATACACTTTGTTTCTGAAGGGGATACAGGGGATTACTTTTCATATTTATAGTGAGAGATTTAATCGGGAAACTGCTGCAAAAATGGCTTGCAAAGTTATGTATATGGCAGCATGCATTTTGACAAAAACCGAGTTCGAGAGAATTGAAGATTTTTTACCTTATGCACAAGAGAACATTTCAAACTCAAAATACGCAGTATTGTCATCATTAAGAAGGTTAGATCCCGAAGCTTTTGCTTACGTAGTGAAGACTATTCATTTATTGCAGACTTAACGTAGATCCTACCAAGGAGGTAACCATGATCCTACACGACCTTGAAACCGACCGCCTCATCCTAAAATGCATCTCAGAGGACGATGTTGATTTCATATTTCAGCAATTTTCCAATGACGATGTCAACCGTTATCTTTTCGATGCAGAACCCACCCAAGCACTCCAAGACGCACTCGAGATCGTTCAAATGTATACGCAACAGAAGAAAATCACAGCGCACCGTTGGATCATCCGGTTAAAAGAGAATAACGATAAAATTGGCACCTTAGGCTTTCACATTTGGAAACCCGAAGCCCGAACCTGCGAAATCGGCTATGACCTTCAGCCGGCATACTGGGGAAAAGGCTTTGGCAAAGAAGCAGTCAAAGCGATGTTAGATTACATCATTCCCACGCTTCAACTCAACACGGTCACCGCTTGCATCTATGAAGAAAACATAGGTTCTTCGGCTTTGGTGAAGTCCTTGGGCTTTACCGACAGCCTAGAACGCAGGACCGAACGATTTCGTGGCAAAGAATATTTGCATAGTATCTACAAGAAAGGAGTTCATTATGAAACGGATCAATAAGAAATTCTGTCTCTTGATCCTGTCTCTCTCCCTTGTCTTCACCCTAGCACCCATAGCATCTGCTGAAACCCTAGTTCATGACTACGATACAAGCTGGGCGAAAGATGCCATTGCACAAGCCATAGCATCCGGAATTGCTCAAGGTTACCCCGACGGCAGTTTTAAACCCGAAAACTCGATTAGCCGCGCTGAATTTTTTGCATGGACCAACAACATCTACGCCTTCACCAAGGAGAGTAGCATAACGTACACCGATGTCCCCAGCAACGCTTGGTATGCCCCTGTAATCGCTAAAGCAACCGCTGCAGGCTATGTGTTTGGCTACCCAGACGGAACCATCGACCCGGAAGGGGAGATTACGCGTCAAGAAGCCGCTGTGATCATTAACCGTCTCAATCTACTTGGTCTGACCCAAAATCCACTGCCGTTTAGTGATGCAGAAACGATTGCCGCTTGGAGCAAACGGGCAGTGCAAAATGTAGCAGATGCTCAAATCATGCTCGGGTATCCCGACGGTCGCTTTTTACCGGACGCCCCAATCACCAGAGCCGAAGCCTTGGTAACGATTAGCCGTGCTTTTGCCAAACAGACCATGAATGTGGCCGTCTATTACATTAAAGCCACCACCAACGACATGATTCTGGTGCGAGAAGTGCATATTGTAGAAAAAAGCGCAGGCATTGCTCGAGCCGCTTTGAACGAGTTGATTTCCGGCACTCCTCAGACCGAGGGAGCGTATCGTGTTCTGCCCGAAGGAACAGAAATCTTAGGGCTGACCATAAAAGACGGTCTAGCTACGATTGATTTTTCCCAAGAGGTTCTCAATGCAAATGTGGGTTCCACCGCAGAAGCATTGGGTATTGCCAGCATTGTCAACACGCTCACCGAGTTCCCGTCTATTGAGCAAGTGCAGTTCTTTGTGGAAGGTTCCGCCGAGAACGCCATGGGTTGGTGGGGTCATATCGATCTCTCAATCCAACCCTTCCAACGCGATCTCACCCCTGTGTATGCACCTGCCATTTGGGTCACCTCCCCGGTGCCCGGTCAAACGGTGACCAGCCCGCTTCATATTCAGGGAGTAGCTCAGGTGTTTGAAGCGATGGTCAGTTACCGGTTAAAAGATGCCAATGGCAATGTCTTAGTACAGAGTCAAACCATGTCCTCAGACGGAGCACCGGCACACGGAACCTTTGATGTGGCTCTTGAGTATCCTGCAACCGCTTCCGGATATGGTACATTGGAGGTCTATGAGGTCAGTATGAAGGATGGCAGTGACCGCAATGTGGTGGTCATCCCCATTGAATTTGTTACGAAGTAATTGAAGCAAGGAAAAATTAAGTGAGCCGAGTCTTTAGCTACTGCTAAAGACTCGGCTTTTTGCTTAGCGAGGATCGGTGTTTCTTTTTTTGTATTTTTTCAAGTGATTTTATTGTTTCGTGGAAGGTAAGCATTGGAGAAATATCGAACTTTTTATAACGTATAATGATTGGAAGAATTAGATAACGGTTGTTGCTAAAGTTTGAGGAGGGTATAAGATGAAACAGCGAATTTGGTGGAAACTCGGATTCTTAACCATGATGCTCTTTTTAATCGGGTCGGTCTGTGTGAGCCCAATTATGGAGGCTGCCGTGAATGGGGGTCTAGACACCTGGACTTTACGTAACGGAGAAAACACGAACTATGATCTAAAAGACGTTGCCTATGGTAACAACATGTTCGTGGCAGTAGGAGCCGAAAACAATGCGGGAACCTGGCGGGATTTGATTTTGTATTCTGCTACCGGTGAAACTTGGACAGCGGTGACGCAGCACTTTAATAAACAAATCTATGCTGTTACCTATGTGGAAGCTTACGCTACCTTTTATGCGGTCGGGCAAGACGGCTTGGTATTGACCTCTACCAATGGTATGAATTGGACGCTTCAACCCTTTACCGATGTTAGCAATTTTGCTAAGCCTCTATATAATGTTGCTTTTGGCAACAACGTGGTGGTAGCCTCCAGTGACTATAATGTTTATTACTCTGAAAACAAGGCAGAATGGAAGATGGCGAACCGCGGGTGGTTGGATAGCTCCGATGCGATTTTTGCCATTGCCTATGGGGACAATGAGTTCATTGCCATGGGTAACAAAAACACCTACGTTTCAGCCTTTGGCAAGGATTATTGGATGATCAATGGCACCTATGCAGATGCAGGGGTTTCCGCCAGCATTTATAATATTCTGTATACCGGAACCCAATATATTGCCGTGGGACAAAGAAATAATGTGGGTGCGTTTTTTCTTTCGGACGATGCTGTGAATTGGACTTGCTTGGAACAGCCCACAAAAAGCATTCGCGATCTTGCCACAGACGGAAACACGATTCTTGCCGTGACCGAGGACGAAAAAATACTCACTTCTGCAGACGGACTGACCTGGACTAACCGCTATACCGCGTCCCCGTATAAAGCTCTACGCGGGGTTGCCTATGGGAACAACACGTTTGTCGCGGTCGGCGCCAGTGGCTGTATTCTGCAATCTGGCCCCCTTACCAGCTCTGGCCCTTTGGCAATCACCGGGGAGAAGCGAGTTGCTGCCGGTGCTACGATTCAGCTTTCTGCTTCAGAAGCGGTGACATGGTCACTTCGGGAAATGCCTGGTGTCTATATGGGCAGTATTGATGAAAACGGTCTCTACCGTGCTCCTACTCGGGTGCCTCCCTCCGGTAAAGTAAGCATATACGCCGAAGCAGACAGTAACAACGAGCGAGTCATGACCCAAATCGAAATTCACCCCATTCGCTCCGACAACGTTTTTGTAGAGGGGATGAGTGTCCCGGTGCCCAGCGGAATCGGCACAAGCTATGGCAATTATATGTTTGGAGACATCGGTGGGGACGGAATCACCGATGTTTGGATCAGCGGAGAGCACCGAGGCCTAGAAGGACTTTCGTATTATACCGGCTTTGGAGACGGCACGTTTGATTTAGCAAAGCAACTAGAGGGATATAAACTAGAAACCGATATCGTGTTCCCCGACAAATCGTGGATCACAGAACTGAACGGAGATGAATTCCCGGATCTGGTCGTGATGAAAGACAATGATTACGACGACGGCTACGATGAAATCCGCTCCTATGCCGGAGACGGAAGCGGACAATTTACCCGGCTTTGGAGTAACAGAGATGGCATTGCCACTCCAGCCACAGGAGGCGTGCGTTCACCGGTCCTTTTATTTGAAGATGTGGACAACGACGGGGATATAGATATGATCTCTACCGGTAGGGACCCGTACATTATTATACGGTTCAACGACGGTAACGGACACTTCAGTGGAGGTGGTAGTTACCCCAAACAAGGCAGAGAAGGATCGTATCTCTTCACCGGAGACCCAAACAATGACGGTTATCTTGACCTGATTTCAGTCAACTGGTCCTCAACCGGAATCGTTGGCGTGGCAGATGCAGGACCGGGCGTCAAAGTCTTTTTGAACAATCGCGACGGCAGCTACAGCGAACAACCCTTGCAAAAACTGTGGGGAGACACCTATGCTACCCTAGGAACTTGTCTGTACGGCGATTTCAACGCAGACGGCATCGGGGATCTGCTGATTACCAAGGGCGGGGTCTATCTTTTACAAGGCCAAGCCGACGGCAGCTTCAACGACCCCATTGCTTTAGCAATCAGCGGGGACCTACGAACAATCATTCAAGCCGGTGGCGATGGGTATCCGGATTTGCTGGTCACCCGTACTGAAATGCAAAGCAGCGGCAACCTTTACCACTTAGTACTGTGGAATGGAGATGGAAATGGCGGATTTTCGTTCGCATCCGAACTCTGGCAGAGCAACCGAACCATTCACGAAGTCAAAGTCAACGAATTGAATCGAGACGGCACCTATGATTTGACTCTTAAAATCGCTCCCCAAACCGGAGCTTCGGGCTATGTAGTAGGCACTCTTTTAAGTGGAATTGCCAATACGCTTGAGTCGGAGATCCGGCTGTTTCCTGACCCCAGACACATCGTCAATATGGGGAATCGCTATTATATGCACTTTTATGTGGAACAGACTGGCGCCATAGAAACAGAACTCTTGTGGTATGTCAATGACATCCTCGGAGGTAATGAAGAGCTGGGTACGATTACAGTGCAAGATGATTACTCCGTCACATACCTCCCTCCGGCAGCGAACGAAACCCTTACAGAAGTGACAATCAAGGTTACCAATGCAGATGCCAGCCAAGCCTTGACTAGCGAAGTTAGCTTTACTCATTATCTGTGGCAGAAAATATCGGATTACACCTTAGACAACCTCGCGTTAGTAAAATTGCAATGGTCTTCCGACGGAAGTCGCCTCTATGGCACCACCGATACCAGTGTATATCGTAGCGACAACGGGGGCGAGACTTGGGTTGCTGCCTCGGGAAGCGGAACACAGGCATTGCCACAATTACGGCAGACTTCAATTACCAGTTTGGCCGTGGATCCGGAAGATGCGCTGACTGTCTTTGTAAGCATCTCGCGCTATATCGATTACGATGCCGTTTATGGTGGTATTTATAAAACAACCGATGGTGGCTTGACTTGGAACCCGGTCAACAACGGACTTCCAGCCTCTGATCTTGTTGGATTCCCCGACAGCCCCTATTTTACAATTTGGGATAACACCCTTGTTTTTGGGGAAAAAATCGGAACAACAAGGGCTTTATTCGCGAGCACGGTTTTAAATGGAATCAATACCGATGGCTTATACCGCACCGATGACGGAGGGGCCACTTGGAGAAGAGTTGCCATTTATAGTGGTAACGAACAAATCCCCTCAGCAGCGGCTACAGCCAACGCGAGTATTGTCTATGCTGTTCGAAGCGGCGATACAACCGAACCTCTGACCAGCCTTTTTAAAAGCAGTGATGGAGGGCTTACCTGGACCAATCTTCAAGCAAACGTTGTTGACAGTATGCCGGAGTATGTTTTCGTACCCAGTAGCGTTCTAATTGATCCCCTCAATGAAAACCATATTTTGGTGGTCGGTTATCTTCGACTCAACGGTAATACCTTACATGAGACTACCATCTTTGAAAGTCGAGACGCAGGGGGAACCTGGTCAGAGATTGCCAGAGCGTTCGATGTATCGGGTATTCCCGTATTCAGCCCTACTACGGCTGGAGTCATGATGACTACCGGTGGCCATCTTTACCGTGAATTGGAAGGCGTGCATTGGCACAGTGTACTGGAAGGACTCATGGAAGGCACCATCGTGCTCTACCCACAAACCATATGCATAGCACCAGCGGGAGCTCCAAACCCCGGTAGCTTCTATGCTGCTACACGAGGCGGTGTTTTCGTAACACCGAAGCCGAGTCAACTTCCGCCTACCCCTACACCCCTAATTATAACCGGAGAGAAGCAGGTCACCGTCGGTGGAACCTTGCAGTTTACCGCCTCGGAAGCTGCTGAGTGGTCGATTGGCGAGCTGCCCGGTGTGGATCTGGGAAGCATTGATGAAGACGGACTATACCATGCGCCTACTCGTGTACCGACTTCCGGCAAGGTTATCATTTACGCCGAATCTTTGAGTGATCATGAGAAAGTCATGACCCAAATTGCAATTACCCCTGTAGCCTCAGACGGTGTCTTTGTGGAGGGGATGAGCCTCCCGGTACCCAGCGGAATCAATACAAGTTACGGAACCTATCTGTTAGAAGACCTCGGGGGTGACGGAATTGCCGATCTATGGATTAGCGGAACCCATCGGAACCTAGATGGACTCAGCTTCTACACCGGACTGGGAGACGGAACCTTTGATTTATTGAAGCAACTGAGAGGATACAAACTGGATACCGACATCTCCTACCCGGAAAAATCATGGGTTGCCGAACTAACCGGGGATGAATACCCCGATTTAGTAGTGATGAAAGACAATGATCGCGACGGTAAGCATGACGAAACCCGAGTCTATGAAGGGGACGGTTCTGGCAATTTCACCAAGGTTTGGGGTAGCCGAGACGGTATCGCTACACCGGCCACGGGCGGCTTACTTTCCCCGGTTCTGTTGTTTGAAGATGTAGACAGCGATGGAGAATTGGATATGATTTCCACCGGTAGAGATCCCTATATAATCATCCGGCTTAACGACGGAAGCGGCCGATTCTCCGGCGGTGGTAGTTATGCGAAAGAAGGGAAAGAAGGATCTTTCGTCTTCACCGGGGATCCCAACAAAGATGGATACCTTGATTTGATCTCGTTCAACTGGGCATACGATGGCTTAAATGGTATCCCTGATGCCGGTCCGAGCATTAAAGTCTTTTTGAACGATGGCTTTGGCGTATACACGGGCTTACCGGTAAACAAACCCTGGGGAGAAACCTATGACATTACAGGAAACTGCATGTATGGAGATGTAACCTCAGACGGCATCGGGGACCTCATTGTCAGCAAGGGCTCTGTCTATCTGTTTGAAGGCCAGGCCGATGGCACCTTCAAAGCACCGATTACCTTCGCAATTCCAGGTACTCTTCAGGCATTGTTCCATGCCGATGAAGACGGTAAGCTCGATCTGCTGGTATCCAGCGTTGAAACACTATCGAACGGAAACCTGTACAGCATAGAACTATGGAAGGGCGACGGAAGTGGCAACTTTACTTACACAGCGGACCTCTGGCAGACCAGCAGATACATCTATGAGGTGAAGGTCGCAGAATTGAACCGAGATGGCAAGTTTGACCTGACTGTAAAACTGGCTCCAAAAGCCGGAGCCACCGGGTATGTAATCGGCACTCTTCTAAGCGGAGCAAGCAGCGCTGTTGAACCGGGGTTAAGGCTGCAAGTGGACCCCAGGCGTATTGTCAATATGGGGGACCGCTATGAGATCTACTATTTTGCGGAGCAAACAGGGACCCTGGAACCCAATCTACTCTGCTACGTCAACGATATTCTTGGGGGCAACACAGAGCTTGGCACGATTACAGCGGTAGATGGCTATGCCGCAAAATACATGCCGCCTGCTGAAAACGCGACCCTCACAGAAGTGACAGTCAAGGTCACCAATACGGACGGCAGCCTAGTTGAAACCAGCGAAGTAAGCTTTACCCACGAAACGTGGCAGAAAATTTCAGATGCTACTCTAGGTACGACGACCTTACAGAAATTACACTGGGCAACGGACGGAAGTCGATTATACGGAGCGACCGATACACAAGTTTTTTGGAGTGGCAACGGGGGAGTGACCTGGGTTGTTGCCTCGGGAAGCGGAAACCAAGCATTACCGCAAACCACCATAAGAAGCTTAGCTGTGGACCCAGATGACCCCCTGATTGTTTATGTGGGCATTACCCGCTTTACGGATACGGTTTCTACTTACGGGGGCGTTTACAAAACCACCGATGGCGGACTAACCTGGAATCCAGTCAATAACGGGCTTCCCAAATCAACAATTGGCTCGACCCCCGACCAGCCCTATATTGCCGTCTTGGCAGATACCCTTGTCTTTGGAGAGAGAATCGGAACTTCAAGAGCGCTTTACGCCAGTGTTTACATAGAAGGAATCAATAGCGACGGCTTATACCGCACCGATGACGGCGGCGCCAACTGGAGAAGGCTTGCTATCTATGAAGTGAACGAGCAAATCACCTCCGTTGCGGCTGCGCGTACTACCAACGTGATCTATGCAGTGCGTAAAGGCGACAGCACTGTTGCCATGCCAAGCCTGTTCAAGAGCAGCAATGGCGGTCTTAGCTGGAACAATTTGCAACCAAACCTTGCTGAGAGCATGCCGGACTATAGCATTTTGCCGAACTTTGTTGCGGTTGATCCCTTTGATGACAATCATTTAATCGTGGTTGCCAATGTTCGCTATCTCACCACAACCCTTTCCGGCACCTATACTTTTGAAAGCCGAGATGCCGGAGAAACCTGGGCAGAAATCGGCCGCGATTTCGATGTTTCAGGCACACCTGTTTTCAGTCCCACCACTGCCGGCTCCATGATGACCACGGGTGGATACCGATTTACCTCTTCCAATGGCGCGCATTGGCATAAAATCAAGGAAGGTATGCAAGACGGAAGCACCGAGCTTTCTGCCTACGCCATGGCCGCTGCCCCAGCAGCGGCTGCCAACCCCGGCAGCTACTACGCCAGCACCCGATTAGGCATCTTTGTAACACCGCTTTCGAACTCCACACCTAGTTCAAGCACCGACTTTGAAGCCCCCACTTGGGCAAGCAATACCGCACTCGTTGCAACAAACATTGGCACCAACACGCTGACCTTAACCTGGTCGGCAGCGGAAGACAATGTAGCAGTGACGGGTTACCGCCTCGACCTGAACGGCAAGCTTTATGCAAGTCTTGACAATGTCTTAAGTTTCAACTTCGTCGGGCTCACTCCGGCTACCCCCTACACGTTAACGTTGCGAGCCAAAGATGCTTTTAACAACTGGACTACCCTTACGCTTGCCACTACGGTAACTACAGCCGCTCTCCCAGAGGAACCCGAAGAGCCACCGGTGGAACCCACCCCGGCAGAATCCAGCGAAACCGGAAACGTCAGCGTAGGATATGCCAACGGAGAAACTGTTACGATTCCGGCAACCGTCAGCACAGAAACCGATAAAGAGAAAGGCACCTATACCAATATCGCTATCGATGAAGAAAAGGTGATGGACGTTGTCGCCGGCAGCGATGCAGGCACAACCCTGCAAGTCAAAGTTGTGCCAAGCTCGGAATCGCTCAACGTAGAATTGAGCGGTAAGCTCATGGACGCCATGTCAGAAAATAGCAATTCTTTGGGGATTCAAACCCCCTACGCCTCGTATACCTTACCGGCCTCGGAAATGAACATGAAAGCCATTTTTGAAAAGACCGGAGCCAAAGCCAGTGATGCAAAAATCAACGTCAGCATCGCCCAAACCACCGAGGAAGAAACCAAAGAGGCCTACCGCCAAGCGGAAATTGCCGGTTTCGTAATTGTGGGCACGCCGGTGAAATTCCAAATTGAAGTTGTGGTGGGCGACGAAACCTTTGTGGTCACCCGCTTTGGAGATTATGTGGAGCGGACCATTGAACTGCCGAAACCGGTCAATACCAATTTTGCGGTCGGGGTTGAAGTAAAACCCGACGGCTCCTTTGTTCCGGTTCCGACCCGCTTCAAACAAACCGGGACGCAAAGCTCTGCTATTATTAAACGCAGAACCAACAGCACCTACACGGTCATTGAAAACAAGAAAACCTTTGCCGATGTTAACAATCACTGGGCAGAAGAAACGATTACGATTTTAGCGTCGAAGCTTCTGATTAACGGCACCGGCGAAGAAACCTTTACCCCAGATACCTCAATCACCCGAGCAGAACTGGTAGCGGTAGTGGTACGAGCCCTTGGCTTGGAGAGCGCACCGGAAAAGGTGCTCTTCCATGATGTTCAGCCAGACGACTGGTTTAAGGGAGAACTGGGCGCAGCAGTGGAAGCAGGCATTGTCAATGGCTACAGCAATGGATCATTTAAACCCCATGCCTACGCCAGCAGGGAAGAGATGGTAACGATACTCCAAAACGCACTGCACTATGCCGGCACAGATTTAAACCTGAACGCAGAACTTCTCACTCCCTATTTAGACCGCTTTGAAGACCGCAATGAAATCAGCGAATGGGCTAAACAAGCCGTTGCCGTAGCGGTCAAACTTGAAATGATTCAAGGCTATGCCGACGGAAGCTTTAAACCCCACACAAACATTACCAGAGCAGAAGCGGTAACCATGATTTACCGAATGTTGCAGAGCTTAGAGTTTATTTAGTGAAGAGGAAGGTACCCTATGATTAAAAATCAATGGTATGTGGTATTAGACGCAAAGCAAGTTAAAAAAAATAAGCTGCTTGGCGTAACGAGGTTATCGGATAAACTGGTTTTTTGGAGAGATGATCAGAATCAGGTTCACTGTATTTTCGACAAATGTTGTCACCGCGGAGCATCGTTGAGCACGGGTAAGATTGTAGACAACCACGTTGAGTGTCCCTTCCATGGCTTTCAATATGATGCAAGCGGCAAAGTTCAATACATCCCTGCCAATGGCAAGAATGCAAAAGTTCCTGATCGCTATAAAGTAAACGCATATTTAGTCAAAGAAGCCTATGGATTTATTTGGTTATGGTATAGCGATCAGAGAACCAATGTTCCCGAGATCCCATTTTTTGAAGAGTTACGAGAAGGATTTTCGTATGGCGGTTTTTCTGAAACCTGGAAGGTTCATTATACTCGTGCCATTGAGAATCAATTGGATGTTGTGCATCTACCCTTTGTGCATGCAACAACCATTGGCAAAGGCAACTCAAGACTCGTCAATGGCCCAGTTGTTAAATGGAACGATAATCGTATGACTTTCTATGTGAAAAACGAAAAAGACCAGGGTCAAATCCCTAAAAAACCAAATGAGATCGAAAACTATGAGGAGCTATTTCATTTGCAGTTCCAAATGCCGAACACATGGCAAAATATTATATCGGACCAAGTACGGATTGTGGCTGCATTCGTTCCCATTGATGAAGAAAACACGCACATTTATCTGCGATTTTACCAAAAGTTTCTACGTACACCTGTCTTAAAACAAATCGTAAACTCGTTAAGCTCCATTATGAACAAAAAAATACTGCATCAAGATCGAAAAGTTGTGTTAACTCAACTGCCGATCAAGAGCGAATTAGTCATGGGAGAAAATCTTATACAAGGAGATCTGCCAATCATTGAGTATAGAAAAAGGAGAGAACTCTTAAAGCGGTAGGGGAATTTACATTTACAGTGGGAAGTGTGGCCTTTGGTTCTATAAATAACAGCTTTACAGTAAAAGCAACTGGTGGTGCCATTGAGGTGCATCACAGTGACAATATGGTGCTGGTCTTTAACTTGAAAACCGTGGAAGAAACCCGGAGTGCTTACGAAACCTTGCGCGATAATTGAGGGAAGTAGTGAACGAACCAAGTTTGTGTTGTACTTAGAAAAACGAAAAAAAAGGATGGAGAAATCAAACAAGATGAACATTGATATATAATAAGAAAATGTTCCCGGAAACGGTATTCTAACATGTCAAAACAAGCAAAAGACTCATCGCGGTCGAGGGCACTTTTATATCCTCGACCGTGATGAGTCTTTGCACTTAAGCGATTAATCTTCCGTGTACGGCGACACAGTTGGCTCAATCCAAGCCTTGCCGTCGCGCCAGTCCACATCAAAGTCAAACAACTTTGCGATGTCGCGCAGCTTGATATAGTTGTTACCACCGATGGTATAGGCGGTCAGCCCCGTCACCACCGTGCCGGTCTCACCCCACACGAAATCTGTGGTGCTGAGAGTGGCACTTTTACTTTCTTTGCCAATCACGGCAAGCTCACCGCTTATCTTGGTGTACGTTGCATGGTTATACAGCTTCGCCTTGCCGTCTTCCCAGCGCACATCAAAGCGCGTTTGAAGAAGTGCACCCACATCCCGCAGCTTCACATAGTTGTTGCCATCGATGCTGTAGGCGGGCAGTGCGACTTCCGCATTGTTTAACATAAACTTGGTGTTGGTAGGCGTTGCTGTAACCGTTTTGGTGGGTGTAGGAGTTGGAGTGGGAGACTGCATAGACGATTTCACAGAGGATGTTAGGTTCTCCGGCACTGCCATCAGGCGACCTGCCACGCGGTCTCCGATCTGGCTCTTTTCCCCAATTCGCACAATTTCGGCTTCTGCCCATTGGATGGTTTTAAGTTGAAGAGTTGCTGCCTGTTCCCAGGTGATTTTTGCGTTTTCGCTCGTGTCACCACTTATAGCAAAGCTCCTAATTGTGTCCTTGGTAAAAGCGGAAAATCTGCTACTGCTCTTGCTTTTGTTATAGTCCATGAGCTTCATTAAGTACGAGGTAAACTCGCCATAGGTTGGATTTGCGCTCCAATCCATATTGGGATTCGTAAAAACCCGCCAGCCGTAACACTTGTTAATTGCGTCAAGAGCAGGGGTATTGATTCTCTCGTTGGTCCATTTCACCGGACTTTCTTCGGGATAGTAGTATTCTAACGCACTGAACGCGCTCGCGAAGAGTCCTGCCATTTCCGTATTGCTAATCGGTCTGCTCCAGTCTTCAAAAGTTATATTTCGAATACCGGGAATGAGTTCAGACAGGCCCACCTTTGCTCCGTCCGGATAATTTTTCTCGGTGGGCATGACCATCATTTTGGAGTTCTCGGCAGGGCGCATGACCGACGCAAACTGATCCAAACGTAGGTCTATTTGCCATAAATAAGGCTGATTCACCGCCGCCACTCGGGCACTACCCACATTCACTTTTGTCAGTCTGGCAGCCCACATATAATACGCCTTACCTTCATACTGTACCTTTGCCCAGTCGCCTTTGAGTTCGGTCACTTCCAAAATGGTGCTCGGTGGAAACTCCCCTAGGATGTCACCATTGGGCGTTGCACGGTAGACGGGGTTCGTACCGACCCGATACATCGCTCGGTCATCGATTTCACCTACAATACCCAAATAACGTCCATCTGCCATTTTTATGGTTATTTCATGCCAGTTCAGGTCTACAACCCGCTTTTTCTCCACATAAAAGGTTGTGTCTCTGTCGCCGGTGCGCAGTACCGCGTCGCCCGCAGCATCGATATGGATGAAAGTGTCGTTCCCCACGGCCACAGCCAAACCGCCGTAATCCGTGGCTATGGTTCCAAGACGAATGCTGTACCAACCGTTCTCTATGGCATCATACAATTTATAAGTCGTCTCAGTCGGAGCAGGTGCAGCTAGCTCCGCTGAAAACACCGTTGTCAGAAGTAAGGTCAGCGACATACACAGAGTGAGCAGTATGCCCATACATAGCTTTTTCATGGTTTTTCCTCCTTTATGATTGAACGAAAGAGCATAGAGTTCTTCATGCTTATTTTATCAGGAATATCTCTACAAAAAACGTTTGCTGCATGAGATGTCATTTTTTCGACATGAACAGGCTTGATGAAGGATTTTCCTTTCTGTTCAAACTGCCAGTTGGTGGTTTTTGGGCTTGGATAAGACATCGAAGCTGTATCCGCTGATGATCCGCCTGCCGCTGATCGTGATACTCTCGCTATATTATAAACGACCTTGGCTCATCTCCACATTTTTCGCCAAATCTTGGATGCTTGGCGACACCTCATTGGGAACCGTTAACGTGGTGTTGCTCCCCAAAGGGCCAATAAGACGATTGTTTTCGTCTACTAAGAAGCTTTTGCCGTGTGTGAGGGCTTCTTTCTTTGCATTCGTGGCATTTCTTTTCGCTTGCATGACCTATTACCAACGCCATATCCAACATTCACTTTAAAATCTAAACACCCCGACAAATACTGCTCTAAATGATGCTGCTCAAATTTGACAATATCATCGGAGCTCTGAGTATTGGTAATAATCGAAAGACCGTCATTCTCTTGTTGTATTAAGTAATCTGCAATTTCATTGTACTTAAAATCGAGCAACTGCTTATGCAATGAAATCCTATTCCACTCATCTACCAAAGGATCATGTGCTTTTTGGGGACTCATAGAAATGACCAATGGCAAATTTGCACTGAGCTCGTTGATTTTAATCCGGTGCTGAACCGAGATGACAGCATTCAAGATGTTCTCGAAGCGGGGGTACGCCAGAAAGCAAGAAACTTCTTGCACTCTCAATCGTGGATATATACTGCTGAAGAAATTGATTACCAAATCCAATTTCTGTTCCATCCAAAGTTTTCTGATTTTTGTAATAATCTCATCTTCAACATGCAATAAATCATCCAAAGAAGCTTTACTTAACCACTGTTCAAACTTTTCTGACACTTCAGATATGGAATCAGACTCACTAAGCAGTTCAAGTACTGAGGATTGATCGTCGATCTTCAATAAATAATCAAAGGTAATACGACTCATATCAAGATCTCTATGGCCTCAGCCGATTGGTTTGAGATCAAAATCACCGGAAAAGGCTGTCACGGTGCAATGCCACATAATGGGGTAGACCCACTCAACATACTTTCTCATGTGCACCTAGCCCTACAAGAAATCATTGCTCGAGAAGTTCCTCCCGGTGAAAAACTGGCCTTGACGATTGGACAAATGCATGGGGGAAACACCTCCAATGTCATTCCAAGTGATGCGTATATGACCGGGACTTTGCGGACTATCGTTGACGATACTCGTGCTTTTGTCAAAACCCGCATGACAGAAATTTCGACTGCAGTGGCCACCGCTTTCCGAGCAAGTGCAGAAGTGGTCTTTACTCACGGGTGTCCTTGCATGGCCAACGATGCAACCTTGCGCAAACAAATTGTGGAATACAACACAGCCTTGTTGGGGAATCACGCGGTGATTGACATGGACAAACTCCCTAAACAAGAAGCTGGCATGGGTTCAGAAGATTTTTCTTACATCAGTGAAAGAGTTCCCAGCGTCATGATGGCCTTGGTTGCCAATGCAGCCAGTGGGGAGCTGTATCCAATCCATCATCCAAAGGTCGTCTTTAATGAAGATGCCTTAGCCATTGGTGCTGCAGTTTACGCGAACACGGCAATCCAATGGTTGAAAAATAACTCATAGAGAAGGGGGAGAGACAATTGGGGCTTCAAAGCCTTTGTTTGTTTAAGCTTAGCGACAAAATCTGGAGTTTTAATATTTACCAATAGCTTCAACGGGCTGCAAGTGTGTTTTGACACCGCAAGCTTGGTGACAGGTGTTGATTTCACTCCAATTAAGGAATTCATTGCAAGTAAACATTGATACGCAAAAAAAGCATCGCCGACGCGATGCTTTTTAACGTACTTTTTGCTGCTTATAGGAGCACTAGGATCACAATGCTAAAATTTTAGAAACCAAACGGAAGAAACACTTTGAGCAGTATGGCAAAAACAATGCCTAAGCCCGCTGCTTTTAGGGTTTCTTTTTTGTTTTGGTAAAGCAGCACAATCGTGGCCCCGAAAACGATTAACTCCAACAGATACCTTACATAGAAGTAAACAAAACCATAAGAAAAGGTTAAGTTGAACACAACTGCAAGGATCCCTGCCTTTAACACCAGTGCCGGCAAACCATCTCCTTTGGCAAGCCAGCAAATAAAACCTAACAAGGGAGATATAAAGGCAAGCCCAAACCAAATCATGGCATATTCTTGTGGAAAGAAGCCGGCGATAAAGGTGGAGTAGAGGTAATAGCTGCTCACAAAGCCGAGGAAAAACACAAAAACATTCAATGCCGCCCTCTTTGCTGAACTTGCAGAGATAGATACCAAAACCCCAATGAAAATCCAGATAGCCAAACGGCTGAAGAAATTTCGCAAATCCAACGCCTGCAAGAATGAGGGTAGTAAATTAGAGGGTGTTTCATCTAGGAACTTTGAGAGTACGCCCAAAAGAACCCCGAAGAGGAGCAGTAACAGGGTATGAATAATCTGCTTCTTGAGAGGAATATTGGTTTTTGGTGAGCGAACGGGTTGTGAAAGAGAAAGCATAGTGTGCTCCTTATCAAACATATCTGTATTTTTATCAATTTTTTTATGATTTTGTGGAAGGTAAGCAGCGAAGAACTGTTGAATTTCGAACTATATAAAATTGTATGAAGAATAAACATAAAGGAGAGAGCAACTATGGCTGAGATTAGCGGATTCGAATTTGAAGTTCTGTCACTCCTGAAAGATCAATTCATAAAAATTTGTGGAAACAGACCTTTCGAAGTCACCACCATAGGGAGAACGGAACTAAAGGAGCAGTTTTATTTGGAAGAGCTGGGAGACAATTTAATTACGTCCTTTTCACCAAAAATTCAAGTTCAATATGAACAGGGAGGCGGTAATGAAATACGGAAAAAAATGAGGGCTCTTCGTTCGTCGTCGGCAATGACATTCAATATTTTTGGTAATGACGATGCGAAAATATTGGACGACAGTGGGGTTTATCAGACCTTCGAATTAGAGTTTGAAAAGCAACATAAGACACTTAAGGCTTCGGCAAGCAAAGCAAAGGCTAATTTAGATGCATTATTATATAATCCCGAAACAAAACAAGCATATGCTTGCGAAATGAAGTTAGCTGAATGGCTGTTCTCGTCACCCACAGATTTAAATGTGAAGTATGAAAATGTAGATTGTTATGATTACCAAGAAGCGGCTATTGTTTTTACACCCATTGCACAAACTCTTAGAACACAAAAAGCATCTTTCCGAGTCTATGATGCAAACCAAGTGTTTAAACACACCTTAGCTTGTTATAACTATTGTAAAGAGATGCAAGGAACTAATCAAGAGATTACTAAACTTACTTTGCTTAACTGTGTGTGGGAACTCCCAAATCCTAAGTTAATTGACGCTCACCAAGTCAACTATTTAAAAAGGCTTAAAGAAGAACGCAAAGGATCTCTCGATTTTAATAATCTTATGCAGCCTGTTATTCCACTGTTTAAATCAATAGGGGTGGACTTTGATATTCAATACATTTCTTTAGGAGACTTTTTGAAAAAGCTGGACTTGGGTCAAGCTCATAGGGATTATCTCAAACGGTATACGTTTAACTAATAAGGTACTTCAAATTTGCAAAATTAATAAGCAGGGAGAAAGAGAACATGGCTAGTATTAAGAGTTTTCGTGTACCGGTACCCATTGTGAATCAAAGAGAAGCCAATGCAATTGAAACGCTCAATCGTCGTTATGAGAAGTTGGTTAAATCCGGTGCTATGACAAGAATGAGTAAAAAAGCATTAGAAATGATTCCAGATTCTTTGAAAGAAAGCGGCAATAAACTTGCAGATAGTATTAATGAACAGCTTATTATTAAACAGGCTATTGATATGGTTGGGGATACTTTTCATAAAATTCAAGCTCAAGCGGCAAAATATACTGTTAGCCAAACAAGCATTATTGAGAAAGTAAACGCTGCTGTATTGAAGCACGAAATCACAGAACTTAACCAAATATGCTTTGCAAGAAGCTATGAAGTTGCCAAGGTTGTGAATGCTTACAAGAGTCAAGATGCGCTTGTGGCATTTGTTGGTGGTGGAATAACCGGCTCTATTGGGTTCTGGGGATTACCATTCAGCTTGGCACTCAGTTCGTACTTGTTTTATAGAGCTGTTCAATCTATTGCTATGTTCTATGGATATGATGTAAAGAACGATAGTGCTGAGTTAATGATAGTAAGTGAAGTATTCGCTAGTTCTTTAAGTCCATCAAACAGTGAAACCAATAATGAATTAAGCGGATCAATTGCAAAGTTCATGCTATTTGGAAAAGCCGCGGCTATAGAGCAGACTGTGAAAAAAGGATGGACAAAAATGGCTGAACGTGGAAGCGAAACACTACTTCTAACTCAAATTAGAGCCTTGGCAAATGCTGCTGCTAAAAAGGCTTTGGAGAAAACTGGGAAAGCTAATCTGGAACGGCACCTGTTTAAAGAATCTCTTGAACAAATTGGAAAGAAGCTTACACAAAAAGCCATCATGAAGTACATGTGGATATTTTCAGCTGCAGTCGGTGCCTTCATAGATACAGCTCAAATGAACCGGGTTTTGGAATATGCCGATGTCTTCTATCAAAAACGGTTCATTCTTGAAAAAGAAGCCAGAGTTCAAGCATATTTTGATGAAGACGATATCGAGATTACAGAATAGATCTTTTGATGATTATTGTGGAGCTTTAAGGAGTGTCGGTATGAGTAAACTAATAGATAACAGCATTACAATTTTTGAAGCTATTCAGAATATTGAGAACGGGAAGTACGTTATGCCCGCATTTCAAAGACAATTTGTATGGAGTATGGATCAAATTGAGAAGCTATGGGATTCGATTCTATTGGATTATCCAATAGCAACCTTCCTGTTTTGGCATGTTGATGAGGAGAATACAACAAAAGACACATATTTTTGCAATTTCTTACAAAAGGTTACTTTTGACAGTAGAAAGCAAGCCGATAGTGTTAACTATGAATTAAGTCACATCAAGTTAGAGAAGTCTGATACCGCAATTCTCGATGGGCAGCAAAGACTGACATCACTATTTTTAAGCCTCTTTGGAGAGGCACACATTCGGCAAAAGCATGGTAGGAAAAACAGTTATGGAGGCTTAGTCACGAAAATTTTACTAGAACTCAACAAAAACAAACTTGATGTTGATGAGCAAGAATACAATAGCAAGAAGTATGATATCAAATTTACTGAAAAAGCCGGTAAAACAAGCCCAACTCAATTTGAGCTAAAAGAAATACTTGACTTTAGAAATCTAGATTTTAAACAAAGGCAGCTGAAAATTGACGAGATTATCAAAAACGTACCAAAAGATAGCAAATTGTATGCGCGAACCACACTCAACAAACTATATACGAAAGTTTTCACTGAAAAATTGATTCGTTTTACGGAAATACAAGACATGAAGCAAGACGATGCTTTAGAAATGTTTGTAAGATTCAATAGCGGTGGTAAAGCGCTAAGGAAATCAGAAATCACAATGTCAATTCTAGAGGCATACTGGTCAAGCGCTAAAACTAATTTTGGTAACTTATTGGTGAATTCCTATGAACGATTCAGCTCGGATTTCATTATTCGTGCTGCTCTAATGCTGTATGGTGATGTTGTAAAATCGAATATCAGTAAGCAGACAGCAGAAGATTTGAGAAATAATTGGCGAGATTTTTCAAAAGCTTTTCACGACCTTGAAGCAGTGCTAAAGGGGATGAAGATCGATGTTGGAAGATTCTCCAGTAGTTGGAACGTGCTTCTACCAATCATCTATTTCATCTATTATAATCCCAATTATAGAAATAACCTCGATGGCATTCGTGCTTATCTTATTAGAGCGGTGTTGTTTACCTATTTTCAATCAGGAACAACTGGAAAGCTCCAACAAATGAAAAGCAGGATTAACGGAAACGATCAAGAGATAACTATTGATATGCTTAACCAAATGAACGATCTAAGAGTTACTGATGGAAGAATTGAAGATATACTTAATGTAGATAAAGGTAGTAGGGTTGCAGGAGAAGCCTTGTATTATTTAAGTCTCGACTGGATAAATAGGAATTTCAAGTATGAACAAGATCATTTGCATCCTTCTGACAGATTCGATGGAAGCAAACCAATTTCGATCTCAATGTTGGACTGGAATAGATGGAGAAGTAATCGCAACAGGTTACCTAACCTCCATTTACTAGAAGGACGTAGTAATGGTAGCAAAAATGCTATGAGACTTGTCGATTATTACAATGATATGAATGATTCTCAGAAAGATGATTTCCTGAATCAAACGTTGATTCCCAAGAACACATCACTTGAATTTGAGGACTTTGACGAATTTTATAGCGCGAGAAAAGCAATTCTTGCAGCAAAACTACGTGAAATTCTTGGTTAAGTTGTTAGCATTGTCAACGAATTTCAAAAGGTTGCTCAAAGCTAAGGTAATAGTCTCGTTGGTAACAATGGAAATAACCAACATTCTTAGCGAGAGTATCGTTCATATTAGTAAATATTAGCTTGTGGTTTATGTTAGTATGGAGAATTAGGGGGATAATAGTATGAATGCTTTCAAAAGCAATATCTATAAATATCTAGGTGGTACTTGTCAATACCTTATACCATTATACCAGCGAACCTATAGTTGGAAGAGAGAGCAATGTAATCGCCTCTGGAATGACATTGTCAATCTTCACAAAACAAAACGCGAGGGTCACTTCGTTGGCTCCATTGTGCGAATTGATGAAGACTCAGCAGCGGGATCAACACTGGCAATGATTATAGATGGTCAGCAACGACTTACTACGTTGACTTTACTCCTTATAGCCTTGCGTGATTATGCGGTGAAGAATACTGACTGCGGTGTGAATCCAAACAAGATTACAGATACATTATTATTGAACCAGTATGAAATGGGGAATGCAAAATATAAGCTTCTACTTACTCAGACAGACAGAGAAGCCCTAATCAAGAAAATTGAATGTTCACCTATACCCGATACTCTCAAATCTCGTGTGTTAGATAATTATGAAGTCTTTGAAGACTTGATTGCGAAACTTGAAATTGCCCCTGCTGATTTGTATGATGCAATCGGAAAGCTACAAATTGTTGATATAGTTCTTGATCGGCAATACGATGATCCACAAGCGATATTTGAAAGTTTGAATTCTACCGGTATGGATTTGAAAGACTCCGATTTAATTCGTAACCATTTACTAATGGGGTTGGACTCAATTACACAAACAGATGTATATAATAATATCTGGCGACCGACCGAGCAATTATTTGACTATGAAAACCAAAGTGAAATACTTGATAATTTTTTCCGGGATTACCTAACGATGAAAATTGGCCGTATTCCCAAAAAAGATGCTGTTTATAAAGAGTTTAGGTCTTATCATAATAATAGTAACATGACAATTCGCAATCTTTGTCAGGATATCTATAATTTCGCCAAATATTATACTGATATGCATTTTGTAAAAAGTAGTGATCCGATTTTGAAATCGTTTTATAGTGACATGAAGGCTATACGTATGGAAGTAGCGTATCCTTTCTTGTTGAAAGTTCATGATGACTATGAAAAAGGCATTATTTCAATTGAGGAGATTCGGGACATAATCCAATTATGTGTCAGTTACGTTTTGCGTCGAGCAGTTTGTGATATACCAACCAACTCATTGAACAAGACTTTTGCAACCATGAAGAACGAAATTAAATCTGATGATTATATAAATTCGGTTAAAGCTTTCTTTATATTGCTGGATTCATATAAGGAGTTTCCAAATGATGAACGTTTTATTTCCACATTCATTACGAGGGATATCTACAACACTAATCGTTGTCGCTACATTCTGAGTCGTCTTGAAAATTGGGATAACAAATCAATTGTTTCTTTAAACAATTCGACTATAGAGCATATTATCCCACAGAATCCAAGGCTATCCTCACAGTGGATTGCTGATCTAGGTAGTAGTTGGAGTGAAATTCAGAAGAAATATGTACATACGATTGGTAATTTAACGATGACGGCATACAATTCCGAAATGAGTGATTCTTCCTTTAGGGAAAAACTCGAGATCGTTGGTGGATTCAAGGAAAGTGCACTGCGTTTGAACAAATATGTCGTAAAGCAAACTACTTGGGGCGAGCAACAAGTTATTGAGCGTGCTAGGATACTCGGAGAGGTAGCGCAAAAAGCATGGCCATATCCAACACTTACCGAAAGCGAACTAAAACCTTATTTTAAGCAGGAAGATGCGAATATTGTGTACACATTGGAGAGTTATCCGCATTTAAATCCTGCCAATAAGATACTCTTCGATGAATTGAACGCTCGAATTCTTAACCTAGGTACTATTGTTAGACGAGAGTTTAAGAAATTATATATCGCCTATAAAGTGGATACAAACTTTGTGGATATTATTATTCAGACTTCAAAACTACGATTATCAATAAATATGAAGTTCAGCGAGGTGTTTGACCCCAAGGGAATCTGTAATGATACCACTGGAATTGGAAAGTGGGGTAACGGAGATGTTGAGGTAATCGTAGACAGTTTGAATCAACTTGACGACGTGATGGAGATTATTGAGCAAGCGTTTCGAGTTCAAGAAGGAGAGATCACCTAACTTGGTTTGAATTAAAAAACCGAAAGGAGCCACTTATGCAAAGAGGAAACGTCTTAGTCATTGGTAATTCCGGCGTAGGGAAGTCTACCCTGATCAATGCTCTGCTTGGCGAAGAACGAGCTAAAACTGGGTGGGGAACAGAAGGAACTACGGAAGAGCTGGCTATTTATGAGAGCGAGAAATTAAACTTCCGGCTTATCGATACCGTTGGCTTTGAACCATCTTGGTTTAAGGGCATGCGGGCTATTAATGCTGTGATCAAGTGGTCCAAGAATAGTGCCAAAGAGGGCCATGCCGATACTCAAATCAATGTAATCTGGTTCTGTGTTGAAGGAACCGCCGGAAAGCTCTTTGCCAAAAGCATTCATGATTTATCTCGAGCAACTTCTATGTGGCCATCGGTTCCGGTCATTGTTGTGATTACGAAATCCTATTCGGAGCCGGATCGCACTCGGAATATTGAAATGGTCTACAATGCCTTTGCCAAACAGAAGAAGTATACCAAGAATCTTCGCAAAGTTATACCGGTAGTGGCTCAGGTATTTGTGTTGAACGATAACGCATTTGCACCTCCTGAAGGGCTCACCGAACTGATTGAAGCTACCAATGAACTGATGCCGGAAGGGATGAAATCCAGCGAACACGACATTGCTGCTTATAAATTGAATCGCAAGAGATTTATGTCGCAGGCCATTGTTAGTGTTTCCACAACCGCTGCAGTGGTCGTTGGAGCGGTTCCTATTCCATTTCCAGATGCCACCATACTCATGCCTTTGGAAGTAGCTTTGGTGAATTCCTTGGCGCAGGTATATGAGATTAAGAAAGATGAGGCGTCGAAGAATCTCTTCAATACGATTGTTGAAGTTGGCACAGTCAGCATCGTGGCAAGACAAGCCATTGGCGCTGCGAAAGCGATACCCGGGTTGAACATTGGTGCAGCAGCATTGAACGCCATTGTTGCGGGGAGCATTGTTGCTGTGCTTGGCGAAGGCACCATTTATGTGTTTGAACAAATCTACTTGGGCAATAAAGCAGTGACCTACATTGAGTGGGTTAAAAAGATGTTCAACACCAAATTCACTTCGAGTTTGCAAGAGATTATTAAGACGTTGACCGATAAATCTTCTCAAGCCACCGATACCAAAACCGTTGTGAAACTTATGGGCGATGTGCTGAAGGCGATGTTTGGGAAATAAAAAGTACCAACAAACGGAGCCGTTTTGGATTTCGCTCCGTTTGTTGGGGTTAGAGGTCAATATGAACCTAAATGTTGCTTCTAAACTTCGATTGACGAAATAGGATCAATAGATTAATTAGTAGTTCAATTTGGCGATAATCTAGTTTTCTTCGGGTAGTGTGGCATTTCTAATGAAATGATGTTCTTTATGAGAAATGTGTGTAAATCTTTGCACAGAAAATAAGATAATTTTTGCATTAATGTATACGAATAGAAACTTTAGCCTGTCTTGCATGTCATTATGAGCTCTTAGAAGTTATATGGAGCATAATTGCAATAAGAGAAAAGAGGGATGGTAGTGAACTTTGATCCTACCTAACACTATATTGTTCTGTTAGTGTGATACATACACAATCAATGCGGTCAACAAGCTCGTTTAATACCGGCGTACTCAATTTTCTTGCTTTTGCTTTTAGTGAACGAATTGTAAAGAATAGGGTATTTGTTAACGATTAGTTGACCTGTATGGTCAACCAATATATCAGTATCTAGTTAATAATATGAAGGAGGGTCATCATGCTTGAAAAAACCATCTATGAGTTACCAATCTATTCTATAAAGGAAAAGGAATTTAAAAAACGTTGGAAAGAGAAGAGATTGAAACTGCGCAAAGAAGCTTTCAAAAATTACGCAAATGATGATGATGCTTACAGGGAGATCGACGATATCTATTATCCTAGTTATATTTGGAAATATAATCAAATCATAGGTTCCCTCAAGATCTCAGTAACAAAACAAGATGTTTTATTCACAATATATTGCTCCCGAGCTGAGAGGTTTTTTGCCTTCAGTAAAGTTAAGCATTATATTGTTGATTCGCAAGCGAACGGAACTCACTTCAATGTTCAAGGTAAAACCAATGAGAGTATAAAATTGGAAATTAAGGATTGGTTAAAGTATATAAAGAAGGTACACTTAAGAAGAAACTTCTTTGTAGACGAATCAACTATCGAAAATACTCTTAATTACATAGAAATCAGAAAAATCATAGATAACATAGATGCCAATTGAAAATTGTAATATAAAGCATACCTCCTAATGATACGTAAAAGCCACCAAATCTCGCCACATAACCTACTAATGCCCGTCATAAAGGGGGGACTATCATCTAATGACTACTTAATGAGTATTAGTTTGGAGTTTTTATTAATAGATAGAATTTGAGGGTTGCTTTAATAAATAAAGGGAGGGGACGCTTTGAAAATACATTCTGTCAACATTAAAAATTACCGTTCACTTAAGGATATAGAAATTATCTTTGATTCCGTGACTACACTAATTGGTCCGAATGGCACTGGAAAATCAACAGTTCTACGTGCGCTGGATTGGTTCTTTAATGGAAGCAAGGGGGGGAATTTGTCTGAGAAAGACTGCTCTTTTGGAGCCATTGAAGAAAACATTGAGGTTAGAGTTACATTCTCGGATTTGACCGAAAAGGACCGTAATGCTTTAGAAAAGTATGCTCCTGATGATGTTACGACTTTCACTGCATGGAAGATACACTATGTAGATGGAACTGAAGTTTTATCGGCTAATCTTAAGAGTTACCCGCCGTTCGCTAAAATCCGCAGCAAAAGTTCTGCAGCTGATAAGAAAATAGAATATAATCAACTGAGGTCAGCTGACTCAACTTTAGGTTTACCTACTTGGAGCAATCAAGAGGCTGCGTTAGATGCAATGACAGCTTGGGAGACTAGAAATACAGATAAACTGGTTGAAACTCCAGCAAGTCTGCAAACAAATTTCTTTGGTTTCAACAGTAATGGTAAGATGAGTGGCCTCTTTGATTTTGTGCTTGTGACAGCTGATCTTCGAGCAACTGAAGAGGCGCAGGATGCTAAGGCAAGTATTATCGGACGAATTCTTGAAAGGTCAGTTGATCGCACAGCAGCAGATGAAGAGATCAAAAGGATAGTTGAAGAAAGTCGTGCGGCTCAACAAAAAATTTGCGATGAGAAATTCGGAGCCCAACTGAGTTCAATAACTACTCAACTCAATAGAGTCGTTTCTACCTATACCGCGGGACGTTCAATCTTAGTTACACCAGCTGAAGTGGAATTAAAAGCACCGAGAACTACCTTTAATTTATCTGTTCTCGATGGTGTTACGGTAACAGCTATTGAAGGACAAGGACATGGATTCCAAAGGACACTACTTATATCTGCGTTACAAGTGTTGGCTGAATCTTCAGCTGTCGACACAGAAGGTGTTTTTTGCCTTGCGATTGAGGAACCGGAATTATTCCAACACCCTACTCAAGCTCAGGCTTTTGCACGAGTACTTCGTGCTTTAGCGGAAGATTCTAGTAAACGAATTCAAGTAGTTTATGCTACTCACAGTCCTTATTTCATTGAAGCTCGACACTTTGACCAAATTCGTCGTTTTACAAGAAGCACAGATGAAAAACCTGTAGTGACCATCCATAAATCTACAGTTGATTATGTGAAGGGCCTTTTGGATGGAATTCAGGACCCGGAATCAATTGACAGGCAACTCGATGCACTAACAGTTGGACAACTTTCACCTGCTTTGTTTGCCTCCAAAGCTCTTGTGGTTGAAGGAACGACTGAGTCAGCTGTCTTTTATGGTTTGGGTGATAGAGTTGCACCGGCGAAACTAGAGTCCAATGGCGTAGCCGTTGTACCATCAAATGGAAAGAGCTCAATTCCCTTGACTCATGCTATTTTGACGAGTCTAGGTATTCCCTGTTACGCTGTCTTTGATGCGGATTCGGGATTTGAAGCAAGAGCCAAAGCTAATAATAAGACTTCAAGTAAAATAGCACAAGAGAAAATTTGTCATATTGCAACAAACAAAAAGCTATTGAAATACTTCAACATGACCGAGGAGGAGTTCCCAGCACAAACTGTTAGCAACTCAGTAGCAATCTTCAATGATCATTTAGAAGCATTCCTCGATTCGGAATGGCCCGAGTGGACATCTTCTTGTGTAGCTATTGAGTGTTCTGCAGGAATTTCACTTAAAAAAAACCAGCTCGTTTACCGAGCTGCTACAATTAACGCAGGGGGTGATATTCCTGAAATGCTAAAACAGATATTAGCTAAGCTAGAAGATATTTAGTGCCAAAAAATACCAATATCAAGTATAAGTTAACTAGCAAACAATGTTTGTGAACAGGTTTTTGTTAGATTCGCAGAACGCATCTTAAAAACAGTTGTTCGGAAACTCCGAGCAACTACTTCGATTGGGAAAATTCAAGTAGAAACGTCGACGGAAGAGAAGAATACTATTTGAAAATAATCATTATACTCAAGAAGACAATCAGGAAGAAAAGAGGAGAAAGCTTAAAAAACTAAAGATCAATTTTTGTTCTTATGGTAAACATGATAAAGTGGGTTTACCGAGTGCTGCTTTATACGTAGCAATTCAGTCATAGAAACTACTAGGTTTTATGAACGATTCTAAAACTAAGGACTTCGGCTTTTTAGGTTGTGTTGCATAATGTCGCCAAGTAAGCGACCACTGCCAAGCAAATTTCTGCTATTCTCATGCCATTGAAATGAAAGTGGTGAGGACCCATGTTAGGTGCAATAATCGGTGATATTGTCGGCTCGGTATACGAGTGGAACAACATAAAGACAAAGGAGTTTCCTTTGTTCAGACTGTCAAAGAACGCTGTGTCTCAAAACGGAGAAGCAGCGTTCTTCTTGT
>CAYRNW010000028.1:0-33928 GCA_964425745.1 uncultured Eubacteriales bacterium | reverse complement strand
TCTTTGCTTTTAGATCATTTCCGAAGATTCATCTTGACAATTCTTAGCTGGACTTTTACTGTAATAATAAATGAAAGTTTAGGAAACACCTTGCCAAAGCCATCTGGTTTTACTTCCGATGGCAAGATACCACTCCATTTCTTAAATGCTCGAGTAAAACCATCGAGAGACTGGTAACCGTAATGATACGCTACTTCGGTCACACCTATTCCTTGCATTAAGTCCTTTGAAGCTTCCGACAACCGCCGATTCTTGATATACTCGCTTAAATTCATACCCGCTAAATAAAAGAAAACCTTGCGAAAATGGTAATCCGATACCCCAGCAAAATTCGCAATATGTTCCAGCGATAATTCTTCGGTTAAGTGTTCCTCAATGTAATCCATGACCTGGTTGAGTTCATTCAGCATTGTGCTCCCCTCCTTTCACTACAATAAAGATAGCATAGGTTGCGCCCTTTCACTCGACTTTTCTAAACAAGTTCGGTCGGATTTACTGCTCCAATAACAGCAACAAGTTACCCTCGGGATTTTTTGAAGATAAATTCATTCCACCAAATCGTTGAATCATCGTAAATACCTCCTCAGGTTTTCGAGCCCAATGGAAATGCCTGTTATGGAGTCTTCGATTCCTTCAAATTCAACCGATACACTGCCTTGATATCCTGATTTTTTAAGAATTCGCAAACATTGCCCGACCGGCACTTCACCATGACCGATGATTGCCCCGCGCAGGTAATTGCCGCCGCGACTGCTGAACCATCCTTTTCCCGGGTCCGGTTGATTCCCCGGCTTCACATGAAAATCTTTGACATGCACATGAAAAGCATACGCTGCTACCCTCCCCACCGCTTCGCAGGGGTCTTCATCCACACATAGAAAATTGCCGATGTCGATCAGCAAACCGAAGTTTGGGTGATGAACGCCACAGACCAACTTTTCAACTCGTTCGCTGTCTTGGGCAAAAAAGCCGTGGTTTTCTACCATGGTGCGAATGCCCAGGGTTTCGGCGTATTCCGTGACTGCACGAGACCCTTGAATCAAGCGCGGCAGTGTAGCTTCAAAGCTTTTAGGGCCTACAGCATCTTTCTTAAACCCAAAGGTTGCATCGTGTCGCATGCCTTTGGCACCAAAAATCTGCGCCAGGACCACTTGCCCCTTCAGCCGCTGCACTTCCGCCTGCAAATCTCCGTTACTACCATTCAATAAATCTGCCGTTACGGTGTAATTGCCCATAGCAATGCCACAACGCTCACATTCATCTCGTAATTGTTTAGCAAACGACTCCGGTGTTTCTCCCACAGGCACTTGCAGATCGGTAAATTCGATTTCATCGAAGCCCAGTTCGGCAGCAGTTTGAATCATGCTCAGCTGAGTGAGTTTCCCGCTGCGCACCATGGCATGAAAGCTGTAAGAACTGACCCCGATTCTCATAACAGAACCTCTCTTCCGGTTCGAGCCGATTCATAGATCCCGTCAATGATCCGCATCAGCATCACACCGTCGTGAGCGGGGCTGACACAAGGAATTCCTTTGGTAATGCAGTCCACAAAGTGACTGATTTCGCGTTCAAACAAACCGTCAAAGCTGAGTGCCGTATTATGCGCCGGGGTGATATCGACCAAATACCCCTGCTGTTCCGAATACAGCTCTAATTTGGGGTCGAGTTTAGCCCCACCTTTGCTGCCAAAGAGTTCAATATTAGCCACATCTGCTTTTATGTTCAAACTGAAGCTGGTCTCCAACATTAAAGTGGCTCCGTTATCGAACTTGATCAATCCCACTGCTAGGTCTTCAACATCGAAAACGGGCTGTTGATTCTGTTCTGCCGAAGAATAGCCTCCGCGTTTTTTAATATGGGTGCGTGGCCCTAGTTTATTGTAGGTCACGGCGGTCACCGCCACAGGGTTGGGAGAACCCATGAGATACCGCACTAAATCAATCACATGCACGCCTAAATCGATTACCGGCCCTCCGCCGGATCGTTTGCGGTCCCCAAACCAGCCACCCGGGTAGCCTGCTCTGCGCAAATAGGTAGCTTTGGCATAATACAGTTCGCCCAAGGCATCGGCATCGATAAAGTCTTTGACCACTTCGCAGTCATTCCCGTAGCGGCGCACTAAACCGATCATCAACAGCTTGCCGGATTCTTTGGCAGCTTGCTCCATGGCCAAGGCTTCCTGTGTGTTGAGCGCCATGGGCTTTTCGCATAAGACATGTTTACCGGCTTTTAGCGCTGCAATGGTTGCCGCTGCATGTTCACTGTTCCAGGTGCAGACACTGACGGCGTCGAGTTCATCCAGTTTTAGCATTTCATGATAATCGGTAAAGGTATGTTGCACCTTGTGTTTGGCGGCAACTTTTTCGACCCGTTCTTGGTTGATATCACACAGTGCATAGAGTTCCACCTGGTCCAGAGATTTATAGCCGTTGATATGCACTCCGCAAATACTGCCGGTGCCGATCACACCTACTTTTAACTTCTTCATGATCTTCCTCCGTTACATTTTGCTGATGTGTTGATTTAAAAAATCCACAGCTCGACGAATATCTTTTTCGGGGTTCTCGCCTACCTCGCGCTCTACAGTGAGAAAGCCCTGGTAGCCAATCTCTTGTAAGGCTTTTAGGTAAGCAGGAAATGGTACATCGCCTTCGCCTAAAGGAACTTCTTTAAAGGCTGCTCCACGTTTGATTTCTTCTTCGATTAGTCCATAGATCACTTCCGGGTTGCCTTTATGCAACATCACGCCGTCTTTGGCATGGGTATGCACAATATAGTCCTTTAACCGATAGACGGCTTGCACTGGGTCATCGCCGGTGACCATAACCAAATTGGCCGGATCCATATTGACCCGCACTCCGCTTGAGTTCAAAGAATCGAGGAAGTTTTTCAGCACCGCTGAGGTTTCCGGGCCGGTTTCAATGGCAAAATAGGCACCAACGATATCGGCATATTCACCCAGTTGCTCGCAAGCCTCTTGCAAAACCTGCCAGCGTTCATGGTTGGGGTCTTCCGGGATGACACCAATATGGGTGGTGACGACCTTGGTGTTTAAATCTTTGGCTAAGTCCATAATGCGTTTGGATTTTTCAACACGTCGGGGGTTGTTGGCTCGGTCGGAAAATCCCTCACCCAAATCACCGCACAAGGCGGAGATGACCAAGCCGTTGGAGGTGACAAAATCGAGAAATTCTTTCCGGTGCCTGCTACTAAGCTTTTCAGGAGACATGGGTCCGCGGGTCGTGTAGACCTGAATGCCGTCGGCCCCAATCTCTTTGGCTTTTTTTACCGCTGCTTGCATATCGAGTCGAAACGAGTCGACCATGACGCCAATCTTAAAACGTGACAAGCTCATCACCTTACCCTTCTTTGTCTGTTTTCTTTTGTAGCATTTCGTCGGACAATTGGAAAATTCCTTGCAAAAAAGGACAGGTCTTGGCGACCCATCCTCTTATTTTTTTTATACCCTATGCGATTATTTTCCGTTTTCGAATTCGATGAAATAATAGGGAGGTCCTTCCTCTTCGCCGCGCGTGCTTTGAACCAAGATGAAATAGCGCATGGTTCCGTTAGCGTCTTCGAAGGAGATCCCGTGCCATGGAATCGTGCCAATCGGTCTGAATTGTAGTAGTAAGGGTTTACCGGGAACTAATTGCTCGGTCGCAAAGTATTTCTCTCCGGCTGTGAAGAAGATCACATCATTCTTGGTATCGTTTTCAAGTCCAATAAACGAGAAGTCTTCAAGGATGATATCGGTGTAGATCAGTAGCCATTCACCTTCTTCATCTTGTACATACTCGTGCACTGCTTTGTAAGGAGCAGTGAGCTCCTCAGTTGCCCGAACCACATGAATTTGTTGCAATAACTCCTCCGTTGTAATCGGCTCCGGCTCTTCAGGTTCCGGTTTATTGCAGCCAAAGGCAGTAAGTAAAAGGGCAAACAGCAGCAGAACAACCATCCTTTTTCTCATATCGTACCCTCCTTTTCCGATTGAGCTTTTCGAAGCGCAAGAGCGCTTTTTATTGCCACTAATAAGTTGGCAAGTAGAAGCAACCACCCAAAAAGATATAAGGGATTCCTCCAAATTTCACCAGTTACTGCATGTGATAAAGCCGATTTTTGTATAAAAAGCAACCCATTTGCTACCACTAAGCATGTTACACTATGATGTATCAGAAGACCTCGGTGTTTCTTGATTTTATCTTGATTTTCGCTTGTCTGTTTATTCATAATGATTCCTCTCTCTTCTCTTCTTCTCTTTATAGTCTACTTATTTTCCAACATCAGCTTCCGGATCAACGCTACCGGCATGGAACCGTATTGCAGCAGCTCGTTGTGGAAGCGTTTTTTGCTGTATTCGCTCCCCCATGCTTGCTCACAGTCTTGTCTGAGTTGCAAAAGTTGCTCTCGTCCCAGCATATAGCTCGATGGGTAAGTGGGTCCTTGGGTGTAACGCAACACCTCGCCGTAAGCCAAATGATGTTGCTGCCCCACTTTTTCTTCCAGCATGCACACAGCTTCCTCGAAGGTCATGCTCTTGCTGTGCAAGCCTACATCCACCACCACCCGCACTGCTCGCCATAGGGCATTTTTGAGTTGCATTAGGTGCAGCACCCCTTGAAGGTATCCTTCTTCTACCATGAGGTCTTCGGTGTAAAGCCCCCAACCCTCGATCAGCACTGTATTATAAAAGTTTTTGCGGAATTCGTTGGTTTGCAGCTTATGCATACAGGCTTGCAGATGATGCCCCGGTATCACTTCGTGGAAGGCGATACTGCGAATAAAACTGTAATTGTTCTCGCGCAGGTGCTGTTCTTGAGAAGCCGCCGGTGCTTGGCTGTTGATCGGTGTAATGTTGAAAATGCTGGTCAACCCCGGTGTATAGGCCCGCGAGGTATTCATGGAGCCCATAGGGGTTGTGGAACGGGCATACCAAGGCGTTTCGGCCATGACACAGTTCTCACTTTCGGGAATACTGACCAAATCTTTTTCGACTACAAACCGTTTGACCGCTTCTTTTTCATTTTCATAGGCTTGAATCAGAGTTTCGGGAACAGGATGGTCCTCGCGCAGCGCTTCTAATTGTTGCAGCCATGTCTGATCAGGGTTCAATTTGTGGGCCAAACTGTGGAGTTGTTCTTCGTAGAACGCCACTTTTTCTTTGCCAAATTGCAATAACTGGGCGGTGTTCATAGGCACTACATAGTACTCCTGAAGCATAGTGTCAAAATATGCTTCCCCAACAGCAAAGTCTCCATGCGCAACCTCACCTGATTTTTTAATGAAGGCCGCATAGGTTTCTAGAGCCTTCAGCACCGCTGCAAGAGCAGATTCAAAGTGTTCCAGACACTGCTCTGCTTTTAGTATGGAAACGAGAGTTTCTTCTATTAACCGCGTTAAGCCTTTAATGCTATTGAGGGCAGGTTGGATCCAGATTTGCGGAATTGCGGTCGGTTCCAGTAGCTGCATGGCTTGCATCAGGTAACCGGGAGCGGCTTGTAAGCGAGAAAGCAGGTTCTCTTGTTTTTTCAGATCCAAGGGTGGAGTCATCAGGGTGTTGATGCCTTGTGCCAGTTGGCTACCATAATAAGCAGGGGAGTTCCGCCAAGCAGCCAGCAATTCTTCATCACAAAGAAAGCGAATCAAGAATTGTTTGCCAATCTGCAAGTCGACTTCTTGCTCGAGTGGCAAGTCCATAGCGAGATGGGCATTCACCTCTGCCAACAACTCTTTGGCACGAAGCAGATTGTTTTGCCGTTCGTCAAAGCTTACCGGAGGTAATTGGTGATCATAGTGGTGGATTCCTTTCGCAGTTGCCGAACAAGGATTGACCGACCAATCGAATTGAAGGAGGTCTTGCAGGAGAGCATTGTGTTGCTTCATAGATCATTCCACCTTTCTTCTATTGTTTTCCATATTCGCATTCTCTGTAATCGAACCCTTCTTGAGGGTAATCTGCTGAACTCATTTCGCCTCATATAAAAAGCCGGCACCGCTGATGAGCGATACCGGTTTGTTAATGTACGGCTATTCATCATGTTAGTTAGTTAAACTAAATCACGATCTTAATCCGACAGATTGTTTTAATGTTAGTTATATCAATCCTATTGTGTAGCAAATATAGTTTATTAACGTCTTTAATCAGTTCTGATAAATCAAAGTTGAGAGTTTTGGAGTTGCAATTTCCATTAAACATGTAGTAATTTGTTACTTTGCTATCGAAATATTAGCAAAGTTATTAATTCTGTTTTTTTATTTAATAAAGGTATATAATTATTTGCGGAGAAATAAAATATAGCGAATTTCTTCTATTTAATTTTTAGAGAAAGGGGGGGCCATTATGTAAATCACGATTAAGGTTTAGTCGTTGTGTTGAGATCGATGATAATTGGAAAGGAGTCGCCATGAAAAGAATAATTATTAGCATAGCGTTGATTTTTGCCTTAAGTGTCTCACCTATTTGTACTATCTTTGCTGCAGCTTCTACAAATTCTGAAGTAAATGGTATTTTTGATCCGGAAGTAATAATTTCACCCAATGGTTCCTCTGCCACTGCATTAGCCCAACTTGAGAACATACCCATTTATGTTACAGTTCTCGATGTTAGTGACTTCAATGAAAGACAAGCCTTACAAACAGAAATAAGTAACGAACTTAAGCAGAAAATCGAAAGCAATTATGATGTCACTGGCCAATCGAAACTGAATAAGAAAACCTCAAAAGAGTCGGCTGAGGATTACATTCGAATCAATGGAGAGAAATTCAGATTAGCAGAAGTTACAGTTATCGAAAGAACAGCCCTGTTTAATAATCCTGTATTCTTCAGTACTTTTTCTCGGGCTAGCCAACTGATAGAAAGTGATGTGAGAGTAAAGAATATTAATTTTTATATAAATGGAATCCCCGAACCCGAGATTTCCGGAGTAAGATCTGGTGGCATTGATGATCCTTCTTACTGGGAAGGAATTTGCAATCCTCTTGAATCTTATGGCGGTTTATATAACGGACATAAATTCCTATATTTAGAATCCTCAATTTCGATAGAGACTCCAGAGGTTGTGCCCGGTAATATTACTTCATCATTCAATTGGGGTACATTCCTTAGTAAATCCGCTCAAAGCTTTGTAAATATGTATATTGGAACTGTTTCTACTTTTGTGTCTGTGGCCAAAGAAACAATATCTAATATTCTTGGATCAATCACAACTCCTTTAAGTGTTACCTATGGTGCTGCATCGGGGGGTTATATCAAGACAAGGGTAGTTGGCCAACTTTACATGCGTACAGTCTTAATAAGAGATGATGATGACCGAGTTCCTGGCTATGCGTATTACTCTTGGGCAACAACCGAACAGACTAGACTTCAACAATCGGTAGCTTCCTTTGCTCCCGTCAGCCGACGTACTCCAACCACTTATAATTACGAGTATGAATCCGATTCGAGTTCTGTTAAAACAAAAAGTAGCTCTGGTTTTTATGGTGGGGCTTCATTTTATGCAAGTGTTATTAGTCTTTATAACAATTATATGGGGTATTTCACACATAATGAAATCCTAGATATTTCCTCTCTCACATCTTCAATAATAGCAAATTAATGAAAACTAAGTATACCACATGGACTTTGATCATTACAAGTTTATTAATCCTGCTGTTGGTTATAGTATTCAACACACCAATCCCCATCTCTATAACCATGGAAGGATTAAAAGTTAAGATGGATGACAAATCCTTTTACGAATCGGTAACATTGACTTTTGAAGGGAATTATCATATTAATCTATTTAAGAAAGACGAATTTTCAGGAATGCTCGTCGTTGCTGGATATAAATATTCAGAAGAAACGCACACTATGCTCAATTTGGAAATCACAAACGCCGTTAATGGTTACACTATCACCTACAAGGTAAAAAATGCCGATAAATACACACCGTACCCTCTAGATAAGTTTGGCAACATCTCATCGAAAAAACTTCTGAATGATGTTGTAATTATAGTATTTAATAAAGAATCAGAATCTTCAACCGGTGGAGGATATTCGGCTACAAACGCAGTTTGTATTGTAGCGAATGAAACTTCTTATGAACGTGCTATAGAAAAAGCAGAATGTGCCCTGGGCATCACCCGGAAATGAACGAGTAAACAGCCCCGCACCGAAATCATTCGGTGCGGGGCTGCGAATATGTTCTGCTGCCAGAGATTATTATTCTTGTCCTGTCAGGGAAAGCTTACATCCCTTAAACTTGAGCTTATCCTCTTCCACGGTGATCTCAATCTGGTCGCCATGGTGGATGGTACCTTGCAGCAATTCTTCGCTTAAGGCATCTTCAATTTGGCGCTGGATGGTACGGCGCAAGGGGCGTGCTCCAAACATGGGGTCGAAGCCGGCTTTGGCTAAATGCTTTTTCACCGATTCGTTGACCACGATTTCCATGTTGAACTCTTTCAAACGTTTGGAAACATCTTTGAGCATGACTTCCACAATGGCTTCGATTTCAGCCTCATCAAGAGCACGGAAGACGATAATTTCATCTAACCGGTTCAAGAATTCGGGGCGGAACATGCGCTTCAACTCGGTATTTAAGCGTTCTTTCATGACTTCGTAATCGCCACTCACCGCCGATTCTCCGGTCGCAAACCCTAAGGTGTTTTGTTTGCGAATCGTTTCTGCTCCGGCATTGGAGGTCATGATCACAACGGTATTGCGGAAGTTGACGGTGCGACCGAACGAATCGGTTAAGATGCCATCATCCATGAGTTGCAGGAGCATATTGAAGACTTCCGGATGCGCCTTTTCGATTTCATCAAAGAGAATCACGCTGTAGGGGTGGCGACGCACTTTTTCGGTGAGTTGTCCGCCTTCATCGTAGCCCACGTATCCTGGAGGTGCTCCTACCAAACGCGAGACATTGTGACGTTCCATATACTCAGACATATCGATTCGGATCAGGGCATCTTCACTGCCGAACATGGTTTCAGCTAAGGCTTTGGCTAATTCGGTTTTACCCACACCGGTGGGTCCCAAAAAGATAAAGGAACCAATGGGGCGTTTGGGATCTTTCAACCCGGCTCTGGCACGACGGATGGCTCTGGCAACCGCATTAACCGCTTCGTCTTGGCCGATGACGCGGTTGTGCAGCTCTTGTTCCAAGTTGAGCAAGCGCAGGCTGTCTTCTTGGGTTAATCGCTCCACAGGAACATTGGTCCAAGATGAGACAATATGAGCAATATCTTCTTCGGTTACCACTAAGCGCTCGTTGCTCTGCTGGTTCTTCCACTGATTGCGTAAGCTTTCCAGTTCCTCGCGCTTCTGAGCTTCTTTGTCGCGCAGGGCGGCCGCTTGTTCAAAGGCTTGGTTCTTGACCGCTTCTTCTTTTTCAATTTTCAAAGCAGCCAATTCATCTTCGCGCTCTTTCAAATCGGGCGGTGCTGTGTGTGAACGCAAACGTACCCGGGATCCGGCTTCATCGATTAAGTCAATGGCTTTGTCGGGCAAGAAACGGTCGTTGATGTAGCGGTCAGAAAGACGCACTGCCGCTTCCACGGCTTCGTCGCTGATTGTCACTCTGTGATGTGCTTCGTAACGGTCACGTAAGCCTTTGAGAATCAAGATCGACTCTTCCGGGGTGGGCGGTTCCACCATGACCGGCTGAAAACGTCGCTCTAAGGCGGAATCTTTTTCAATGTATTTGCGGTATTCCTTGAGGGTCGTGGCACCAATGGTCTGCACTTCACCTCTGGCTAAGGCGGGTTTCAAGATATTGGCTGCATCTACAGCCCCTTCTGCACCACCGGCACCGACCAAAGTATGGAGTTCATCGATGAACAAGATAACTTGGTGGGTATTGCGCACTTCGTCGAGTAGCTGTTTCATACGCTCTTCGAACTCTCCGCGGTATTTGGTTCCGGAGACGATGTTACCCATTTCCAAGGTAATCACGCGTTTGCCCTTTAGCGTTTCCGGCACTTGTCCGGCCACGATTTTACGGGCTAAGCCTTCGGCAATGGCCGTTTTGCCAACACCGGGTTCCCCAATCAGCACGGGGTTGTTTTTGGTGCGACGGGAGAGGATTTGAATGACGCGTTCGATCTCTTTATCACGGCCAATCACCGGATCCAATTGGTTTTCTTGTGCCAACTTGGTCAGGTCGCGGCCCATCTTGTCCAACATGGGGGTATCGGTTTTGCTTTTGGAAGTGTTGCTTCCGGAAGCGGCGTTTTCTTCTTCGGGGATATGACCTTCCTCTAATAATGATAAAATCACATCGCGCATGTCACTCATGCTGACCCCTTTGGACATTAAAATACGTGCGCCGATGCTGTCGGGCTCTTCGGTTAAGGCTAAGAGTAAATGCTCGGGCCCAACATAACTGGCCTGAAGTTGGATTGCCTCTTGAAAGGCTAATTCCACTAAGCGCTTGGTGCGTGGGGAGGGTTGTAAGCTGTGCTTGGGCTTTTCTTCCCCGGCAGGGCTGACTTCAGCAATGGCTTTTTGGATTAAATCGGTGCTGATTTGAAAATGGTCTAAAGCATTCGATGCCACGGTTTCGTGGACGGTTGCCAGGCCAAACAGCAAGTGTTCTGTGCCGATGATGGTATGATTCATGCGTTCGGCTATTTTTTGAGCTTCAAATAAAGCTTGATTCGCTTTTTCAGTAAAACGAAGTTTGCTCATATAAAATTCCTCCTATTTCATGGGGCTGATAACGGCTTCCCGCAACTCTTGTCGTAAGAGTTTAGCGCGTAAGACATCGCGTTGTTCAGGGGTGAGGGTTTCATCGGCAGGCGCTTCTTGATTCAGCCAGCCACTTTGCAGTTGAACCATGAGGCGATTCAGTTGATCATAGCCAACATATTCAATCAGGTTGAGCTCGACGCCTAAGCGTAAATCGCTCCAGCGTTTGACGGCTTCTTGGCTCTGCATTAAATACGCATTTTGCACCATGCCAAGGCTACGGCCGACTTTATCGCGTAGCTGTAACGGGGTGCGTTCGGCAAGCATGCGGCGAGCCTGACGTTCTTCGGCTACCATCTGTTTGACAATAGCTTGTAAGCCGGCCAAAATCTCCTTTTCGGGTTTGCCCATGGAGATTTGATTCGAAATTTGGAAAACGTGGCCAATGGCCTCAGTGCCTTCTCCGTAAATCCCACGGGCGACCATGCCCAATTGGTTGATGCCGGTGAGCAAAGGGCCAATTTTCTGGCTCATCACCAAGGCAGGCAAATGCACCATGACCGAGGCTCGTAAGCCGGTGCCGGCGTTGGTGGGGCAAGCCGTTTTGTAACCGTAGCGGTCGCTGAAGGCGAAATCGATGCGGCTTTCCAGCAAGTCGTCTAAGGTATTGGCTAAGTTCCAGGCGGGCTCCAGTTGTAAACCGCTGAATAAGACCTGGATACGCAAGTGATCTTCTTCGTTGATCATAATGCTAACGGCTTCATCTTCACGCAGTAAAAGTGCGGCTTGAGTTTCGCGTTCGCCGAGGTTGGGGCTCATCAGGTGTTTATCGACCAAAATGCTGCGTTGCGATTCGTTTAAATCTTTTAAGCGGAACAGTTGCCAGCGGTTTTCGGTGCTCTCTTCCAAAAGCGGAATGATTTCTTCGATTTGCTGCAAGAGCGCTTGGGCGTTTTCTTCGGTCTGAAAATTCGGGTACGGCAAGCCGGAGACATTACGGGCCAGGCGAATTCGAGTCGATAATATGACATCTTGGTCGGGGCCTTCTTGCATCCAGTAGGCTGCCGGAGATTGCCAGGGCATGGTTTTTAACATTCCTTACTCTCCTCCTGTTCCAAACTGAGACGCTTGATTTCGTCGCGTAAAACCGCCGCTTCTTCAAAGGCTTCTTTGGCAACGGCTTGTAGGAGCTTGCCTTTCAATTCATCAAGGCGGCGGCGCTGGTCTATCCCTTTTCCACCACGCAAAGGAATTTTGCCCTCGTGATGATGACTGCCGTGGATGCGGTTCATTAAGGGTTCTAATTTGCTTTCAAAGGTTTCATAACAGGTGGGGCAGCCAAAACGGCCTTGACGTCTGAATTGAGGGTAGGTCATGCCACAGGTTGGACACGTCAAAGGAGCCTGCTCGGGGTTGACTTCGGCGGCGGCTGAGTCTTCTTCTTGCATCAAACCGGATAACAGATTATGAATGGAAAATGGGAGAGGTAAGCCGATACTGAGGCTAAAGGGGCCGTGTTTGGCAGCGCAAACTTCGCATAGATGGGTTTCGGTTTTTTGACCATTGACCATTTTGGTTAAGTGAATGGTTGCTTGATTCTTTTGGCATTCCTGGCAAAGCATCGTTGATCTCCTCCTTTGCTAATTTTCTTGTTCTGTCCCTAAAAGGGAGATGATCATGTTACGGAGTAGTACGGCACGCACTTCATCACGCACGGCAGCCGGTAATTCCTGGGTGGCTCTTCCGAGTACGCCTTGCATAATGGTGCGTTCGCGTGGGGTGATGATTTCTTCGTCGGCTAAGCGGTCACAAATGTGAAAGGCGCTTTCGACATCGATTTTGTTGGGTAATAATTGCAAGATTTGACGGGACCAGTGGCTTTTGCTGTCGGCAAACTGTAAGCGCGTAATGCGCACATGACCGCCACCACCGCGTCGGCTCTCTACTAAAAAGCCGCGTTCAGGGGTAAAGCGGGTGGTTAAGACGTAGTTGATTTGGGAAGGAACGCAGGAAAAATGTTCGGCCAAGTTGCTGCGCACGATCTCCACGGTGGTGGAGTCCGATTCTTCCACCAGCGTCCGTAGGTATTGTTCAATGATATCTGCTAGGGTCATTGGATCTCCTCCTTCTGACTTTGACTTTCTTTGACCTTCAACATTATTATAGTGTGTAACACCGATTTTGTCAATATGTTGGGGACGGTTCTCTCCCCTCTATAATTTCCTTTTATTTGGTAATTTCGCACAAGGGGTCTGACCCCACTGCGAAATCTGTCCCCATCCTCAAAATCGCAAAAAAAATCGCTCCTGTTGTCAGAAGCGATCTTTCATTATTCAAAGGGATCTTGGATGATGTCGAGAATCTCAGCCTCGGGCGGGTGAGTGCGATTATACCAATATCCCGCAGCCGACCCCACGACAAATCCTCCAATGTGCGCCAAATACGCCACACTTTGGCTGTCTCCGGCCAAGAGCGAGCGGCTGTAAAGCACTTGCATCAGGAACCAGACGCCCAAATAGATGACGGCCGGCACACTGATCGGGAAAAAGAAAAGGAAAAAAACCGGGATAATCGAGCGCACTTTTGCATGCGGAAACATGAAAAAGTAGGCACCCAAGACTCCAGCAATGGCACCGCTCGCCCCGATGACGGTAATAGTGGAATACGGTTCACTCCAAAGTTCAACCAGATTGCCCACCATTCCACTCGCCAGATAAAGCAGTAAAAAACGCCCTCTCCCCAAGCGGTCTTCAACATTGTCCCCAAAAATCCAAAGATACAACATATTCCCCAACAGATGGCTCCAGCTTCCGTGCAGAAACTGCGAGCTGAAAAAAGTCACCCAGGCGGGGAAAAGCCCATGCCATTTCCAGGGAGAAGCTTCTTGAAAAAAGATGGGAGTCATACCAAATGTCCGGTTCCACAACATCAGATCTCGGTTGTTGAAACCCAAGGTCCAGAGAAACACCAGCACGTTGAGGATCATGAGCACGAGTGTCACGACCGGCCAACGACGGGCCCGGATGCTGTCGCGGATGGGAATCATTGGGTCTGCCCCCTTTCTTGTACTGTGTTTATTCTACTCGTTGTAAAATAACGTTCTTCAGATAATGACTCTCTGGGTAACCGATGATTTCCGGATGATCTGGTGCCTGACTGCGCCACTCCACTAATCGGAAGCGAAGCTTGGCATCGGTTGCTGCTTCGGTGAGCATTTCGCGGAACAGTTCCTCACTCATATGAAAAGAGCATGAATTGGTCATCAGGAAACCGCCGGGGTTGAGTAGTTTCATCCCGCGTAAATTAATTTCCTTGTACCCCCGGAACGCCCCTTGCACACTGGATTTGTTTTTAGCAAAAGCAGGCGGGTCCAAAATCACCACATCGTAGCTGCGATTTTCTTGGGTATATTGTTTGAGCAGGTCAAACGCATTGGCTTCCGAGAAGGTGATGCGCTCTTCGTAGCCGTTAAGCTTGGCATTGACAACCGCCTGTTCCAAGGCCAAAGCGGAGATGTCGGTCGCTTCCACTTGGCTTGCCCCATAATGAGCAGCGTGAATCGCAAAGGAACCGGTGTGACAGAAGCAGTCGAGCACGCTGGCTCCCTGAACCAAAGACCTCAAGGCGGCTCGATTGGTTTTTTGATCATAAAAATAGCCGGTCTTCTGCCCTTCGACGATATCCACCATGAATTTCAGCCCATTTTCCACAATTTGCACCTGCGCCGGGCCATCTTCTCCCACCCATTTGGTATACAAACTGCAACCTTCCAGCTTACGAACCGTGGCGTCATTGCGCAAAAACAGATAGCGAGGGGCGTAGACTTCTTGCAGGTTCGCCAAAATATCGTCCAAGCGCACTTCCATGCCCATGGTCAAAATTTGAATGACTAAGGTGGTATCGAACCGATCCACCACCAACCCCGGAAGGAAATCGGCCTCCCCAAAAATTAATCGGCAATTCTGCTCCCCCGGAAGCCTGGATTCGCGCCAAGCTTTGGCGGCTTGCATACGCTTAAGCATCAAGGCTCGGTCCAAGGTCGCCCCTTGTTCGTATCCGGTCACTCGAACCGTAATCACACTGTTGTTATTGTAATACCCCATGGCCAAAAAGACGCCGTTGTGATTGACAATTTCAACATCACAACCGGGGAAAAGCTCCCCTTCTGTCTTAATAATCTCATTATTATAGACCCAAGGGTGTCCTTGTTCCAGCCGTTTTCTCCGGTCACGCTTTAAATAGACTTTTGCCACTTGGTTCACCCCTTTTCTTTGTATGTAGATAGATTCAGTATACCTTACTTTTCAGAAATGGGAAAGTGAAATCTCGAAGAAATTCACAAAATTCCACTTGACAGTTGAGCAGTTGCTCAACTATAATAGGTTTACAAGCATCGAATGAGTGGAAGAAGGGGGTACAAGATGGAAAGCATCTTGATTTTGGAAGGGCTCCATTGTGCCAATTGTGCGGCAAAAATTGAAAAACAGACCAAGGATTTGGAAGGCATCAGTGATGCGTCCTTAGATTTTATGGCAAAGAAGCTCAAGTTTCGTGTGGCCAATTTGGAAGATTTGCCTCGAATCATGGATGACATCAAAGCCATTGTTCATAAATTGGAACCGGATGTTGAAATTCAGGAAGAAAAACCCGCTCTCGTCCTGTCTCCAACCAAAAAGGTCTTCCTATTAGAGGGCCTCGATTGCGCCCACTGTGCCTCTCTAATTGAAGGCATGGTAGCTGCCATTCCTCAAATGCAGAGCGCTACCCTCGATTTTCTAACCAAAAAGCTAACCATGCAGACGAGCGAAGACGTGCGCACCTTGTTTCCCAGGGTTGAGCAAATTGTCAAAATGATGGAGCCCGACGTGCAGGTCCTGGTGCAAGACAGCAAGGAATCTACCCAAACCGCAGACAAAACAGACCTTGAAACCGGCATGGACCGCAAACAGAAAATTGAAATCGCCAAACTAATTGTAGGCGGCCTGATTTTCCTGGTTGGTTTCTTCATGGAATTTTCCAACAGCGTTGAACTCGCAATTTTCCTCTTAAGCTACATCATCGTCGGTCATACCGTCGTGATTCGGGCCTTCAAAGGAATCATTCGCGGTCAAGTGTTCAGCGAGCATTTCTTAATGTCCATTGCAACCATTGGCGCTTTCTTTGTCGGAGAATATCCGGAAGGTGTCGCGGTCATGCTCTTTTATTTGGTAGGAGAGTTATTCCAAGATGTAGCGGTCAACCGTTCACGACGCTCGATTCGCGCCCTCATGGATATTCGCCCGGATTATGCCAACTTGAAAATCGGCGACGGCACGCAACGCGTTTCTCCCGAAGATGTGCGCATTGGGGATATCATTGTGGTCAAACCCGGTGAAAAAGTACCGCTGGACGGCAAAGTTTTGACCGGGACTTCCATGGTCGACACCTCAGCTCTCACCGGAGAATCAGTACCGCGCGAGTTAGTACCGGGAAGCGATGCTTTAAGCGGCTTCGTCAACCAAAACGGGGTTTTAACCGTTGAAGTAAACAAAAGCTTTGGCGAATCGACCGTATCCAAAATTTTAGATTTAGTGCAAAATGCCGGAAGCCGCAAAGCCCCTACCGAGAACTTTATCTCCAAGTTTGCTCGCTATTACACCCCGGCGGTGGTATTCGGGGCCTTGGCAGTCGCCGTGATCCCTCCCCTGCTGATTCAAGGAGCTACATTCTCCCAATGGATTTACCGAGCCCTAATCTTCCTCGTCATCTCCTGCCCCTGCGCCCTGGTGATTTCAATTCCCCTAGGGTTCTTCGGTGGCATTGGTGGCGCTTCCAAACGCGGTATTTTAATCAAGGGCAGCAATTATTTAGAAGCGTTGAACGATGTCGACACTGTAGTTTTTGACAAAACCGGCACCCTAACCAAGGGCGTCTTCAAAGTCACAGCGATTGAACCCACGACGCTACTCCCTGAAAACTTGCTGGAAGTGGCAGCTTTGACCGAAAGCTACTCCACCCATCCCATTGCTACGTCGATTGCCCAGGCCTACGGCAAAGCCATTGATCAGAGCCGGGTAACCGATGTTCAAGAAATCGCCGGTCAAGGAATTTCGGCGAATGTCGATGGAACGCCTGTGCTTGCGGGAAATAGCAGGCTCATGGAGCGCAATGCTATCCCCTTTGCTGCGGTCGATTCGGTAGGTTCGGTCGTGCACATGGCCATTGATTCCCAATATGCCGGGTATTTGGTGATTTCCGATGAAGTAAAACCCGATGCTGCCGCAGCGATTGCTGCCTTACGTGCCGCCGGTGTGCGCAAAATTGCCATGTTGACCGGGGATTTAAAACAGGTTGGCGAGCGTATTGGTCAACAATTGGGCATGGACGAGGTCTACTCTGAGCTGTTGCCGGCCGATAAAGTTGCCAAATTGGAGGCATTGGACTTGCAAAAGGGCAAAAAGGGCAAACTGGTTTTCGTGGGCGACGGCATTAACGATGCTCCCGTTTTAGCCAGAGCCGACATCGGCATTGCCATGGGTGGCCTTGGTTCTGACGCGGCTATTGAAGCGGCCGACATTGTGATTATGACCGATGAACCCTCGAAAATTGCCACAGCGATCAAAATTGCCAAGAAAACCCGCAGCATTGTCATGCAGAATATTCTTTTTGCCTTGGGAGTCAAGGGTTTATTCCTTCTCTTGGGAGCATCGGGTCACGCCACCATGTGGGAAGCCGTGTTTGCCGATGTTGGCGTTGCCGTAATCGCCATCCTCAATGCAATGCGTGTGATGAATACAAAGGATTTATAAGAGAAAATAGATAAAGCCTGTCCCTTTACGCTGATCGTTGAAGGACAGGCTCTTTTTATATTCAGTTAAGCTCTTAGCAGCTTAATAAGCGACGAGAACGCCATTGCCCATGGTGTAAAAGGTGGTGAGTGCTTGGCAACTCATAATCGTGATGTCTTTTACTCCACATTGAGATTCGATCATGGTCTTGGCTTGCAGGGCCATCTCTTCATTATTGGAATGTGAGATGACCACGGGGCGTTTGGCAATATCGGTTGTTTCTTTCATATAATCCACCATGGCCTGGATTGTTTTTTCGACGCCACGGATTTTTTTAATGATACTGATTTCGCCCTGCGGAGTGTTAATGGCGACCACCCGGATTCCTAAATGTCCGGCCAGCATCCCGGCAAAGGCATTCATCCGTCCGGATTTGACGAGGTTATCATAACTTGCCATGGTAAATACCAGGCGAAGCGTCTTGTTGTATTCATCCAGTTTTTCTGCTGCTTGTTCAAAGGAGATTCCGGCTTTGGCTAAGTCGGCTGCTTTTCGAGCAAGGAGCACCATGACGCCCGCGGTCGCTTTGGAATCCACTACATGAATGCGCTTTTCCGGAAACTCCTCCATGACTTGGCCACGAGCCAACATTGCACTCTGATACGTTGCACTTAAGGCTCCGGTCATGGTGATACAAAGGGTATAATCGGCGTCACGAAAGGCGCGTGCAAAATCTTCCGGCGCTGGACAGGCACTGGAGGACGCTTTTTTCTCCGCTTTCATGTCGGCTACCATAGCTATTAAGTTGACCCCTTCACGATCCACATATTCCTTGTCACCAATTACGATTCGCAAAGGTGCGGTGCTGAACTGCACCCCTAATAAGGCTCCATGTTCAGCCAGCATATCACTACTGCTGTCGGTAACGATACTCCATTTCATTGTTATGTTCTCCTTCACGATGTAATCTGGTTTTGATAATCATTTTATAGCATATTAAATACTATGTCAAGTTCAGTTTCGTCTTGACGTCGTAATGATTATGTCTTATAGTGAAAGGGAGGTGATGATTGTGCCCATGAATGCTTATATTGAAGGGATACAAACCTTTCATTTGCCCCGTTTTGCTGAAATCCCCGATATTGATTTGTACATGGATCAATTGCTGTTCTATATTGAGCGGGTCTTTCAACCCTTGGAGAGCGGATCACGGGAAAAAGTCTTAACTACCGCAATGGTCAACAACTATGTCAAGCAAAAATTGATTTCTCCTCCGGTTAAAAAGCGCTACAGTCGTGAGCATATCGCGTATTTGATCGTGATTTCGGTCTTTAAGAACCTGTTCTCCATTCAGGAGATTCATCAGCTACTGCAAATACAGGTGAGCAGCTTCCCGATTGGGCAAGCCTACGATTACTTTTGCACCGAATTGGAGAATATTTTACGAGGCACGTTTTTACAAGAAGGATTGCCGGAAGACACCTCGGTGACCAATGCCCCGCAAAGCCGGTTGGTGCGCTGCAGTATGATTGCCTTTTCTCATAAACTGTTTACGCAACATCTCATGGAATCTCTCACACAAGAACACAATGCCGAAATAAAAAGCAAATGACCTATGCTTGAAGCATAAGTCATTTGTTTTTTCAAGGTGGGGTAAGCGTTTTTGTTGCGAAAACGCGAACTGTCCCACCTTGAAAATTTAGAGTTGTAGATGCTGTAAAAGAGTAGCAAGTTCGCCGGACTTCAGTTGTTCAAGGGGTTCATTACCCCAGGAAGGGAATTTTTCGCGACGGAAGGCCAAGATAAGCCCAACCAAAGGCGAAGTGATGCGGTTCAGCTCTTCTTCGCGGTTGTCAAACGGGCCGTAAGCTTCCAGAAACGCATTCCCTGCCTCTTCACTCAAAGAAGAAAGCACATTGCTGAGATCACTATACACAAAGCCCTTACCCAACAGGTTGTAATCAAACATCATCGCTTGCTGCCTGTCATGCGCTACCACCAGATTGGTCCAAAAGAAATCGTTATAGGTCAACGTGCGGGGTAATTGAGCTAAAACCGATTGAAACTGCGCTCCCTTTTCTTGCCACACCTTCCAGAAATCAAGGCTTTGCGTTTGAGAAACCTCACGCAGCCAAATCATATTCTCATGATTGATCAACGAAGTTTCTTCATACATCTCCTTGCCGTGCTCTTTTATATAGTCACTACCTTTTTTGTGCAGTTGTCTGTACCAAACAGCCAAGCTTTGAGCTATCTGTTGATCTGCCAAATCTTCTCTTTGGCCCAGACGCCAAAGTGGAGATTCCAAAACATCCTCGAGTAGCAAGGCGGTTTCAGTTTGCTTCAACACCTGCAAATGAGGGATGCCCAGGGTCTGCAACAGATGATAATTCGTGATTTCGCGCCGATGTTCTGGGGTGTCGAAAATCTTCAAAATTGCAGATCCCAGTTCAGTTTGCACCCGCAAGACACGGATTCCATCTTTGTCACTGAGAACTTCTTTGAGCTGCCCCTTGACACCCATTTGCTTCAATTCTTCTTGTCCATTGTTCATAATGTCCTCCTTTTTGAGCGGCGTTGTTGCTGCTATCGGTCTTTACTTCTCGCGACCTCATATCCCAAGCTGAGTAAACACTTTCGTAGAGAAAGCGTGAGACAGTCCCCTCCTTGAAAAGCTACCCAAGCACAAAGCGAAAAGTTTCCTGAAGGGCGACTTTTGACCGAAGGTCGACTTGAGCCCGGAAGGATTTTTGAGCGACAACTGCGCTTTGACGAATCGAGAGAACCGTCCCCAAAATGAAAAAGGAATGTCGCCCGAGGGTGACACTCCCTTTGTAGGTATTGCTTTTTAGCCTTCTTCGTCTTCGTGCTTGTAAGCTGCGATGATGCCTTCTGCGATCAAGCTCGGGACTTCCTCGTAATGGTCAAACGCCACGGTAAAGAATCCTCGGCCTTGGGTCATCGAGCGCAAATCAGTGGCATAGCGGAACAATTCCGATTGCGGTGCTTGAGCACGAACAATCTGGCGTCCTTTGCCAATCGCTTCCATACCCATTACACGACCTCGTTTTTTGTTGAGATCGCCAATGATGTCGCCCATGTATTCATCGGGAATGGTGACTTCAATGTTCATGATTGGTTCCAATAAAACTGCTTTTGCTTGAACAAAACCTTTTTTGAAGGCCAAATGAGTAGCAAGTTTGAACGCCATTTCAGAGGAGTCTACCGCATGGTACGAACCATCGACTAAAGAGACTCGAATATTGACAACCGGATAACCGGCAATAACGCCTTTAGCTAAAATCTCGGTCAAGCCTTTTTCAACGGCCGGAATGAACTGACGTGGTACCGAACCGCCAAAAATCTTGTCGACGAATTCATAGCCATCTTCTTTGGACTCCATTTCCAACCAAACGTGACCAAACTGACCTTTACCACCGGATTGCTTTTTATGGCGGCCTTCCACGCGCACTTTACCACGAATGGTCTCGCGATACGGTAATTTCATTTCAACGGTTTGAACTTCTGCACCGAATTTCTTGGCCAGGCGGCTCATCATAACATCTAAGTGCAATTCGCCCAGACCGGAAATGACGGTTTGTTTGGTTTCAGGATCTTTATACATACTAAAGGTTGGATCTTCTTCCGCTAAACGGGTGAATCCGGAACCGATTTTGTCTTCGTCGCCTTTGGATTTGGGTTCAACAGCAGAACTCAACGCAGGTTGCGGGAACACGATTGGATTCAAAATCAGGGGATGTTCTTTGTCGCCCAAGGTTTCATTGGTGGTGGTATCTTGTAATTTTGCCACGGAGCCAATATCACCAGCAACCAATTCGGTGACGTTTTCTTGCTTTTTGCCTTTGGGGGTGAACAAGGTAGAAACTCGCTCTGCACGGCCTTTGTTGACATTCCAGAGGGTAGCGTCGGCTTTCATGGTACCGGAGAACACTTTAAAGATAGTCAACTTGCCCACGAAGGGGTCAGCCATGGTTTTGAACACCAATGCAGCTAAGGGGCCGTTGGGGTCCGCAGCCAACTCAACAACTTCGTCGCTTTCGCCTTTTTTCGCTTGAACGGCAGGCATATCGGCCGGAGATGGGAAGTTCTCTACAATGAAATCGAGCAATTGGACGGTTCCAATATTCTTCACGCCAGCGGTACATGCGACCGGAATCAATTTGGCGGTGCGAATGCCCACTTTCATGGCATTGATCAGTAATTCATCACTAATCTCTTCGCCTTCTAAATACATCATCATCAATTCATCGTCGGCTTCTGCAGCTGCTTCGATGAGCTGGTCTCGATATCCGGCAACCACACTTTCCAAATTGGCAGGAATCGCGGTCTCGGTAATTTTCTTGCCACTGGCATCGGCATACTTATAAGCTTTTTTGTGTACGATGTCGACCACACCGGAAAAATCCGCCTGTGATCCAATGGGGATGATCACCGGAGCAATGCGTGTGCCAAATTGAGTCTTCACGCTTTGGAGCGCTTTGTCAAAGTTGGCATTTTCACGATCCATGCGGTTGACAACGACCATGCGTGGGACTTGGCGGTTCTCCGCATGTTCCCAAACCAGTTCGGTTCCGACTTCCACACCGGAAACCGCATCGACTAAAATCACGGCGGCATCGATAACTCTCATGGTAGCTACGACTTCGCCCACAAAATCCAAATATCCCGGGGTATCCAGCAAGTTGATCTTATGTCCCTTCCATTCAATCGGCGCCATGGAAGTACTGATACTCATCTGCCGCTTGATTTCTTCGGCATCATAATCCATAAAGCTGGTCCCGTCGGTGGTTTTGCCCATACGGTCCGTTACACCGGACGTAAAGAGCATAGCTTCTGCTAACGTTGTCTTCCCAGCACCCCCATGGGAAAACAGTCCAATATTCCGAATTTTGTCTACTGAATAGTTTTTCACAGATGTTCCTCCTTGCTTGTTCAGGGATCAATGTCTTAGTACACGATTCATTTTAAGCGTACCTTTTTTAAATTCGATTCATTCTCCTTCTATTCCTTCCGTATCAGAAGCAATATCTCGTCTTTTTTTCACTGCAAGAAGGATTTTCTGACCCGATTGTGAAAGCTTAACCATACAATACATCACTTGAAAGGTGGTATCAATCATGGACACCCTTGTCATCGATAACCGCGGTCTGCCATGTCCGCAACCAGTGATCCACACCAAAAAAGCCTTACAGGAATTGACCCAAGGTCAATCCTTAGTCAGTATCGTCGATAATGAAGTTGCCAAAGAAAACGTGGTCCGATTTGCTTCAAAATCGGGTTGTCAGGTTCAAATTGAAGAGCGTGACGGACTGTTTTATCTAACGCTGACGAACACTACACAGGGAGCTCCCAAATTACAAGATCCTCCTACCAAAGCTACCGAACTTCCCTTAGGTCAGCACGCCCTCTTTTTGCGCAGCAACCTCTTAGGCCTCGGCAGCGACGAATTAGGCGCCCTTCTGATGCGATCCTTCTTTTATGCCGTCAATCAAGCCCCGGAAGCACTGCCGGCCGTCGTCGTCTTGATGAACTCTGCCGTATTACTGGCCTTGGAGAATTCACCGGTTATAGAAGATTTGATTAACCTCTCCAAAAACGGAGTAGAAATCGTCGCCTGTGGCACTTGTTTAGACTTCTACGGTGTCAAAGATCAGCTCCGAGTCGGCCGAATCTCCAACATGTATGACATCTACGAAATCTTAGCCGCTCGCCGCGTGATTACACTATAATTATGAAGAAAAGGAAACGACGCGGTATGTGGTTTATTTACCCCTTAATCTTCCTGTTTGGCATCTTCTTTTACGTGGGTTGGCAGGGTTGGCGCAGCACCAAACCCTGGCTCTCTCCCAGAGGGCAAATGCTGTTTGTGGCGCTCTTTGCCATACTCAATCTTCTGCCTACCCTGCTGCAATTCTTAGGGGGACGGTTCTCTCCCACCCTCTACGCCTGGGGCACCAAACTCCAATTCTGGCAAATCATCGCCTTAGCCTGTCTGGTCTTCTTCACGGCCGCGGTTCATTTGCTTTCCTTCATCACCATCCGTTTCTTCGGCTGGCAGTTCCTCACTCAACCGATATGGTCCCTGGTCGCCCTGGTTGCCGTGCTAGTTGCGAGTTTCTCTACCCTAGCCTGGGGGCACTCCATCGCACTCGATATTCAACCCACCCCCTACGAGATCCAACTTTTCGGTGAGGTTTCTCAAGAGAAAACCTATAAACTGGCAGTAATTTCAGATCTACATTTGGGGTATATCCAAGACAAAGAACATTTGAAAAGGATGGTGGATGCCGTCCTCGCCACACAGCCGGATCTGGTATTGGTGGTCGGCGACCTGTTGCATCGTGATTATGAACCCTTTCAAGAGCAAAACATGGCTATAGAATGGGCTCGCTTGCAAGCTCCCCTTGGTGTTTATGTTGTCTTAGGCAATCACGATGCGTATTCAGGAAAATCTTCTCTGATGCTCGACCAATTGACCGTAGCCGGGATCACCGTGGCTCAAGATCAAAGCTTCTTAATAGACGATCAATTTATACTGGTAGGACGTCAAGATAAAGGTGGCATGCGCTCCGGGAATCCGATTCAACGTGCTGATTTAGCGGACTTGCTGAAAGACCTTCCCGAAAACTTGCCAACTGTAGTCATGGATCATCAACCCACTCGGCTCTCTGAAACCAGCCAAACCGGCTTAGCAGATCTATTGCTTTCCGGGCACACCCACGCCGGTCAATTCTGGCCAGTAACCTGGGCTACCGATCGTATTTATGAAGTCAACTACGGCTATAAGAAGGTCGACAACACCCATGTGATCGTCACCTCCGGAATTGGTACCTGGGGTCCCGATTTCCGTCTGGGCAGTATTAGTGAAATTGCGCTGATCACATTAAAAGTTTCTCCGCAACCCTGATTTCATTGTAAAATCTTTAAAGCACGAACTTAATCTACGCCCTCTGTAAAAGTTGAAATTTGGCATTGCCACTGCTTTTGTTCTTCAAGTTTGTCAATCTCGAACGCTAAGAAAAAATGCGAAACGCAAGGCACTCTACGAAAATGAAAATCGTAGGGTGCCTGGTTTCTTTTGTTAAAAAAATGCAGAGAGCGCTTTGACTTCACAGCCCTTGTCCGCATAATAGCTGAGCATTTCGTCCATCTTTTTCAGATCATAACTGGTGACACAGTCGGAAATGACATCTCCTTATGTTTCTCAAATTCCACTCCTTAATCTAGAAGAAAAGCCTACAACACTCTGGTATTTCAAATATTGATCTGAAAAATCTTTGATCCTATATTTTGCTTGTCTAGTTGAATCAAAAAATCTCCGTATCGCAAATTTTCTTGACCATCTTTTCTATACCAAACAAAGTAGGTGGAAATAATGTTCCCCTCAGCATATCTTGCATTATAGAAATTTACCCCTAAAACCTCTAACTCTCCCTCTTCTATGAGTACACCTTCATTAATCCCCTTTTGAATCATCTCTAATGTGCTACTTCTGTATTTATTTAGTCCCTCTATGATTCCCGGATTTAATTTAGTCTCTACGTTACTTTCTTGTATATCCGCTAGCAATCTGTCGGCCGACAAAACATTCGTGTGCTCATTTCTTTCACCGCATTCCGAAAACCAATACTCATGTATCCTCCAAGTTTCCTATTTGAAAACACTATATTTTTTACTATATCTTTAGAGAGGCGAAGGATTTTCGCCTCTCTTTCTTGAAATATTGTAAGGTTATGCTTCGCATCGTCGAAGCCATGTTAGTCAAAGGAGGTTGTTTTGTGAAAGCCATTGTAAATGGAACCCTTTACACCGTGGCCCAAGGTATCATTGAAAACGGAACCATCTTGATTCAAGACGGAAAAATCGTTGCCCTTGGAGCCAATCTACCCATTCCCGAAGAAGCGGAAATTATTTTTGCCGAGGGGGCACATATCTACCCCGGCCTGATCGATGCCGACTGCAAAGTGGGTATCTTCGAAGAAGGTCAAGGCCCAATCGGTGACGACACCAATGAATCCGGCTCGATTGGCAGCGAATTGCGCGCTTTCGACGCCACTTGGTGGGAAGATGTTGCCTTTGAAGATTGTCGCCGCGCCGGTATCACTGCTTTATCGATTGGTCCCGGCAGTAATAATGTCATCAACGGTCAAAGCTTTGTTACCAAAACTGCTCCCGGGGTATTGGATCATCAGGTGATTCGTGCTTTCGCTGGCTTAAAGATCAACATCTGCGGCACCCGCGGCAACCAAGGTGATCGCACCATCGATATCGCCCTTTTGCAAGGTCAACTGCAGAAAGCAAAAGAACTCATGGCAAAGAATGCAAAGTTGATCGAAAAAGGCGAAACACCAGAAGAAAATCCGAAGCTGGATCCGCTGGTCGCTCTCTTAAAAGGCGAAAACTTTGCCCGAATCACGGTTTATGCAAACCACGACATTCTCAACGCCTTGGAATTGGCCAAAACCTGGGGCTTCCCCTTGGTTCTGGAACGCTGTTATGAAGGCCATCTGGTCGTCGACGATATCGTCGCTTCCGGCTGTAAAGTCATTGCCGGTCCCACATTTGTCAACCGTTATGGTGCAGCCAAGAATTTATCGTTAAAAATGCCCGGTGTTTTGGCAAAAGCCGGTGTAGCGGTGGCGCTTTGCAGCGATCATCCCACTTTGCCCAGTGAAAACTTAAGCACTCAGGCAGCCTTAGCTTGCCGCGACGGCTTACCGGAAGAATTGGCATTGCGTGCCATTACTTTGACCGCCGCCGAGATTTTAGGAGTTGCCGACCGTATTGGCTCTCTTGAAGTAGGAAAAGATGCCGATCTCGCGATTTTCAGCGAACCGATCTTTAAAACCGCCAGTCAATGTTTGGCCACCATGGTCAACGGTACGCTGATCTGGCAAGCTGAAGAGGAGGGTGAATGCCAATGTTAGCCATTATCAACGGAACACTGGTCACCGTTTCCGGCCCCATTATTCCCAATGGAACTGTGATCGTAGACCAGGGCAAAATCGTGGCTGTGGGTAAAAACCTGCCCATACCGGCAAAAGCTGAAGTCGTCGACGCAACCGGTAAATTTGTCATGCCCGGCATTGTGGAAGCTCACTGCCATTTGGGCGTCATGGATTTTGGAGTCGGCGAAGAAGACAATCATATGGATGCCGATGGAGCCCTCGCCGGCGCCGGAAGTTTTGGTCCCGCCGTTACCCCAGAACTGATGAGTTATTATGCGTTTAATCCTCGTCATATTCAATTGAAACAAGCCCTAGCCGCCGGAGTCACCACGATATTAACTCGACCCGGTTCCGGTAAAATCATCTCTGGTATGGGAATCATCACCAAAACCTATGGCAAAAGCCGCAAAGACATGGTCATGATGAATCCAGCCGAAGTTAAAATGGCGTTAGGCGAAAACCCGAAGCGCAACTTTGGCTCTAAAAAACAGTCTCCTTCCACCCGTATGGGCAGTGGTGCTATTTTGCGAGACGCTTTCCTAAAGGCAAAATCCTATATGGCCAAACGCGAAAAAGATCCGGAAACACCGATCAATTATCAAATGGAACCGTTGGTTAAGGTTTTGAAGGGTGAATTGAAAGCCCGAATCCATGCGCACCGAGCCGATGATATTATGATGGCTTTGCGTGCTGCCGATGAGTTTGGCTTCCAAATGTCAATCGAACACGCTTCTGAAGCTCACATCATTGCCGAAGAAGTTCGCAAACGCAATATCCCTTGCGTTTTAGGTCCCTCGATGACTCGTACTAAAGTAGAAACCACCCGTAAAGATTTTGCAGCAGCTGGGATCTTAGAAAAAGCGGGCATCAAAGTCTGTATCACTACCGATGCCGGAGTCGTTCCCCAAGAATACCTACGCACCTGCGTTGCCCTGAGTCACCGTGCCGGTATGAGTGAAGATGGAGCGATTCGCGCCATGACCTTAACTTCTGCCGAAATCATCGGTGTAGAAAACCGAGTCGGTTCCCTGGATGTTGGTAAAGATGCCGATGTGCTGATTTTAGACGGCCACCCCCTGGAATTGCTCTCTCAAGTAGAAAAAGTTTATGTCAGCGGAGTTTTGGCCTTTGACATTGAACGCGACAAAGAACCCTGGGAAAAGGAGGGCGTATAAAATGTTGTTGATCAAAAATGCTCGCCTCTTCACCATGACACAAGGGATTTTGGAAAAAGCTTCCCTGCTTATTGAAGATGGCAAAATCACCGCGATCGGCGAAAAGATCAAAACCCCCAAAGGCTGCACCGTATTGGATGCAGAGGGGAAAACCGTAACACCCGGCTTGATTGAAGCCTGCGGTCGCCCCGGTTTACACGAAGAAACCGTTGGAGCGATTGGCGCCGACGAAGATGAAACCACTGAAAAAATCGGAGCCTACTTAAAAGCACTCGACGGCATTCTACCGAACGATGTATCGTTCCAAGACGCTTTAGAAGGCGGAGTCACCACGGTCAACGTTTGCCCAGGCACTTCGGCAATTATCGCCGGTCAAAGTGCGGTCATCCATACGGCTGGCAGCAACATCATCGACCGCATGGTTCTTAAAGAACCCTTTGGTTTATTTGTAAACTTAGTTGGTGGTGGTAATCCTCGCCAAGGCTTCCGTGACCGTAGCGATATGGTGGCTAAACTCGTCAATGAGTTGCAAAAAGCCAAAGATTTCATTGCTAAACGCGAAAAAGCCCTCAAAGAAGGCAAAGACGCTCCGGAAGCGGGCTATCGCTTAGCCCCCATGGTCGATGTGATCGAAGGCAAATTACCGCTGATTATGCAAGTGGTTTACCTACACGACATTCAAAATGCCTTAGAGTTAGCCGAAGAATGGGGCTTCCGCCTGATTCTGCAACGGGTCAGTGAAGGCTACTTCTGTGTGGAAAACTTGGTCAAAGCCAAAGTTCCCCTCATGGTAGGACCGATTTTAATGAACCGTCGCGGTTTATTCCAAACAACCTCGCATAAAACTCCCGGTGTGTTATCGAAAGCGGGCTTACAGTTTGCGTTATCGACCGAACACCCCAATACCGGAATCGACCACTTAGTGACCACCGCTGCCATTGCCAACCGCGAAGGAATGTCGGAAGAAGAAGCGCTGAAGGCGATCACATTGTATCCGGCTCAAATTCTGGGTTTGGACGATCAGATCGGCAGCTTAGAAGTGGGCAAACGTGCGGATTTAGTCCTCTGGTCCGGACATCCCTTTGAAACTTTGACCAAGGTTGAGACCGTGTTGATTGACGGTGTCAGCGTATATGAAAGGAGGAGCTAACATGAAACGATTTGCAATCACTGCGGAAACCATCTATACCGTAGACAAAGCAGGTGTGTTGAAAAACGGGATCATCCTGATCGAAAACGACAAAATAACGGCAGTGGCTCCTCAAATGACCTTGCCTTCCGATGTTGAACTGATCGATTTCGGTCGCGTCAGCCTTATGCCCGGCATGGTTGAAGCCCACAGTCACTTAATCGCTCACGACTGGAATTATGACGAAGATGCCTATGAGAGCAACGGTTCCGGCGGAAGCTTAGGCAAAGCCTGTTCTCCCGATGTCGACTATTATTATCACTTTGACCCACGTCATCGTCATTTGAACGATGCTTTAGCCGGCGGTGTCACAAGCGCCAATATTCTGCCAGGCAGCGGTAAAATCATTACCGGCACCGGTTTTGCAGCCAAGATGTATGGCAAGACCCGTGAAGAATTAGTGATCAAGCGCAATACCGGCGTAAAAATCGCCTTGGGCGAAAACCCTAAACGCGCTGTTGGCTCGACCGGAGCGATTCCCACCACTCGTATGGGTTCGGCCGCTGTTTTGAGAGATGCACTCTACAAAGCCCAAGAGTACATGAAAAATAAGAGCAAAGCCGAAGCTGAAGGCAAAGACTTCACCCTTAATCTACAATTAGAGCCTTTGCTCCCCTTACTGCGCAGAGAAATCCCGGGGCGCATCCACGCACATCGTGCCGATGATATGATCACGGCCATGCGTATTGCCGATGAATTCAACATCATCATCACCTTGGAGCATACGACCAGTGGTCATCTGGTTGCTCAAGAGATTGCCAAACGTGGCATTCGCTGCACCTTAGGCCCGACCATGGGCTCGCGAAGCAAGCAAGAAGTTCATGCGAAAGGCTTTTTGACTGCCCTCGCATTAGAAGAAGCCGGTGTTTGCTTCTCTCTCACCACCGATGCCTCGGTGCTTGCCATTGAGTTGATTCGCCTCGCTGGATCTTTGGCACACAGAGAAGGTTTATCGGAAGAAGCAACCTTACGCGCCTTGACCATCAACGGTGCAATCGTGACCGGTATTGAAGACCGCGTTGGTTCTTTGGCAGTAGGAAAAGATGCCGATTTTGCAATCTACGACGGACATCCGCTTTCATTACGCAGCAATGTTCTGCAAACATGGGTCAATGGCGAAAAAGCCTGGGACCGCGCAACTTGGCTTGAACCTTGGCAAAAAGGATTCTAGGTTATGCAACCCAGCAAAAGTAATCGTCAAGAAGCTCGTCGCACGATGATGCTTCAAGATCCGATTCATAAACTCATTCCCAAAATGGCGGTTCCTACGATAATCAGCATGCTGATTATGTCCTTTTACAATATGGCAGATACCTATTTTGTCAGTTCATTGGGCATTGAAGCAACCGGTGCTGTGGGTGTTAACGCTTCTCTTCAAAGTTTTATCCAAATGGCCGGGTCTTTCCTTGCCATTGGTGCTAACAGTTATATTGCTCGGCTTTTAGGGGCAAAACGCGATGAACAAGCCACGCGTGTTTTGTCTACAGCCTTCTTTACCGCCATTTTGACCGGATCCCTGATGATGGTCTTTGGATTGATCTTTATGGATCCCTTGGTAGCTTTTCTCGGTGCGAAAGACCCCTTAGTCATTCGTTACGCCAAAGACTATGCCGGTTTTATGCTCTACGCCGCACCATTTATGACCTCTGCCTTTGTCATGAACCAATGCTTGCGTGCCGAAGGTAGCGCCACTTTTTCTATGTGGGGTATGGTTTCCGGTGCTATTTTGAACTTAGCTTTGGACCCCTTGTTTATTTTCGTATTTGGTTGGGGTGTCGCCGGTGCCGCTTTTGCAACAGCGATTTCAAAAGTCGTCAGTTTTCTGATTTTACTTTCCCCCTATTTGCGAAAACACACCCTGTTGCATATCAGTTGGAAAAAGTTTGGCTTTACCAAAGACATTGCCATGGAAATTTCCAAAATGGGTGCCCCCACCTTCTTGCGATCTGGCTTAATGACCTTGGCTCAGATCATTACCAACAATCTAGCCAGCGGTTTTTCAGCAGCAGCGTTGGCAGCCATTTCTGTGGTCAACCGAATCATGATGTTCATTACCTCTGCCATTTTAGGCTTTGGCCAAGGATATCAACCGGTTGCCGGTTTCAACTGGGGCGCTAAACGCTATGATCGTGTGTTGCAAGCGTTCCGCTTTGCTTCCATTGCCGGTGTTACCGGGGTTTCGATTTTAGCACTCTTTGCCGGAATCTTTGCTCCGCAAATCATGGGCGTCTTTACGACAAACCCGGAAACGATTCGGATCGGTGCCTTTTCTTTGAGATTGCAATGTATTGTGATGCCAATCCATGCTTGGGTCATTGTCGTTAATATGACCTATGCCGGTTTAGGAAAAGCATTAGGTGCCGCCTTATTGGGGTTATCGCGACAAGGGATTTTCTTTATACCTTCCGTCGCCATTCTCTCCATGACCTACGGTGTAATGGGGCTAGCTGCAGCACAAGCCACAGCAGATCTCTTATCGCTGATTTTAGGTCTTCCCTTAGCAATTATCGTCTTACGGCAAGTGCGAGAGCTGGCAAAAGAAGCGAAACAACTATAGAAAAATCCCTTTAGGGTTTTCACCCTAAAGGGATTTTTCTATAGTTTATCTAGATTGCTTCTTTAAGCAACGCTTCAACGCGATTTAGGCCTTCAGTAATATTCTTCATGCTAGTGGCATAAGAGAAACGCATAAAGCCTTCGGCTTCAAATGCAATACCCGGCACAATGGCAACTTTCGCTTCATCTAAGATAACATCGCAAAGATCGGCTGAATTGTTAATCTTTTTACCGCGAATGGTCTTACCGAAGAAGCCGGTAATGTTGGGGAATACATAGAAGGCACCACCCGGTGTTCTGCAAGACATACCGGGAATCGCATTCACACGCTCTACCATATAGTTGCGGCGTTTTTCGAATTCAACGCGCATGGCTTCAATGGATTCTTGAGGTCCGTTTAAGGCCATGACAGCAGCCTTTTGAGAAATATTACCGGCGTTGGAGGTCATATGGCTTTGAATATCGCCCATGACTTTTGCCAGTGCCGTAGAAGAAGCGGTGTACCCTACACGCCATCCGGTCATGGCATAGCTTTTGGAAACGCCATTGATGACAATGGTTCGATCTTTGATCTCTTGACCAAATGCAGTGATCGAAACATAGGTTTGTCCATCGTAGAGCAATTGCGCATAAATTTCGTCAGCAATGACATAGATATCATGCTTCACACACAGCTCGGCAATGGCTTTTAGGTTTTCAGCGGTATATACACCACCGGTGGGGTTCGACGGAGAGTTGAGCATAAGCGCTTTGGTCTTGGGGGTAATCACGGCCTCAAATTCGCTGGCCATCATTACAAAGTCGTTTTCCTCTTTGGTTTCACAGAAAACTGGTACGCCACCGACCAATTTGATTTGCTCCGTATAACTAACCCAGCAAGGAGTTGGTAAAACCACTTCGTCGCCTTCATCTAATAAAGCGGTGAAGACATTGAATAAGGAATGCTTTGCACCATTGGACACAACAATTTGATTGGGTTCATACTCTTGCCCAAAATTAGCTTTCAAACGAGCACAGACCGCCTTCTTGAGATCCGGTAAGCCGGCGGCAGGTGTGTAACGGGTAAAGTGTTGTTGAATGGCTTCAATACCGGCTTGACCGATGTGTTCCGGTGTATTGAAATCCGGTTCCCCTACGGCGAAGCTGATAACGTCAATACCTTGTGCCTGCATGCCTTTCGCTTTTGCATCGAGCGCTAAGGTTGGTGAAGGACTGATTTTTTGAGCGCGTTGGGAAATAGGCTTCATGACATTTCCTCCATTTCATGAGTGTGGATTCTTTTACCCCACACTATTCTAATACTAATCATTCTCTATTTCTCGAGAAATCCCTTTCATGCTACAGAAAACAACGAAAGTCCTTTGAATGGAGGGTTTTCACGTGATTTCAACCGTATTGAAGCAGAAAATTACGCTATTTTTCACGCACAATCGGAAGTTTTTGCCACAAATCATCGGTACAACAATCAGCTAGGTAGACCTCTTCGTAAGATTCTGCAGTCAAAAATGGGTTATGCTCGGTCATCAAATGAAGCTGTTCCATGCGATCTTCGTATTGCTCACGACTCAAACTCTCGTTGCGCAATCGTTCTTTCAGCTCATCTGCCTGCGCACGGTAGGACCAGGATTTTGGCCCAATGCCCTCTTCCAAAAGCTTGATACGCAGAGCACCTTCTCCCATATAGGAGACAGCGGCCCGCAGTTTTTCCAAGCTATCACCCATGGGAGTACATAAATACAACCGGCAAATCAGAGCTCTTTGTTCATAGACGGAACAAAGGTTGTCTTGTAAAAAAGGGCATGGACGCTTTTTGAACTGCGGAAAAGCAGAATCTGCCGAAACATCCAGCCATCGCTCTGCAAATTCCTTGAACGTCAAGTTTTGGATCTGAGCGATCCGTTTGACCGCAAGATAATCGGGAGTGATATCGTGCTGACGGCAACAATTGGTCTTACATCCCGCGCATATACCGTATAAGCCCTTCAATTGGGGCTTATAGACATCGGCGTCATCGGTCGCTTCTTGAATTGCTGTTAACAAATCCGAAACCTTCGCCTTCGCATGTACTTCTTCCAGCTCCAGTTGTGGCTCTCCTAAATCATGCCGCATGACTAATACAAGGTTTTTCAAGATTGCACCGGATAACGGCCTTTCCCGCAGAGTGAATCCAGGGTGACTTCTATCAGCCACACCGAATTCTCTCCCGCTTCGTCAATGGGAGGCAATTGTGCTTGAGGATCATATTTTTTGACCAGTGCTGTTAGAATTTCTCTTTTATGTGGATGCTGCTGCAACACTCGTCCATGACCTTCCACGACTACACTCTCAAAATACGCACCATATCCACAGTAGGTATCGGCTTTTTTGACGTCGATCATCGTACTAACCGTAAAACAAATCTGGGGGTTTTTCTGCAACCAGGTGATTTTCTTACCTTCCTTTGCTGTATGAATATAGATACGACCGTCCCACAACACATAATTGACTGGAATCGTATAGGGTTGATTCTCACAAGCTAAACTCAAATAGCCGACCTCGGCATTCTCTAAAATGCGCATGGCCAGTATGGAATTTAACTCTCTGTCTTTTCTACGCAAAGC
>CAYRNW010000027.1:0-34119 GCA_964425745.1 uncultured Eubacteriales bacterium | reverse complement strand
GCTTTGAAACCTGCATAGCCAGTCTTATTGGCTATGACATTATTATACTAGGTGGAGTGAGTATATGAAACATCGTGTTTAATAGTAAGTTATCTGTACTTCATACTACAGGAATGGTTCCCAAGTTTGAAAGAGAAGAAATAAGTCTAGAGAAAATCAAAAAAGGAGAGGATTAGGATGAGTGACATTATTGTAACCACAGGAGACTTAAAAAGGGATTACGAAGTGATTGGACCGGTGTATTTTCAAGTATCGAACAAGGGGATTTTTAGTAGTGCTCTCAGTGTATTAGTTACTCAATATTCCAAAGAATTACAGCAATTAAAGAATAATGGAGCATTGTCGGAGGAGAGATCGGACTGGGGATTCTTATATGGCGAATACTCTGTGGGCCAAAGTGATTTTGAAAAAGCATTCTATATTGCGATTCAAGAGCTTAAGAAACGTGCCGCAATTCTTCATGCTGATGCTATAATCAGCATGCATCAAGATATTGACCTAGATACAAACGGATTTACATTCTTCTATATGCAAATGTATGGCACCGCGGTTCGGTTTGTTTAATAAGCTATCAAGGTGCATCGATTACTCCTACACTTTCTTAACTGAACCCACACAAGATGAATGCACAGGTGGAATGCCTTTCCAAGGAGTGACCGCTTTGGACAAATACCAACAACTTAAAAACGAGTATACCGCCCTCGAAAATTTTATTACGTCTCATACTCCTTCGTTTCATGCGGAGGAGTTTGAGGCGTTTATTCTTGCCTGCGCCTTGAAAACATGGGGAAGCTTTCCTTACTATTCCCCCGATTACGCACAAGCGTTATTTGCCATAACTGGCAATGCCTACACACCGGAGCAAGTCACAACCGCCATGCTCTGCTGCGCGGAGGAAGAGCGAATCCTCGTCATACCTTCTTGTTTCCAAGACCTACTCTCTGTAGATATGCGCCAAACCACCACGCACATTGGCGACTTCCTTCCATTATTAAACTCCATCTTGGTCTCATTGGCATCCATTAACGATAATTTTGAAGTAGAAGAAGCAAATACACAACTCCTATGGATATAACTGCCGATTATACCCTAGCCGCCCAGGTTTATTGAGCTTTTACGCAAACCACTACCAATGTAATGCTTCTTCAAGCCACAGAGGTTTAGTCAATAATAGCACCGTCCCCCTCTTCGCCATATACCAAATCAGAGCGAAACGCAGTTAAAAGAAGTTCTTCATATTTACCGATGGAAATAAGATTTTCTTTAAGCAATTGATCGGCTTGATGAATATAGTAACCATAGGTTTTATATTGCTTCTCTTTTGAAAGCGGTTTGTACAAGTCAGAGTCAAAGCCCAACATCTCTGCTCTGTAGCGAACTCCTGTCGCAAGGTATTCTTCCGTTTTATCGGAGTCCATATAGGGGTTCTCTTTCAATCGGATGACCATAGCTTTGTGGCTTACACCGAAGTATTGTCCAAGCCGAATGACATCGTCCAGTGAAAGCTTTCCATTGATATTATTTTTTGATAATTGAGCGGCTCTATTATCTAATTCTGCTGCAGGTATGAGCAAATAGGAAGCGAATACATCTGCTTCTTTTTCAATGATTTTTCCATCGCCGATTTTCTTACTGCAAATGGCTAACATGTTCTTATCATAATACAAATGATAAAGCTCGTGTGCTAATGAAAACCTCTGCCTCCCCAGAGACATGGCAGAGTTAATTGCTATAACACAAGTACCTCGTTGACCTTTTATGCTCATGCCACTTAAGTTTTCTCCCATGGGGAAGAAAACTAAAGAAAGTTTCTCAATATTCTGTACCAAAGAGAAAATATCAATGGGCGAATTGCTGTCTTCGCCGAATTCCTTCCTAAGTTGAAGTGCCCTTGTTAATAGAGTAGCTTTATCTGTCACGCCGTATCCCCTCCAATAAGCCACTCATAAATTCTGAGTTCAACGCAATTTTATTAATAATACAGATGACTTCCATGTCGTCGGGGGATAAATCGCTACATCGAAAAGCACAAGACAATGTTTTTGATTCAACAACTTCGTTCACTAAAACTACAGTATCCATGCCAAACAAAGAAGCCAACTTGTCAAGCATATCTGCAGTAATGCTTCTTTCTCCCTTTTCAATTTTGCTAATCAGACTTTGATCCACACCTAAAAATCTCGCTATGCTTTGCTGATTGTACTCAGCGCTTTCTCTTAGGATTCGTAGGTTCTCTCCTATACCTTTGTTGTCCAACATTCAACTCACCCTCCTTGTATGTTAATTATAAATCCGCTATGTCATATAGTCAATGAATATATTAGAAAATATATGACAAGGCAACTTGGCACAACGACCTTGGGTTGAGTTTACTAGTTAACAAAGGAGGTTTGGATATGCATTTTGTAAAAAGTAGTGATCCGATTTTGAATATAATGGTCTAGGAAAAGTGAACAGAAAAAGTGCTTGAAGATAATGAACCTGATATCCTAAGAGATAATATCAAGCTGAAAATTATTCCTAACCCAGGGTTTTAGATGGCTCATTCACCAATAGTGACTTGACTAAATTATCTGCAATGAATACGATTATTGACAATGAGGTCGTGGACCGGTAGTTTATTCTGTTGGCTCACGATCCGCATTATTATAGTTGGTGTTCACTTGTTGAAATCGAAAAAACTAACCTGATTTGTTTCAAAAGAATCAGTAAAGGAGTCCATTATGTCCTTATACCTGTCAAAATCAAGATACTGTTCAGCGGTGCAGTGCCCGAAAATGCTGTGGCTGAAAAAGCATTGCCCCGAGCAATTCGATGACGCTGTCATGAATCAAGCGATTCTCGATACCGGCTTAGAAGTTGGTGATTTAGCAATGGGTCTTTTTGGTGATTTCAGTGAAGTTCCTTACGGAGATTTAAACGATATGATCGAAGAAACCCAACGCTTATTGCTTGCAGGAGCAAAGAATATTGCTGAGGCCTCCTTTTCATACAACGGACTCTTCTGTAGCGTTGATCTTCTCAAGAACAACGGAGGCAACCGAGTAGAGATCTATGAAGTGAAGAGTTCGACCCAGATTAACGATATTTATTATCACGACGCTGCTTACCAGAACTACGTGCTGACCAAACTTGGGTTTACAGTTGAAGAGGTCGGTATTGTCCATATCAATAACACCTACGTACGCTTCGGTGAACTGGAGTTTGATTCGCTATTCATAATCAATAATGTGACTGAGGAAGCTAGAAGTTATTTTTCCGATGTTGAGAAACGAATCAAAGAACTAGAAGAATATATGAAGCAAACGGAAGAACCCGAGCAGAGGATTGGCCCGCACTGTTTCGCGCCCTACAGTTGTGGCTTTTTCGCGTTTTGTACCCGAGATTTACCAACGCCAAACTTGTTTCATGTAGCCGGCATGCAGAAACGAACCATGTTCTCTCATTATGAACGCGGATGCATCTCTTTTCTTGATCTAGAGCAGCAACCAAAACTCAACCCCAGTAATCTTCTACAAATTCGGCATGAGCTTCATGATTTACCGGACTATGTGGAAAAGGATAGCATCGCCGCTTTCCTGGAACAAGTCACGTATCCACTCTATTTCCTCGATTTTGAATCGTTCCAGCCGGCAATCCCTCTTTATGATGATTCCAAACCCTACGAGCAAATTGTTTTTCAATATTCGTTGCATTACATAGAAACCAAAGATGGGCAACTCTTGCATAAAGCTTACTTAGCTTATCCGGGAGCGGACCCCAGAAGAGAATTAGCCAAGCAGTTGTGCATGGATATTCCAATCAATGTTTGCACGGTGGCTTATAACATGAGCTTTGAGAAATCACGCATTAAGAGATTGGCAGAGTATTTTCCCGACTTGGCAGACCACTTGATGAATATTCATGATCACATCATTGATCTCATGATTCCGTTTCGTCAAAAAAGCTATTATACCAAAGCTATGCAGGGATCGTATTCTATTAAGTATGTGTTACCGGCGTTGTATCCCAATGACCCTGAACTGGATTACAGCCAACTCGAGGAAATTCAAAACGGAGCAGACGCTTCGGCAATTTTTCCTAAAATGGCGAGCATGTCCAAAGAAGAGTTAGAAAAATACAGAGGTCACTTGTTGAAGTACTGCGAACTCGATACCTATGCCATGGTCAAGATTTGGAAGAAACTTTGTGAGGTTGTGTAAAAGGACAGAATTGCTGTATTAAGAGCGGCTCCCTGTAAAAAGGTGCGGCTCTTAATACAGCAATTATTTTTGTTTTTAAAAGGAATTTCTATATTGTATGTTGAAGCTGAAATTATCAGATTTTATTGCATAATCGCATGAAAGGAAGAATGGAAGAATGAGAAAGACACCAAAATTTGTATTGTTATCACTAATGATAATTTTGTTTCTAAATACCAGACATGCCTTTGCAGCCACTATCTTAAATGAGATTAGAATTGAAGTGGGTACAGCAAATTATGAGCTTAGTGTTTGGGATTTCGCCTCTCCTGGCGATAATATATCTTACCAAATCAGCCTACTTAATGATGTAAATCAAATAATGAGCGTGTATAACGGGGTTACCATACCAGCGAATCAAATATTGACTGTTAACACTTCAAACCTAACGATGAGTTCACTTCAAGATAAAGAGTCATATCTCTTGAGAATAACAAACAACACTACTAATCAAACCAAAGATGTTACTATCCGGGTTTATCTGAATCTCGATTTTTCGATCAATGGTAGTAATGGCTCTTTGCAAAGTGGGGTAAACACTATTCAGGGAAGTTTATTATCTAGAAACGGAAATCCAGTTGGTAACCGAAGCATCAGTCTCAGAAGCAGTACGGGCGTTGCCTATGCTTTAACTATGACGGATCCGATGGGGATGTTCCTGTTGACCGTCAGTATAAACCCGGAAATACGATACGCAATCTATGTTGAAGATGAATATTACAAAAGTCTACCCTATGAAAACCTAACAATCAACATGGCTAATACCACACTATCTCAGAGCGAGGTTCAATATCCGTTTGCTCTTGAATTTAGAGTTGAAGCAACCTCGGGGAATTCATCTTTAGTAAATGGGGCACTCGTCATAGCTAATCTAATTGATTCTTCTGGGAAGGTCTATTGGCCAGTCGGAGTGTGGAGCGAAACTGAGCAGAGAATAATTTTCTCCTTAACTTTTCAGAACGCAAATGATCTTAAGCCGGGTCAATATGAGGTAAAGGTTGTAGAATACGAAATGGACCCCTACGATCGAGGAGTGATTGATGAGTATATAATGGAAACATACAAGCCCATCCGTTTTGCGAAATCTCTTTTTACAGTAACGCCTCCAACGCGCGAGTTGCTATCTATAAACGTAACGATCTTGCCTAGTAAAACAGTATACGAATTAAATGACGAATTTGACCCGGAAGGTATTCAGATTACCGGTTTATACTCTGACAATAACTATTATGTGATATATGATTTGCCAACCTATTCTTACGATTTTAGTGTATCAGGAGTTCAGTTAGTGGCGGTGGACTATTTAGGGAAAACCACTTCATTAAATGTATCGGTTAGCGATCAGACTAGAGACGATGACGAATATATCGTTCAAAGTTTGTTCCTTAAGGAAACCTATGATACGGGATACCTTTTTGAAACTAAAGTTCTAAGAAATAGTCAAACAAATTATGTGGATTATGTAGTTGCTTTTTTCTACGATGAAGAGAATAGGTTTTTGGGATTGAATTATGTTTATGCGAAGCTCGACTATAACGAAACAAGCAGAATCGGCTTTTTTGTACCCGGGAATTCAGGTGCAGTTCACAGAATAAAAGTTACTTTGATTAATTCATTACCCATGTTGACACCATTAGCTTCAGCCAAAGAAATCATCCTAAACTAACACAGTAGAGAGAATATGTTAGCTTAGGAAGTTTGGATGAATCAAGTTGAGGTATAGAATACTAACCTTATTATAGGGCTGTTTTACTACAGCCCTTTTTTGTGCCCCAAAATTGTCGCATCCCTTTTGTTATAATGATCTCAGAAAGGTTAGGGAGGGATGAAGATGAAAGACTTCGATAAAATCATCGGCTATGCTTCAATTAAAAAAGATCTTGAACGTATTGCAGATATTCTGAAAGACAGCACCTCTTACACCAAACTTGGTGTGAAATTACCGAAAGGGTTGCTTTTACATGGTGAACCGGGAGTGGGTAAAACCCTCATGGCCAATTGCTTGGCAGATGCCAGCGGTAGAGCAGTTTTCATTTGCCGTAAAAATCAACCTGACGGAGAATTTGTGAATACGATCAAGTCTGTGTTTGCCCAGGCAGTAAACGGAGCGCCATCTATCGTTTTTCTCGACGATTTGGACAAGTTCGCCAATGAAGATGAAGAACATCGAGATGCGGAAGAATATGTGACGGTTCAGTCGTGCATCGACGAATTGAGCGGAGCCAATGTTTTTGTGCTGGCCACCGCCAATGATGTTGGGCGATTGCCATCGTCTTTACTTCGGGCGGGCCGATTCGACAGAATCATTGAAGTGCCGGTACCTCTTGACCGCGATGCGATTTTAGTGACCGAACATTTTCTGCAAAACAAATGCTTTGCTCACGATGTAGAAGCCACTTACATTGCTAGACTCATGCATCAACGGTCTTGTGCCGAACTGGAAACGGTCTTGAATGAAGCCGGACTCTATGCCGGATACGAACATGCGGAGAGCATCACGTTGCAGCACTTCATGGAGGCCTATTTGCGAACGATATGTGACATTCCTGTTGCTGTTAGTGTGGGGGAAGAGAATTCTGTTGATTTAACAGACTACAATTGCACCAAAACACAAGTGGTGTATCACGAAGCAGGTCATGCGGTGGTTGCGGAAATACTATCTCCAGGAAGTGTAATGCTGGTTTCAACGAACGGTAACCGGGGTGAAATTGGAGGGTATACCGCTTATTATCACGACAAAGAGAAGAACCTCTTGAAGAGCAAACAAGCACGCATTGTGGCGGCTTTGGGCGGTATGGCGGCGATTGAATTGAAATTTGGCCTTTCAGACGCCGGAGTAACACGCGATTTAGACCATGCTTTTGAAATGACACGCGATCTGGTTACCAACCTTTGTGTCAGTGGGTTTTCGCTTCATCGTAGCCGCTTTGAAGAATCGGAAGCTCAAAAGCATAAACAGGAACAGGCAGTTGCCGTGGAAGTAGAACGCTATTATCGTCAAGCGAAAGAGATTCTTACAGCACATAGGGGCTTCTTAGAAGAGGTAGCGCAGCAGCTGGCCAGAGCCGGATATTTAACTGCACTAAATTTGAATAAAATAAAGGATACCTCTACCTCTGTGTTGTATAATCAACCCATGGAGGGATGATGATGTATACAAAACCGCCGAAAAAGATGATTGCTGTGAATATTTTAAACATCCTTAAGCAGTATACTGATGAGGAGCATAAACTCAGTCAAAAAGAGATTGTCGAAATTCTGGAGAGAGATCATCAGTTGGTGGTCGATCGGAAAACGGTGAAGCGCAACTTAATGAACCTGATCGACTCAGGTTACAACATTGAGTTTAGAGAGAGCACCCGCCTCAGAAAAGATGGAGAAGAGGAAACGATTTATTCCGACTGGTATTTTGAACGTGAATTTTCCGATGCCGAATTACGTCTACTGATCGACAGTCTTTTGTTCTCGAAGCACATTCCTTACAGCCAATGCAAATTGCTCATAAAGAAAATTGAAGGATTATCAAATCGGTATTTTAGCTCCAAGGTCAAGCATATCCGCAACTTGCCGGAAGAGATGCCTGAGAACAAGCAGCTATTTTACAATATTGAAGTTTTAGATGAAGCCATTGAAAAAGGATGGCAGGTGGCGTTCCTTTACAATGACTTTGGCACGGACAAAAAACTTCATCCGCGTCTCGATAACAACGAAACACCACGAAGGTACATCATCAACCCGTATCAAATGGTGGCAACCAATGGCCGGTATTACTTGATTTGCAATTACGATAAATACAATAATGTAGCCAACTACAGGGTCGACCGCATTTCGAATATTGAGCTGCTCAAAGTGCCGGCAAAACCTCAAAGCCAGGTACAAGGGTTGGAAAAAGGGTTGGACTTACCCAAGCATATGGCAGAGCATATTTATATGTTTGAAGGGCCAAGCGAACGGGTAACCTTTAGGGCTCAGAAGTACATTGTGGGCGAGATCATCGATTGGTTTGGAAAAGAAGTGCGTTTTTCCGATGAATCAGCGGATGAGATTACGGCAACGGTAACAGTCAATATGAACGCGATGCAGTATTGGTCGATGCAGTATGCGCAGCACATTGAGGTTTTGAGTCCGCAAAGTTTGGTTGAGCAGCTAAAAGATGTTATCCGCCAAGTGGCGGATAAGTATAAGGATTGAGGAATGTGTGAATCAATTGGAGAAAACATTTGAAGGAGGGTTAGATTATGGACTGGGACTCGGAAATTTTCAGTAAGGACCTTAACATTTTGCTCGAAAAAGCAGGGCTGCGTTCACTTGGCGGTATCTTTGAAAGGTTAGCTAATGCCGTGGAAGAAGCCGCGTTAAATGAGCGCGGGGACTTTGATCCTGCAGAAGCATTAGGAGATTTGCTAGAGGATCTCAATGATCCTTATAACGAAAGGGAAAATCGCTTACCTGTTGTGGGCGAAGAATTGCCTCGCAGGAGAAGACCTTACGGCTATGGTCATGATCCATACGATGCAGGGTACAATCTTATCCCTTGTAATACCGGTCGCTACGGATGCACCGATGTTTTAGTTGTAATCTGCAACAAAGACTCCAAATTTGAAGAGTACCTCAGCAAGTGCTTTGAACATGCGGTAATGATTTGCCCCAATTGCAAGAGCATTGTGTTTATTACTTCCACTTGGAATTCCAGGGTGTATGCAAAATATAAAGCTTCTGTTCGAATGATTCGAGATAAGAGAATTCAAATGCTCTTCGTCTACCTAGGTTCTAGGGGGCTTCGTATCCTGCCAGAGTAAAGCTCATCCTCACAAAACGGCTACACATATAACCTAACCATAACCAGTGGAGAGGACGATGAGGGATGACCGAAATCTTGGAACAACAATTCTATGTGTTCAGCCTCAGCAGGCGCAATGATGATTTGAATGAGCTTTTAGATAAAGGATTCGAGGTTGCAGATATTACCCCGGTGCAGTCGAAAACAGGCGGTGCCATGTTCAGAAAAGCCCATGGCCTTTACACAAACGATGTCATCTTACTTCTCAACAAAACCGGCCGCAAAACCAGATTCGTTCGCGAAATGGTGATACGATGTGAAACCTCTTTAGAATTATTGGGGAAAGCTCTTGCCAAGAGAAAAGCAGTTGGCTTCACTGCTGTCAAAACGATCCCCTTGAACGCGATCATCGACCCCGAAGCCAGTGCGGGCATAGGCAAAGGCACGTTTGGCTTTGCTGTATTTTTCAGCAAAGTGTTGGATTAAGATAAGGAGTTGAGACCTTGGTAGAAAGCGTATTCGGTAAATGATAGGAGTGAGCAACATGGTAGATTCCAGTGGAAATGAAACACAAGAAGTTAGCACCCACCTGAAAGCAGATGAGATATGGCTCAAGTTATTACCCTACAGCTTTGAACACGAACTTCTCGAGGAAACCAATACCTACCCCAATATTCCGGAACTGATGGACCATGCGGAACAAGTGACTGGGAGAATACATTCTGAGTTATTCGCGTTATTTGGTGATCGCTTCCTAATGGACCCTGTTTACTACATCATGGCATCTCTTGGTGCGAGTGCTTATGCCGGTATGGGGGCTGTGTATCATTGGCAGGAAAACAGGGAAGAGTTGTTTGCCAACGGGATTTACGATACGCTTGTTGCCGAACTAGGACTCAACAGTATGGGTGTGCATGTCCTCAATGCCATTGGTATTGGTTATAAGACTCCGGAATCGGATCAATTTGAAGAGCACTTGAAGGTGTTAGAAACCTTAGCTATGTTCTCGCTACTCTACAGTGAAGAAGGATACCGCGATAAGCAACTGGTGGAATGCCAGAAGGCGATGTTTAAATTTGGTATGGTGTTTGAGATGCAGAGGGTGGGGTTGAATTAGGGGTATAGTCAAATAATTAGTGAACCATGTGGATTGGTACGAAAAAGTAGAGTCTGAAGCGTGATACTATGTGATCTTAGTATCAATATAAGGAAACGGAATATTTGGCAAAGAAGGTAGCAAGGGGCACCGAAATCATACAACGAGGAAGGTAATCACATGTTTAATGCAAAGTTAAGAAAAAATGCAATTGACAATTATAATGTAGCGGTTGAACGTTATGAAAAAGTCGCCAAATATTTAGATGAAAACACCAATATTCTTTATAAAGAGCGTGAACTAGCTTTGAAACTGGTTAAATTAGTAGAAGAGCGAATTAATCAATTAACGAACACCCCAAAGGAATTCATAGTAACACTTCAAAAGATCGAAATACAAGTGGGAAGTTTTAAGACAAAACAAGAAGAAATTAAAAAAGCAGAAGTAGAAGCAAAAGCAGCTGCTGGAGGTTCTGGAGCGGGTGCAACTTTAAGTGCTCTTGGAGTTGCTGTCGCGACAATGGGGCCAACAGCAGCAATGGGCATTGCCACAACTTTTGGTGTTGCATCAACAGGGACAGCTATTTCTACTTTATCAGGTGCAGCGGCGACTAATGCTGCCTTGGCATGGCTTGGTGGGGGTGCATTAGTTGCTGGAGGTGGCGGAATGACTGCGGGTAGTGCATTACTTGCACTTGCAGGACCAGTAGGTTGGACAATTGCTGGTGTTATGCTCGCAGGTTCGGTTGGTTCAGGCTTGTTTGCTAGCCATAAAAATAAAGAAACCGCGGATAAGCTAATTGCTGAGAGAGAGAATCTAGAGGAAATAATTAGAAAATTCAATAATATGAACTCTGAAGTAAAGGCGTTGATAGAAATAACCCAAAATCAAATTGATGGGGTATCAAAGTCAGAGAAAGCTTTATTAGGAAGCGATTATTGTCAATTCTCAAAAAATGAAAAAATGCAAGCTGGACTTCTTGTGAATTCAACTTTAACCCTGGCTCAACTAATCAATAAGGAGCTAAAGATAGATGCTTAGTGAACAGACTATTGACAATAATGTTGAACAAGGGATTGCTGCATATATTGATTATATGAATAATATCCGATTGACAGATTTGATGAATGCAATAGAATCAATTCTTAAAAGTGAAACAGATAAATTATCAGACTTAGATACTAAATCAGCAAATGCATTAGCACATCTAGATAGGGCGAGAATGGAAATTGTTAATCTAATTAATAGTAATCGAGCTGGAGAAGCTAGAGTACATGGGTTTATTGCAGAGTTTGCTGAAACGGGTATAAGAAACGCAAGAGATGTTTATCAAGGCCTACAAAATAGTGTAGTGTTATTGAGTAATAATGGACCTGTGGACATTCTACTTCAAGGCAAAGAAATGCAAATGAAATTTTATGCCGATATCTCAGTAGAGATTAAGCAAGCAGCCAACTATCGTAAAATGAGCATGATTTTTCCCAAGGATCATGTGGATGTCATAAAAGAAATTATGAGTGGTGCAGAAGCTGTAGAAATTAATGGAAATATCTTGTCTAGCACCAAAATCAATAATATTAGAGAAGCTATTGAAAACGAGAGTGCTCTGCGTGGGGTTTCTTATGATGAATGGCTGGAATCATCCATGCTTAAATATGATGATGTTCGAAAAGGAACAATTGACCAGACGTTAGAAAGGGAAGTAAATGACATAAATAAGCAAACTGCTCAACAAGAATCTGGTATTAAAAAAGAAGCAGATAGCGATAGATTAAGCGCCCAACAAGAAGCACAACCAAGTTTTGGAGAGGCATCTAAAGTTGCTGGAATAGGTGCAGCAGTACAAGGTGGGTTCAATCTAGGTATCTTTGTCTATCAAAAGCATAAAGAGGGAAAAGAAGTCTGGGATTTTGATATTGAAGATTGGAAAGAATGTGGAGTCAATACAGCTAAAGGTGCTATTAAAGGTGGAATTTCTGGATATGCAATATATGGATTAACCAACGTTTGTCACCTTGCTGCACCAAGTGCTGGAGCAATTACTTCAGGAACTTTTGGGTTAAGCAATGCCATCGTCAAATATAGAAAAGGCGATGTTGATACAGATGGATTTATTGATTTAGTAACATTAAATGCTATTGATGCAACGGGGGCTGCTATTGGTGCTGCAATAGGACAAACAGTTATACCAATTCCAGTTGTTGGTGCTTTGGTTGGCTCAATCGTTGCAACTACAGCACTAAGTCTTGGAAAAGGCGTTCTAAACAAACACGAAATAGATGTTATCAAAATTTACAAAGAAAGAATTGATTCATTTGTTGATAAATTAGACAGCGAATATCAAGTAATACTAGATGAGCTTTTGAATGAATATAATAAACTTGGGAATTTGCAACGATACTCGTTTGACTTAGATTTCAATGTTCAGTTGAGGCTTGATTTTTCCATTAATTTAGCTAAGTCATTAGGAGTTCTGGAGAAAGACATTCTCAAAAATGAAAAGGAGATTGATAAATACTTTCTATATTAATATGTGTGCATACATATAAGAGTCGATAAATTCATTATGTCACAAGGCTACTCATGATTGGAATTGAGCATGATTCTATTATTGCGACATATCGTCATCATATCGGTATAGTTTGTATCTGAGTTGAAATACACTACAACAACCGGTGTGCAGCAAGATGTTCTGGATGAATATAAAATTAAAAACCAAGAAGGCTTTGTGGCCATAGAGACTTCAAACCAGACTATGAAGAATGCTAGAAAAAATCAAATCAAATACGATCTCATCGGAAAGGTTGCAGAAGGTACGACTCTGACGCGAAGAACGGTGGCAGCCATTTTAAAGGGATTGAGACCTGCCAAATTCAATATGTTCCAAATCAACCCTGAAGAGTTTATCAACAAGGTGATTCGACTCATTAAAGAGCAGAAGTCCACCATGATTGTCGAACACATCTCTTACAATCAATCGGAAGGTGCTTACGACAGCACGATATTCACTGCAGAAAAGCCGGCACAAACACTCGACAAAGCGTATCGGGCAAAGAAGCATATTCGTGATTATGTCTTTACTGATGGCATCTCTAATGAGAACAAAGAGATGAATTTTGCCAAAGATCTGGATGTAGCCAATGAAGTGTGTGTGTATGCCAAACTTCCGCGGGGTTTTTCAATACCAACTCCGGTTGGCAATTACTCTCCTGACTGGGCGATTGCTTTCAACAAAGATTCAGTGAAGCATATTTACTTTATTGCCGAAACCAAAGGTTCCATGGACAGTATGAACATTCGGCCCATAGAACAAGCCAAAATTGCGTGTGCCAAGAAGCTGTTTAATGAAATTTCTACCAGTCAAGTGAAATACCATGATGTCGATAGTTACCAGACGTTACTGAATATTATGTCGAGTTTGTAGGTCAAAGATTGTTGGAAATTTGTAAAGTCTGATCACGTTGTATGCATGATAAGGAGTAAAGAATAAGGTCGAGTAGTTTATCGATAGATTTTCTTTATCTGAGGGAGCCCAATGTGGCTTCCTCTTTTTTCACCGTTACGCACCAACAAACGGAGCGAAAATAAATTACGCTCCATTTGTTGGAATAGCTTGCGTTATGAGCCAGTTTGCTTTATAATTAACTGTGCCAACAAACGGAGCAAAAACCAATAATGCTCCGTTTATTGGCACACTGAAAGTGAGAGGATAGTTATGAACGCTAAGTTGAGAATCAATGAAGTAAAAGCCAACTTTACAAATAGAATATTTACGAATGATGAGTTATTTGAATTCTACCGTCTCAGTGAGCCCGATTTGAAGAGTACTACTTTTCGTTGGAGGGTGTATTTGCTAAAAAAGGCCGGGATTTTATATGCTCCAAAACGAGGTTTCTTAAGTCTTGAAAGAAAGAAAGATTTCGCACCTGAAATTAGCCAATTTGCAGTTGAGATTTATGAGTTAGTGCGAGCAAAATTCCCTTACGCAAATCTATGCGTTTGGGAGACAATTTGGTTAAGCAAGTATATGATTCATCAACCTCTTTCCAACAAGATAATTATGGAAGTTGATAAAGAAGCAGCTCCAGCTGTTTTTGCTTTTTTACAAGAATCATATAGAGATGTCTTCTTGAATCCCGGCAGAGAAGAAATGGAGAAGTACATTCTAGTCAATCAAAACAGTATTATAGTTAAGAATATGACGAGTACTTCACCTGTACAAGAAATCCAAAATATTGTTATTCCGAAAATCGAAAAGATAATTGTGGATATTTTTGTTGAAGACGATTTTTTTATCACTTATCAGGGTTTTGAACTTATTAATATTTACAACGAATTATTTATATCGTATAATATTAATCAATCTACATTAAAACAATACGCGCATAAAAGGCACGTAAAAGAGAAGCTGATTAGATTGTTGAGAGAGGAGACGGAAATAACTGATTCTGAATTACTAATATGAGGTGATGGAGTGATACAGGAAAAAACATATACCCGGGATTGGGTTATGGGAAAAAGTATTGAGTACATGAGGGGGAAAAGGAAAGCAGATCCAACACTAATAGAAAAAGTCACAAAGGCGTTTCACCTTTTGGAGGAATTGGCCAAGACCAATCTGGAATTCGTTTTTAAAGGTGGAACATCTCTTCTGCTTCTACTTAGTCAATTACATCGATTCTCAATCGATATCGATATAATTGTTGATGAACATGAGGATGAAGAAAACCTCAATGCTTTTCTTACTGAAGTGATAAGAAACAGTCCGGTTTTCGACCGGTATGAAAAACAAACAAGAGCATCTAGTAGTAAAATTCCGAAAACCCATTATAAGTTCTATTACTTTTCGATACTTGACAACCAAGAGAGTGCGATTCTTTTGGATGTAGTTTTTGATAAAAATCATTATTTGGAGATTGGCACAAAGAGAATCGATTGCGGATTTTTGGCTTGTGAAGAGCCAATTATTCATGTTGCAGTGCCAAGCATTGATTGTATATTAGGAGATAAGCTAACTGCATTTGCTCCGAACACTACAGGAATACCGTTTGGGCAAGGGAAAGAACTAGATATCATAAAGCAATTATTCGATGTCGGGAACCTTTTTGATGAAATGCGTGATATTAACATTGTCAGCGAAACTTTTTTTCGAATTGCACAGCAAGAATTGACGTATAGAGAACTGACTAACAATCTGACCACCTTAGATGTATTAGGTGACATATTTAATACTTCAAGGATGCTAAGTGAGAGAGGTAGAATCGACAAAGAGGTATTTGACCAACTTCAACAAGGAATAAGCAGAATAAAGGAATATGTTTTCTCAAGAAACTTGATACTTGAAACAGCAATTAACAGTGCTTCGAAAGCAGCATATTTGTCCTTACTTCTAAAATACGGGATTACTGATTATGAGAGATTTGATTCAAAGTTAAATCTAAGAGAACTTGTCATAAAAAACCCGGATTTTAGAAGTTTTAAGACGATTATGAATTTTGATCCCGAGGCCTACTTCTATTGGTTTAAGAGTATCGAGATTTTGAATAGCAGAAGATGACCCCCCCCTAACAAGGATTCCAGCCACCCCCTGACGAAGTAATAGTTTTAGACCATTACTCCTAAGGAAACGGAGGTGGCCCCGCTGGCCAAAGAGAAGACCAAGTTTGTTTGTCAGAATTGTGGGTATGTCACCAGCAAGTGGTTAGGGCGTTGCCCGGAGTGTGAGAGCTGGAACAGTTTTCAAGAAGAACGAGAGAGCCCGCCGGCTCGCAGTAAAGAAGGTACCATGCTGCAGGAGCCTTTAGCCCTAGTGCAGGTAACCTTACGTCAAGAGGGACGGACGCCGGTTGGCATAGATGAATTAGATCGTGTTTTGGGAGGCGGCTTAGTAGCCGGTTCCCTTGTTTTAGTGGGCGGAGATCCGGGCATTGGCAAATCTACGCTCATGTTGCAGACCACTTTGTTGTTGGGTCAACGCCAGGCCTCGGTGCTCTATTGGAGCGGAGAAGAGTCCATGGAGCAAATCAAGATGCGGGCGAATCGGCTGGGCAATATTCCGGCCAGTGTCTATATACAATCCGAGACTTGTTTAGACCGGCTGCCGGAAGTGTTGCAGCAGTTGAATCCATCGTGTTTAATCATTGACTCTATTCAAACCGTCTACAGGAGTGACTTAACTTCGGCACCGGGAACCGTCAGCCAGGTACGAGATATTACGGCGCAGCTGATGCGCATTGCCAAGCAGAGTGGCTTGGTGGTCTTTATTGTGGGCCATGTCACCAAAGAGGGCACCATTGCCGGGCCCAAAATGCTGGAGCATATGGTAGACACCGTGCTCTATTTTGAAGGCGACCGTCACCATAATTTTAGAATCATTCGCGCTGTCAAAAACCGGTTCGGTTCCACCAATGAAATTGGTGTGTTTGAAATGGGCGAAAACGGTTTAGAAGAAGTAAAGAATCCTTCGGCCGTGTTCTTGGCAGAACGCTCCACGCAGGGCCCAGGTTCAGCGGTAACGGCGTTGTTAGAGGGCAGTAGGCCTTTGCTAGCCGAGGTGCAAGCTTTGGTGAGCAACACCAATTACCAAAACCCCAGGCGCTTGGCCAATGGCTTTGATCATAACCGCATGGCTATGCTGATTGCCATTTTAGAAAAACGCTTGGGCTACCAAATGGGCATGTTGGACTCCTACATCAACGTAGCGGGGGGCTTACGCATTAACGAGCCTGCTGCAGATTTGGCAGTGGTTTTGGCGTTGGCGTCTTCCTACCGAGAGCGTGCCATTGACGCCACCCTGGTCGCCATTGGCGAAGTGGGCTTGACCGGTGAGTTGCGCAATGTGGCTCGCTTGGAGCAACGCTTAAAAGAGGCGGCGCGCTTGGGCTTTCAACGCGCCATTATACCGGCCAGTGGCAAGGCAATTTCAGTGCCGGGGTTGCAGATCACTCCGGTGCAAAACATTCAAGAAGCCATAGCCCATGCTTTAAAAGGAGGGTAACTCCATGAATTACGGACATTGGCTGGCGAACCTGTGTACGGCCATGAATCTTTTGGCCGGTATCGTTTCTATTGAGTTTTCAGCTCGGGGCGAGTTTACATGGGCGGCCTTAGCGGTCTTTGCCGGCATGGTCTTTGATGGGCTCGACGGCAAGATTGCTAGGTTATTCAGCGCCACCGGCAGTGCCTTTGGCAAAGAGCTCGATTCGCTCTGCGACGTGGTCAGCTTTGGGGCAGCCCCGGCGTTTCTGTTATACCGCGTATTACAGCCCACCCACCCTTGGCAAGCCGCCTTGGCTGCCGGTTTTTTTGCGGTTTGTGGAGCCATGCGCTTGGCGCGGTTTAACATTAGTCCAGCTACACCGGGGAAGGGCTTTACCGGTATGCCCATTACCGGAGCTGGCGGTATGTTGGCCATTGTGGCTTTGCGGCCAAATCTCTTAACCCCTTTAGGCTTGGTAATGTTTGCGGTTTTGCTGGGGAATCTCATGGTCAGCGGCTGGCGGTATCCCGATTTTAAAGCCGTGCACCTGCCCAAATCTCTCGGCAAGAGGATCATGCTGGTTGGGTTTCTTTTCATGTTTGCTGCTTTTTGGGTTCAATATGGCAGCATTGATTATGTAATCATTCCGCTTTTGGCCTACACCGCCAGCGGACCAATTTATACTTATTATATGTGGAAGGCGGAGAGCCGAAAATGAATGGAAAACGTTATCTCATTGCCGATATTGGCAGTACCACCACCAAGGCTTTGTTGTTTGAAATCAGCGAAGAAAAGGTGACCCTCTTAGGCGGAGCAGATGCCCCCACCACCGTGGAAGCCCCGTATAACGATGTTAAGTTAGGCTTGTTTCAAGCGGTCAGCCGTTTGGAAAAGCAGCTGCAAATCCCTTTGACCGATGAAAAACACTTTCTGCAAACCAATACCCATGCCATTGAGGGCTTACTGGCCACCAGTAGTGCCGGCGGCGGCTTACAGATGCTGGTGGTAGGCTTGGTCAAAACCATGACTGCGGAGTCGGCCGAACGGGCGGCCTTAGGTGCCGGAGCTGTCTTGCTCGATGTTATGGCCCAGGACGACGGTTTAGAGATGTATGAACGGGTAGCTCGCATTCGTGAGTTGCGCCCCGATATGATCCTCATGGCCGGTGGTATTGAAGGCGGAGCCCTTTTAGAAGTGGCGGTCATGGTCGATATCTTGACCAAGGCCGACCCCAAAAGCCGCTTAGGCGACCACAAGGTGCCCCTGATCTATGCCGGCAATTCCGATGTCCGCCCTTATTTTGAATCGATTCAGCATCCCTTTGAGGTGCAATTTGTCAACAACTTGCGTCCGACCATGGATAAAGAAGACTTAAACCCGGCGCGGCTGGCGATTCAAGAAGTCTTTTTGCACCATGTTATGACCCAAGCTCCTGGCTATGCCGAGGTCAGCAAGCGCGTCACCGCCCCGATTCTACCCACCCCCTTAGCGGTCGGCAAAGCCCTGCAACTCTTAGCTAAGGAGTATGGCCACAATGTTATGTCCATGGACATCGGCGGCGCCACCACCGACGTCTTCTCGGTTTTCAAAGGCACCTTTTACCGAACCGTTAGCGCCAATTTAGGGATGAGCTACAGCGCCATGCATGTTTTGTCCGAGGCAGGCATCGAGAACATTCTGCGCTGGCTGCCCGAAAACTTGAGCGAAGAAATCGTGCGCGACTGGTTGCATAACAAGATGCTGCGCCCCACCACCCTGCCGGTGACACCAGAAGCGTTGCAGGTTGAGCAGGCCTTAGCCCGGGAAGCGCTGCGCTTGTCGCTCAAACAACATTTCAATTTAACCGTGGCCTTGCGTGGTAACAAACGCGAAGGTGACGCCACCAAATCCAGTGAAGAATTCTTTGGCACCGAAGTTTTATTCGGCATGAAAGACATTGATTGGCTAATCGGTAGCGGCGGTGTGGTTTCTCATGCGCCGAATCCGGTGCAAGCCGCGATGATGATGATCGATGGCTTCTTGCCGCAGGGCTACACCAAGCTTTCGCTCGACCGTAGCTTTATGTTGCCCCATGCCGGTGCGTTTAGCCAAGTGGATGAAAAGAATGCCCTGCGCATTTTAGAAGACCTCTGCCTCATGCCCTTAGGCGGTGTGGTATCGCCGATTAGCGGTTACGGCATGAACAATGAAAAGGTGGCTCGCGTCACCCTTGAACCTAAGAAAGGCGCCAGCATTACCCGCGATGTGCGCTTCAACGAGATTGCCATTTTACCGTTAGCGGCCAACGAAGAAGCCGAACTTACCGTCAGTGGACATTGGAAGTTAAACTATGGCAACGGTTTCTGGAAATCGTTGAGCAAAACCGTGACCGGGGGCGAAGTAGGGATTTTAGTCGATCTGCGCGGTCGTGAGTTGCGCTGGGAAAAGAAATTGAGTCAACAACGAAAACAAAGCCAAAACTGGCAAGCACAATGGATGCAAGGGGGTGACCGAGTATGATGCCCAGACGCGAAACCTTTAAACGAGTCTTGCCCGATGTGGGTCAGGTGATGGTGGAAAAGGGGCAGCTGGTCTTTCCCTACACGATTATTGCCGAAACCAAGTTGCAGCCGGTGGAACCGGTCATTATTCCGGTAACCGAGCAATTGGGCCTGCCTCCGCATATGATGAACCAAATGGCCATTGTCAAGGTCGGCGACCTGGTGGAAACCGGGCAAGTTTTAGCCGGTGTGGTCATTGAAGGTTTAGAATACGAAGTTCATGCCCCGGCCAAGGGCAAAATTGAAGATATTTCTCCGCTCTTGGGCACGATTGCCTTGCGCTTGGAAGGCGACCCGGATGAACCGGTGCGGGTGGTCAATGTAGCCGCCGAACTCGAGATGCCCGAACTCATGGCCAAGCGCTTCATTGAAGTTCGCCAAGGTGCCATGGTGAAAATGGGCGATACCCTGGCCAAAGATGATGAAGAGAAAAAAGTCTTTGCCCCCATTGCCGGGCTGATTACCGAAATCAAGGGCGCTACCATTTCTATAAAACGTCCCTTTGTCTTGCGTCAGGTTTTTGCCTACGTCAGCGGTTTTGTTACCGAAATCGTTCCGGATTTGGGCGCCATGATTGAAAGCGATGTCTTACGAGTGCCCGGTGTTTACGGGGTGGGCGGCGAGACCTGGGGGGTCTTGCGGGTGGCTGTTGCCAACGAAACCGAGACCTTGAAAGCCGAAGGCATTCTGGAGTCTGACAAAGACAAAATCCTCTTAGCCGGTGCCATGGTGGAGGGCGAAGCCTTGCAAAAAGCCCAGAAGTTGGGTGTTAAGGCGATTATCAGCGGTGGCATGCACAATAAAGATGTGACCCAGCTCTGCGGTCATGAGATCAAGCCGGGCACACCTGAAAATGTGCTCTGCATGACCCTGATCGTAACCGAAGGCATGGGTAGGATCCCCATGAACATCCAGGCCTTCCAGGCCATTGCGCAAAAAGAGGGCAAGCTGATTTCCGTCAACGGCTTAACCCAGATCCGCGCCGGGGTGATTCGGCCAGAGGTGTTGCTGCCGGTCGAGGATGACGAGGGCATTAGCACCACAGAAGAAGCAACGGCAGGGAGTTTAGAAGATTTTGTGGTGGGTAATACGGTGCGCATTGTTCGTGAGCCCTGGTTTGGTGAAGTCGGCAGCATTGAGTCTATCCCCTTGAATGAAATTGTGTTGCCTTCCGGGGTGAAAACTCTGGTGTATGAAATTAAGACGGCAAGCGGCACAGTACTGGTGCCCCGAGCCAATGTGGAGCCGTATCACAGCTAAAGGAGGTGTGCAGGGTTGATTCGTCATCAGAAGGAACATAGCGTGGAAGAGATGAATCAGATTGCCCGCTCTTTGGCGAAACGGTTGTTTCCGGGGGCGTTTTTAGCGCTCAACGGCGATTTGGGCACGGGAAAAACCACCTTTGCCCAAGGTTTGCTGGCAGCGTTAGGGGTAAAGGAATCGGTGCAAAGCCCCACCTTTCGCCTGCTGCAAAGCTACGAGGGGCGCTTTTTGGTGCATCATTTAGATTTGTATCGCTTGGAACACCCCTTGGAAGTCTTGGATTTAGGCTGGGATGAGCTGCAAAACGATGCATCGGTGGTGTTGGTGGAGTGGATGAATCGCTTCCCGCAGCTGTACCCAGACGAATATTTGGAATTGAATTTGGAATATGGCGACGAGGGGCGGAATTTAACCTGGACCGCCGTGGGCAAAGCCTATGAAGCCTTGTTGGAGGAGATGATCCCATGCGAATCGTAAGTATGGATGCCGCCACCCGTTATTCGGGGCTGGCGATTCTTGAAGACGAGGTTTTACGCGGAGAATGGCTGGTGTCTTCGGGGCTGACCCACTCGCAACGCTTAATGCCGGCTTTGGATTTTTTGTTGCAAGAGACCGATATCAGCATTCAAGAAGTTGACGCTTTAGTGGTGAGTCAAGGGCCGGGCTCGTTTACTGGCTTGCGCATTGGCTTGGCAACGGCGCGCGCTTTAGCTCAAGGTTTGCAGATCCCTTTGGTGGGGGTGCCGACTTTGGAATTGTGGGCGGCTGCCTTTGCCGGAGGAGACAGTTTGGTGCTGCCGCTGCTCGATGCACGCCGTAACGAGTTTTATATGGCCTTGTACCGCAAAGCCGGCCAAAGCTTGGAGTGTTTGCTCGAGCCCCGTCAACAGCCCTTGATTGGTATGGCGGAGTTGCTTGCCCAATATGAAGGAACGATTTGGGCGGTTGGCGATGCCGTCAGCCGTGATGCCGAGGGTTTAAAAGAGGCCCTGGGAGAACGGCTGCAGATTACGCCGGAGTGTTACCGGGTGCCGAGGCCTTCGGTGTTGGCTCAATTGGGCCTAGAACGGTTGCGTAGAGGGGAAGTATTAGATTATCACCAACTGCGTCCGTTGTATTTACGAAAATCGGAAGCCGAAGTCAAACGGCTGGAACGTTTAGCGTTAGAAGCAAAAGAGTAGAGCAACAAAACAAGATGAGCAACAAAACAAGATGAAAACAGAAAACAGAAACAGATGGATCCTTCAAGATTGCTTGAGAGGTCCATCTGCTTTTTTATTACATCCCGGCCACCTGTTGGCTGTTCACGGGTGCTAAGACTTCCTGCACTAAGGAGGCACTACCTACCGGCATAATATGAGCACCTTGAACTACATAGGGTAATTCCCGCAAGAGCTGACGCGCGGCATCGACGCCGCCTTGCCGATCTTCTTTTTCGATTTTTGCTACTAACCAGGACGGAATATGAATGCCGGGAATGTTGTGCAGAATATGCTGGCACATTTTTCGGCTCTTAATCGGCAGGACTCCGGCGATCACAGGTAGATCATACGGGCGAATGCGTTCGACGAAGCGAGCCAAAATTTCCGGTTCGTAAATGGGCTGCGTCTGTATGAAATTGGCACCGTTTTCAATCTTTTTCGCCAGTCGTTCCAATTCTTTTTCCATATCCTCGGCTAAGGGGTTGGCTGCCACGCCAATATGGAAGTTGGAGGCACCTTTCAAGGCATGGCCGGTCCAATCGTAGCCTTGATTTAAGCAATGGGCGATTTTGACTAAACCCACTGAATCCACTTCAAAAATTCCGCGGGCATTGGGGTGATCTCCGCGGCTGGGCGGATCTCCGCTTAAAACCAGAATGCTGCGCACTCCTAAAGCATGGGCGCCTAAGAGTTCTGCCTGCAGGCCAATCACATTCCGGTCGCGGCAGGTGAGGTGAAAGACAGCATCAATTCCGGCTTCTTGTTTCACCATATGAGCTACGGCAATTGGGCTCATGCGCATATTGGCCATGGGGCTGTCGGTAATATTGACGGCATGGACTTTACCTTTTAAAGCCTTGGCGTATTTATAAACCGAACTTAAGTCACAGCCTTTGGGAGGTTCCAGTTCCACGGTGAGCACGAAAGGGAGGGTTTGTAAATAATCGACTAATTCAAGCATGTGCGCACCTCCTTTGTGAGGCACTTTAGGGCTAGGCGGACGGCATCGGTAGCATCGGCACCGTAGTGGGCGCCAATTTCCTGAGCATAGGCTTCGTTGACAATGGCACCACCGACCAAGACTGGGATCTCTATCCCACGGTCACGTAACTCTTGGCAGAGCAGACCCATTTGCGGCAGGGTGGTGGTCATCAATGAACTGAGGGCGATTAGATCGGCTTTTTCGGCAAGGGCGGTTTCAATGATTAATTGGTTTGCAACATCTTTGCCTAAGTCAATCACGCGGAAGCCATGGTTTTCTAAGAGTAAGCCGACAATGCCTTTGCCTATATCGTGAATGTCACCTTGCACGGTGGCAATGACGACGGTACCGGCAGATACGGCGCCTTCTTGTTTTAGATAAGGATGCAGGAAAGCGAGCGCTTTTTTGGCGGCTTCGGCGGCAAGCAGTAGTTGTGGCAGGAAATAGACCTTGCGGTCATAGCGTTCGCCCACTTCGCTTAAGGCAGGGAGAATACCGTTGTTGACAATTTTAAGTGGGGGCATTGAATCTTGCAACAGGGCTTTGAGCAAAGGTTCGATTTGCTCTTTGCTGCCATAGAGAATCTCATTTTGCAGTTGGCCAAGGGTGTCCGGGGCAGCAACTGCGGTGGTTGTTTCTGCTTGGGGAGAGGTGGGTTGGACTGAGATTGCTTGGCTAGACTTCGGGGTCTGATTCGAAAGAGCGATAAAATGCTGGGAATTCTGATCTCTGCCGGTCAGGACATCGGCAGCTGCACTATACAAAGCTAAACCTTGCTGGAAGGGGTTGATGATTGCGGCATCTAACCCTGCTTGCATGGCCATCATTAAAAAGGCGGTGTTGAGAACCGTACGCTGAGGGAGACCGTGCGATACATTGCTGACGCCTAAGATGGTGCGCACACCGAGTTCCTGTTTGACCATGCGAATCAAGCGCAAGGTCTCGGGAAGTAGGGCTTGGCTGGCACCGGCGGTAAGGGTGAGACCATCGATGTAGATATCGTTTCGTGAAATGCCATAGGACTCCGCGGTCTGCACAATGCGCCGGGCAATGACCAGCCGGTCTTCTGCAGAAGAGGGAATGCCTTGACGATCCAAGGTCAAGCCCAAGAGAGCAGCACCGTAAGTGGCAGCCAGTTGGCACACCGCGTGCAAATGCTCTTCGTCTCCGTTGGTGGAGTTGAGTAAGGGTTTACCACGCACAACCTTCAATGCCTGTTCCATGATGGCCGGGTGCGGGGTATCTAAAGAGAGCGGAGCCCGGATGCGGCGTTGGCAAGCTAAGGTCAGCTGTTGTAGACGTTCGGCTTCGCTGTTGCTTGCGGTGGGTAAGGCTACATTGAGGTCAATAATGGAAGCTCCGGCGCGAATCTGTTCTTCGGCTTCTAAAGCGATGCTTTCATAGGCACCGGCGCGTAAACTTTCCGCCAGCTTTTTACGAGCTGTAGGATTGATGCGTTCCCCAATCCAGCGCATGGGTAGGCGGTCCGAGAGTACGACGGTTTCACCAAAACCGGCTAAGGTGCTAAAGCTAAGGGTTTTCGGTGTTAGCGGTGTCAGGTTTGCTGCTGCACGAGACAAGGCTTGAAGATGCTCCGGTGTAGTTCCACAACAACCACCAATGTACTGTGCCCCAGCAGCCACCAGTTTTGGCACATAATCGCCCATTTCTTGCGGACTACTGGGGAACACGGTCTCACCATTTCGCAAGATTGGCAAACCGGCATTGGGCTGCACTAAAAGAGGGTGGTCTGAAACGGCTTTGAAACGATTCAAAATTTCAATCATGGGCTCCGGTCCAAAGCCACAGTTTACTCCAATGATATCGACTCCCAACGCCTGCAAGACCGCGGCGACCGTCTCCGGGTCATCTCCGCTTAGGGTGCGCAGCCCAGGTTCAAAGGTGAGAGTGCAAGCGATTCGTCGGCCCTTGCCTAAGGCTTTAACGGCCATTACCGCTGCTTTGGCTTCTTGTAAATCGGCCATGGTTTCAATCAGAAAGACGTCGACACCAGCATCATCTAAAGCCTTGGCTTGCACGTAAAAACCGGCAATCATTTCATCTAAACTGCAACTGCCGAGCGGGATCATCAGCTGACCACTGGAACCCATATCGCCCCAGACCGGTAGGTTTGGAGCCGCTTCACGAGCTAAGGCCACGGCACGCGCATTCAGTTCAACGGTATCTGCTTCTAAACCATAGGCCTTCAACTTAAAAGGGCTTCCGCCAAAGGTGTTGGTCTGCAGCCATTGAGCACCGGCTTGGGCATATCGTCGATGGATTTCAAGAATTTCTTGGGGGTGAGTGCGGTTAAGCAGCTCCGGGCAACCTCCGCCTTGCAGTAAGCCTTTGGCCTGCAACAAGGTGCCCATGGCGCCGTCGCCAATGATGAGGTGGTGGTTCTGGTTCATTCTAGTTCCTCCGTCTCTTTTTTTTCTAGACTTTTCTCTTTATAAGGAAGTCTTTCTATATATAGGTCGTTCTTTCTATAGGTCATACCAATTCTTCGTAACGCTGTCTTTTACGCTTTGCGATATCTACATTCTTCCAATGGGCAAAAAACGCAGTGGTGGTCACACGACTCTCCCAAGTGAGCCGCCGGGCCTTTCAAAGGCTCCCAGCCCAACAAGGCCGTCACCGACTTCCTCGGTGAAAGCAACCCTCCCGCCAAAACCTGGACTTGGGGACGGTTCTCCCCCAGAGCAGCCAGCACTTCTGCTTGCATCTCCAGCGGGGCATCGCCATAACCGGGGCTAAACCGAGGGGTCGTGCGAAAGCCCTGTATGCGTGCATCAGCGCTGACCAGGCGGTTCAGTGTCTCCATCGCTTCTTCGGCGGCGGCACTGCCCAACGCGTCGGCCATGGCGGCCTGCGCAAAGTTGCCTTCTTGCATCGCCTGACTGATCCATTGATCTAAAGCAGCCCCCAAGGTAACCGCCAGAATGCTGATCCGCTTGCTGTAGCGAAACAGATGCGGCAAATCGTTGCCTTGAAGCGATAGGGGAGGTTCCGCCCACGTTTTAACGCCGCCCTGAACAGAGCAAATCGCCTGAATCTTAAGCTTCGTTTCTTCAAATAATCGCTCCACTTCGGGCCAATCCTGGGTCATGTTCTCCTGATATCCCAAATAACGGAAGGTCTCTTGACGAGAACTTTGAAAGGGGAGTTTCAGTAGCACAGTGCCACCTCCTAGTAGAATCTTTAACAAAAAACACCCCTTTCCAAATAGGAAAGAGGCGTTTATAAGTCATCTTTCTTATCTGTCGAAGCGGAAAACCGCTACGCAGGAGTTAGCACCTTAGGTTCACCTAGGTTGCCGGGTTTCATCGGGCCAGTCCCTCCACCGCTCTTGATAAGAGTCTATTAAATTTTTTTCAGTATAGGATTATTTTGCCTGTTTGTCAAGTAGTTTGTTAGAATTTTTTCTTTTTCCTTGTAATACAGGAAATTAGCAAGTAAAATAGAAATAAGAAACAAAATCTTTAAAGGGGGTTACCCGGTGTTCAAAATCAGAAAATGGTCCGCATTACTTCTCACCTTTGTTCTCGCGCTTCAGACCGTAGCACCATTCCCTATTGTACAGGCAGAAGAAAACCCCACCTTTTATCAAACCGAATACTTAACCTCAACCGTACCGAACCGAATCGAAGCCGCCTATGCCTTCCTGCAACAGGTGGGGCTGGCCGAAGAGGCACTACAATTCACCGGCAGGAAAAACTTTGGTGATGCCTACACCGTCAGTGCAGAAGAAGCCAAAATCATGGCCTACTTGAGAGCACATCCTGAACTGGGCTGGCAAGGTGATGTCTTTCTCGATTTTGACCCCTACAAACCGATCACGCTCCAAGCCTATACGAAAATTCTTTTGAAGCACATGGGCTACGAACAGGGGATAGACTTCACTTGGGCTGAAACTGAAGCGTTTGCTCAAGAAAAAGGGCTGCCGATTTTAGAACAGACCGGAGAATTTACCTTTAGGAAATTGGATCAACTCACACTGGCAGGACGCAGATTGGTGGACCCTACCATTGAAGAGCAAACCACAGAACCCGAAACGGAAGTCCCCATGGAATCGGAACCCTTGCCCACATCTGCTGGTAGTTTCATTGCCAAAGAATTAGCCAAGGGTGCTTTGAACTATGCCGGAGGCGAACTGATGGGCTGGGGCCTCAAAAAAGCCGGTATTGATTTGGGTGATGAAGATCATACGCCCGAACAACTGAAAGCCATTCAAGAGGGTATGGCACGCATGGAGGGACAACTCAACGATATTAAGAACTCCTTGTCTCACATTGAAGCCCAGCTGAATCAGATAATCGGTAAGCTCGATGCGATTCGGCTTGAACAATTGAAAACACAGTATGAGATTCGAGTTACAGAGCTTGATTCTTTGATCAGCAGCATAATCTCCTTGCAGAATGAAATCACCGATTTCGCCAATCATCCACCGGCTGCCCCGGAAAGCCAGCGACAAGCGATTATTCAAAGCATTCGCGACAACATCTTGCCTCAGTATAAAATCATTCACAACAATCTTATCGGCAGCTCGGGTCGCAAGCCGCTGCTGGAACTTTATACTAGTATCATTTACAGCAATCGTTTCCTGACCTACCGTGATTATGAGATTGTAAAAACGCAATTCGATTATTTTCAACAGATCCAGGAAGCCATGCTCTTGTTACAAGTGGAATATTATCACGCAATCGAGACCCAAGAAGGGGATTACTACAATACGATTATGCGTCTGATTGAAGAACACGAACAAAACATTGAGGCGCAAAATCGATATTTGAAAGCCGAGATCCCTGAAAATATTGTCCTAGACACCAAGAACTTCCTCATGATTGCTGTGGAAAAGAAAAACTACGAGGGAGTAGACTATTTATTCCCCTACTCTTTCACAGAACATGAAGACGGAAAAATCTCCGACATCATTCGCACCTGGAACCAAGAAGCAGTAAGGGGATTTGACAATTGGAATTACTTCCGCTATCTGACTTCGGCGACGACCTATTTCTTTAACGGTTGGAATGTAAAATTAGAGGGCTTTAAGTTTATTGGCTCCGAAACTATTATGCGCTACCTCAACAAAAATGGTTGGGATTTCCCCGTGAACTTCCTCATGGTGGTGGGCATCAACGAGCAAATCGATGGATTAGGGGGCGCATTGGTCAGCAAAATTTACTCGATTGACTTGAAAAACCCCGATGAATTCCAGCAATCTGTCGCAGGCCTTTCCATGTATGACCCCGCCTATTGGTTTATTTACAGGCAAATGGAAGGCCCGGAAATGTCTCTGTATTATAATATCGCGCCTTAAAAAATCCACATAAAAGGGTACTACGAAGGGAGGGGAAGCAGATGCAAAACATCACATTGCGCAATATGAGTTTAGCCGATTTAGATCAAATTGTGATCATGGAGAAGCTTTGTTTTACCCTGCCCTGGCCACGAGGAGCCTTTGAAGGAGAATTGACCCAAAACGGCATGGCTCGCTATTTGGTAGCCGAAATCGAAGGCCAAATTGTTGGCTATGCCGGAGTTTGGTTGATTTTTGATGAAGGGCATATCACCAACATTGCTGTGCATCCCGATTTTCAACGGCGTGGGGTGGCTTCGGCCTTACTAACACGCTTGCTCAGCAATGCTAAGGCCTGTGGGATTGAAAGTTGCACCCTGGAAGTGCGCAGGAGCAACCTACCGGCACAGAAATTATACGAAAAATTCGGTTTTTTGCCCGAAGGAGTCCGCAAAGGGTATTATACCGACACCAAAGAAGACGCTTTGCTGTATTGGAAACGCTCGATGAGTGAGATCAACGAGACCTACGATTGGGTGATTGTTGAAGAGGAGGAAGAGGAGCATGGAGAACAGTAAACCGGTTTTGATCTTAGGGTTAGAAACCTCCTGTGACGAAACCTCCGCTTCGGTCGTTGAGAACGGCAGTAAGGTTTTAAGCAATTTAATCTCTACCCAGATTCCAATTCACCGCTTATACGGGGGTGTTGTTCCTGAAATTGCTTCTCGGCAGCATTTGGAAGCGGTCAATGAAGTGATCGATCAAGCTCTGCAAGAGGCCGGTGTGACCTTACAAGAGATTACCGCCATTGCAGTGACCAGTGGTCCGGGGTTGGTAGGGGCTTTATTGGTAGGGGTTTCTACTGCCAAAGCCTTAGCTTATGCTTTAAAAATCCCTCTGATTGCCGTAAATCACATGGCCGGTCATATTTACGCCAACTTTTTGCAAGACCCGCAGTTCCCGCTGCCATCGCTTTGTTTGGTGGTTTCGGGAGGGCATACCGATTTAATTGCCATTGAGGATCACTACCAGCTGAAGATTCTGGGCAGCACGCGCGACGATGCTTCTGGGGAAGCCTTTGATAAAGTGGCTCGAGTATTGGGCTTACCCTACCCGGGTGGACCGGCTGTGGAAAAATTGGCTCAACAAGGAAACCCCAAAGCGTATGCCATGCCTTCGGCGTCGATCCAAGATCATACCGAATGGTCCTTTAGCGGTCTCAAAACTACAGTGATCAACCTCAATCACAAGGCCAAACAAAATGGGGAAGTGTTGAATCCTGCCGATTTAGCAGCCAGCTTTCAAGCGACTGTGGTCGACTCTTTAGCTGCTAACGTGCGTAAAGAGTTAGGCAAAGGCGGGTATGCTTCTTTAATGTTGGCGGGGGGAGTGGCAGCGAATAAGGCGTTACGGCTTGGTTTGGAAGAAGTTGCTACCGAATTCCGTTTGCCCTTCTCGGTACCGAGTATGGATTTGTGTACCGATAACGCAGCCATGATTGCCGCCGCCGGATATTATCGCTATTTGCGGGGCGAATTCGCCGATTTAAGTCTCAATGCATACCCTGATTTACGCTTAGGTCAGGAGATTCCCTTGCAACGAGAAAAGGAGGGTTCAAGATGACCGATCATCAAGTGCGAGAACGTGTTTTGCAGAACCGTTTACAGTGGCCAGAGGCGCTCAGAATAGAGGCCGCCACCTACGCTTCACAACATCTCATGGGCTTAGAAGAATGGCAGAACGCTCAAACCATCTTTTGTTTTCTTTCCTTTGGCGATGAAATCAGCACCGCACCTTTGGTGGAAGCTGCCTGGCGTGCCGGAAAACGAGTGGTCGTGCCTCGCTGTCACAAGGGGTTTCGCCTGGAAGCTTACGAAATCAATAATAGGAAAGGGTTGATCCCCGGGCGGTATGGCATTATGGAGCCCAATCCGGAAGTGCACGCCTTGGTAGATCCTTTAGAAATTGACTTTATTGTCATGCCGGGTTCGGTTTTTGACGATTTTGGCAACCGCATGGGCTACGGCGCCGGGTTTTACGACCGTTATCTGCTGAGAACGCAAGCAAAAACACCACGAGTGGCCTATGCGTTTCAGCTGCAGTGGGTCCCTCAGTTACACCCACAAAGCCATGATCAACCGGTCGATTATTTAGTGACGGAATCTGGAGTATCCTGTTTTAAAAACAAAAACGGGAGATGGAGCGAATAAAACGGAGATTAGAAGAGAAAAAGCCGACCAATGACCGATATAGGCGAAATATCGCCGAAAATCGATTATCTGGTCGGTTGCCTTATGACCATTTTATGGTATGATAAGAACAGAGTTTAGCACTCACCACATTAGAGTGCTAACAACAAGAATTACAAACCAAGGAGGAATCTCAAGTGAATTTAAAACCATTAGGAGATCGCGTTGTGATTAAAGTATTACCGCAAGAAGAAAAATTGGCCAGTGGTCTTGTTCTTCCCGGCAATGCCAAAGAAAAACCCCAAGAAGGCGAAGTCGTAGCTGTAGGCAATGGCCGCACCTTAGAGAATGGCACCAAATTAGCCATGGATGTCAAAGTTGGCGACAAAGTGATTTATTCCAAATACGCCGGCAGTGAAATCAAAGTCAACGGTCAAGAATATTTGATCCTCAGCGAAAAAGACATTTTGGCAATCGTTCAATAATTTCGATTAGGAAGAAGGAGTGAAACTCATGGCAAAACAAATCATTTACAATGAAGATGCCCGTCACGCATTAGAGCGCGGCATTAATCAATTAGCCGATACCGTTATTATTACCCTGGGTCCTAAAGGACGCAACGTAGTTTTAGACAAGAAATTCGGTTCCCCCTTAATCACCAACGACGGTGTGACTATTGCTCGTGAAGTGGAATTGGAAGACCCCTTTGAAAACATGGGCGCTCAATTGGTCAAAGAAGTTGCGACCAAGACTAACGATGTTGCCGGTGACGGCACCACCACCGCTATCCTGTTGGCCAAAGCCATGGTTCGTGAAGGCTTAAAGAACGTGACCGCCGGGGCTAACCCCATGGTGATTCGTCATGGCATTGAAAAGGCGGTTATTGCAGCAGTTGCCGAAATCAAAAACATGGCTAAACCCATTGAGAGCAGCGAAGCGATTGCCCAAGTTGCCTCCATTTCCGCCGGAGATGAGACTGTGGGTCGCTTAATTGCCGACGCCATGGATAAAGTGGGCCGTGAAGGCGTTATTACCGTAGAAGAATCCAAATCCATGCTGACCGAATTGGAAGTCGTGGAAGGGATGCAGTTTGACCGCGGTTATGTTTCCGCTTACATGGTCACCAATACCGAAAAAATGGAAGCGATCATGGATGATCCCTACATTTTGATCACCGACAAAAAGATCACCAACATTCAGGAAATCCTGCCTGTTTTAGAAAAAGTGGTCCAACGCGGCCGTCCTTTCGTGATCATTGCGGAAGACGTAGAAGGCGAAGCCATGGCAACCTTGGTTGTGAACAAATTGCGTGGCACCTTAAACGCCGTAGCTGTAAAAGCTCCCGGATTTGGCGATCGCCGCAAAGCTATGTTGGAAGATATTGCCGTGTTGACCGGTGGCCAAGTGATCAGCGAAGAAGTGGGCTTGGAACTCAAATCCACCGAAATCGAACAACTGGGTCGTGCTCGTCAAGTTCGCATTGGTAAAGAAAATACCGTTATTGTCGATGGTGCCGGTTCTGCTGAAGCCATTGCTCAACGTGTGACTCAAATTCGCAAACAAGTGGAAGATACCACTTCTGATTTCGACCGTGAAAAACTGCAAGAACGCTTGGCTAAATTGTCCGGTGGTGTTGCTGTAATCAAAGTCGGTGCTGCGACCGAAGTAGAAATGAAAGAACGCAAACTTCGCATTGAAGACGCTCTCTCTGCAACCCGTGCTGCTGTTGAAGAAGGTATTGTTCCTGGTGGTGGTGTAGCTTTAGTCAATGCTCTAGCTGGGTTGAAGAGCCTGAAAGCTGATAATGCCGATGAAAAAGTGGGTATTTCCATCGTTGCCCGTGCCCTGGAAGAGCCGGTTCGTCAAATCGCTCAAAACGCCGGTTTTGAAGGTTCTGTGGTTGTAGAAAAAGTAAAATCCAAAGAAAAAGGTGTCGGTTTCGATGCTTTGAATGAAAAATACGTCAACATGATTGCTTCCGGTATTGTGGATCCTGCTAAGGTAACCCGTTCTGCTTTGCAGAATGCCGCTTCCGTAGCTGCTATGGTTCTCACCACTGAAGCGCTAGTAGCCGACAAACCCGAACCCAAAGCACCCGCAATGCCTGGTGGCATGGGCGGCGGCATGGGCGGAATGGATATGATGTAGGTTGCTGAAGTCAGCATAAATCAATAGAGAACGCCCACTTACGTAGTAATTACGCAAGTGGGCGTTTTTTTATGTTTATGATTTGGAGTTCTCCATTTCGCTTTCAGGTATTGCTTCATCTGGAATGGTAATAGCAAATCTGCAACAGGGATCTCCGCCCAGTACGGTTTTCAACAACCTTCGTATCATGAGAAGAAAGATAGTCTTTCAATTGCTTCGAATTCAGCTGCCGCAGCACTGGTGGTTAATCTGTTGTAAATCCTCTTAAAGTTTTTTGCAAACGGCTTCCATCGGGTGACCGTGGAAGCTCGATGGTGACAGACCATAGTTTTCCACGCTTTCGATAGTAGGGCACGCCAACACCCCTTTCATATGTTATTTAGAGAAAACGTTTCAAAGTATCTAGGTTACAGGAAAAGCCGACCACATTGTAGTCGGCTTTCTAATAACTATTCATTGTGGTTTGGAGAATTAAGATCAGGTTTTTTAACAACCATGGGAGGGAATCCAGTTAGTGCGGATAGCAAACCGACATAAGAGCTTAGATAAGGCAAAAACTCTACAAGAGTATTTCCATGAAGTTCCTTAATTTCAATGTTCTGATCTGAATCCACTCTGAATAAGATTTCTATTTGAACTTCCAGTTCGAATCTGGGTTTAGAATCATCTTTTTTTTCAAGAGCATGAAGTGAAAGTAAACCCCTATAAGTGTCTTTCGGCGAACTTCCTTCGAGTTGATACTGAATATTTTGTTGAATTGGAATTTTTAAATCATGATCATCTTTAGGCAAATCGTTTCTAACAAACAATTTCACAACTGCATATCTTAATACTGTAGTATTCATTATGCTCTCCTTAATTACTAACTGCTTTCAGATAAGTGGTTTCTTGAATAGCTAATTCCCTATAGTTTCTTTTAAAATTATAGTTAGATTCTTGCGTAATAGAACTATAACTCTCTGCTTTTCGAGATGCATATAATTCAAGCAATCGATCGCAAGTGTTAGTTACTGCATTTCTGTAGATTACAGCTTCACATATATATTGATTTAGACTAACGCCTTGCTCATCAGCCGCTTTAGCAGCGAGTGCATGGGTTTGTTTTGATAATCTTAAGGAAATTTTACCGCTGTATTCATTTGGCTCAATAGGTTCAAGTTTAGGAATCTCGTTTGCGTTTTCACAAAACTCCAGCCAAGTATCTTCCATTTCGCTTAGCAATTGGATAGCCTCTTCGGGGGTTTCCCCTTTCCCGATTACATGGTTAAGAATTTTTGATTTAGCTAGCCAGTAAGTATCAACCCCATTTTTTTCAAAAATGACTTCAAATGGGTATTTCATTTCTATTCCTCCTAGTATAATAATGTCATAGCCAATAAGACTGGCTATGCAGGTTTCAA
>CAYRNW010000026.1:0-36199 GCA_964425745.1 uncultured Eubacteriales bacterium | reverse complement strand
GGGTTTGGGACTTTCACCCATTAGAACGTGCGCTCACCGGGCGCACTAACAAAACGCCCTGCTCAACGGAGCGGGGCGTTTTTTAACGACTTGGGGACGGTTCTCTCCGCACGAATTTTTCCAGTTTTATGGAACGAAACCACAGGGACAGTTCTTTCCCTTCATTTCAACTACAGGGACGGTTCTCTTCCCACAAATTTTGCCATTAAACTGGAATATAATGATGGGAGAGAACCGTCCCCAACTATTAGTACTCAATACCCGGTTTAGCTGGGAAGCCGGCGTAGAAATGATGTTTGACCTCGCCCATCTCGGTGACCATGTCGGCCACATCTTTAATCGATTGCGAAGCATAGCGCCCGGTGAGCATAAGGTCGGTCTTCTCAGCTTTGCTCTCGATGAGCGCCAGCACTTTTTCCACCGAAATCAGGTCAAAATCCATAGCCACATTGATTTCATCTAAGATGACCAAATCATATTCGCCACTTTTCACAGCTTCCAGGCCCAATGCATACCCGCGTTGGGCTTCTTCGATGTCGATTTCCTCAGGGTTATACTTGTCGACAAAGTTTTCGGTTCCGGTTTGTTCCAGGCGAATCATCGGTAAGTATTTGCGCACTGCTTGCACTTCCCCATACTCAGTATTGCCCTTCATAAACTGGATGATGATTACTTTTTTGTCATGTCCGGCTGCGCGCAAAGCCAAGCCGAAAGCTGCGGTGCTTTTCCCTTTGCCGTCTCCGGTGTTGACCATGACAATGCCACGTTTACTCATTTGATCTCTCCTAACTTTTTTTAAACCCGTTGTCCCTCGCTCGCTAAGCTACCTTATTCTAAGGTGCGAATCAGTTCCGCCAATATCGCAGTTCGCAAGGGTAATTGATCCACAAACAGATATTCGTCGCTGGAATGCGCACCATGACCCACGCCTCCCATGCCATCGAGGGTCGTCACACCTAAAGCCGCGGTGAAGTTACCATCGCTTCCGCCACCGGTACCACCTGGTTCATAAGAAAATCCAACTTTTTGTGCATTAGCATTGGCTTTCTCATAAAGGGCGACTGCTTTGGGGTTCTTCTCCATGGGTGGGCGATTGATGCCGCCGGTGATTTCTACTTTGGCTTTGCCTACCGGTTGAATGGCCAAGATTTCTTTGACCACTTTTTCACCTTCAGCGATAGTCATGACACGGATATCGACTTTGGCAACCGCTTCTTCCGCCACGACGTTGCCACGGGTTCCACCGCTAACGACGCCTACATTTAAAGTGGTTCCGGTAATGGGGTTATTGAAGGCGTGGATTTTTTGGATGACATAGCTGAGTTCGTCAATGGCAGAGATGCCTTCTTCAGGGTTCGAGCCCGCATGACTGGCTTTTCCGGTGATTTTGACTGTAAAACCGCCGGTGCCTTTGCGCCAAATCTTGTAGGCACCTTTGGGGCCTGTGCCTGGCTCCAGTACAAAAACGGTGTTGCTTTGCTTGGCTTCCGCTTCAATATGTTCACGTGAGGTGGTGCTGCCCACTTCTTCATCGGAGTTAAAGAGAATGACAACCTTGACTTTGGGTTGGATTTCTAATGCTTTGAAGGCTTTCATCGCCCAAAGAGAAGCAATGATGCCGGCTTTCATATCCAAAACACCGGGTCCTGTGGCTTTGCCGGTAGTCGGATCATAGCGATAGGGTCGGGTGGCAGTGGTGCCTGCAGAAAATACGGTGTCGAAGTGGCAGAGCAGTAGCACCTGGCTATCACCTTCACCGAACTCCACTTTTAAGTGATTGCCGGCTTTGGATTGGGGGATGACGGTGGTTTTGGCACCGAGTGCTTGGAATTTGGTCGCCAACATGGCGCTGAAGGTGTCGAGTAAATCTTTTCGGTCGGAGGGTGACTCCATGTTCACCAGTTCTTCGAGTTCGGCCAACATTTCGGTTTGATGTTGCGTCAACCACTGATTCAATTCTTTCATCATAGTGTGCTCGCCCCTTTCAATTTGTCTTCTATCTTTTCGCGTAGGAGCTGCCGCACTCCTTCAATGATTACGATTTCGCACAAGGGGTCAGACCCCTGATTAAAATATTTCGCACAAGGGGTCTGACCCCTTGTGCGAAGTAACACTCCTTGAAATAAGGCTTGACAAAGTTTGTAGAATGAATATAATTAGTACCGAAAGCTTAACCTATTAAACTATTTTAGAGGTTAATATTTATAAGGCTTTAAAGAAAGGAGTGACTTGAATTGGCGGAAGAAACAAACAGCTTGGACCAAGAAACCAAGTTAGCCCAAGAGCTGACCCGCTCCATTCGTCATTTTAACCGTTGCCATCACCCCGAGGTCATCAACGAAAACATCAAGCCCAAAGGTATGATGCTGCTTCACTATTTACATCACAAGAAACGCCATGGCCACACCCTGGTCACACTCTCCTCCATTGGTGAGGAGCTCCGTCTCTCCCCCCCTAGTGTAACTCTTTTGCTCAACCCGCTTGAAAAACACGGATACCTCAAACGCGTGCGTGATTTAGAAGACCGGCGCGTGGTCTTTGCCGAAATCAGCGAAAAAGGCAGCAAAGCCGTGCAAGAACTTTATGAACAATTCCTGCATAACGCCAAAGTCATGGTGCACCTCTTAGGCGAAGACGACACCCGCACCTTTATTGATCTCATGAACAAACTCACTCGCCTCTTCCGCGCCTACAAAGACGAGCAAAAACAAGAAACGACCGAATCGTAAAAAGGATGTGTTGCTTTTGAAGCGTATACTCAAAGGGTTTTTGCCCTACATGCCCAGTTTCATCATGGTCTGTTTGTTCGTCTTTGGCCGCACCATGGCCGACTTACAGCTGCCCAAACTCATGGCAGATATCGTCAACAACGGCATCGCCGCCGGTGATACCCCGTACATCTTAAAAACCGGCGGAGAAATGTTATTGGTTTCTCTCTTCGGCATGGCCTGTGCCATTGGTACCAGTTATCTTTCCTCCCGCAACGCCATGGGTTTTTCGCGCGACTTGCGTAATAAAACCTTTACCAAAATCGAAAACTTTGGTCAAAGTGAATTCGATACCTTCGGAACCGCCTCGCTCATCACCCGCTCCACCAACGACGTACGTCAAATGCAAATGCTGCTGATGATGGGACAACGGATGATGTTAGCCGCCCCGATCATGTTCATCGGTGGTATCATCAATGTCTTGCGTACCAACCTCCCCTTAAGCACGATTTTGATTTTCTCCCTCCCCGCCGTCATCCTTTCGGTAACCATGATTGCTGGTCGAGCGACCCCCATGTTTGACATCATGCAAAAACGCTTAGACCGCTTGAACTTAGTTATGCGCGAAGGTTTGTCGGGTGTTCGCGTGGTCCGCGCCTTCATTCGCGATGACTACCAACAAGAACGTTTCAACAAAGCCAACGAGGATTTAACCGATAACGCCATCCGCGTCAATCGCCTCTTAGCCTTACAATCCCCTGTGATGACCATCATCATGAATATTACCATCGTCGCTACGCTTTGGTTCGGCAGCCTCTTTATCAACAGTGGCAGCCTGATGATTGGCGACCTCATGGCATTCATCCAATATATCGGCATGATCTTGGGTTCTTTAATGGGTCTTTCTATGATCTTCATCATGTATCCCCGTGCTGCTGTTTCAGCAGACCGTATCAATGAAATCCTCGATACCCAAATCACGGTCGAACAACCGCTCAGTGAGAAAATCATCCCCTTCCCCAAAAACGATGAAGTCACGGTAGCCTTTGACCATGTCACCTTCCGCTACCCCGGTAGCGAAGCACCCGTATTGCACGATATCACCTTCACCGCCTCCCCGGGTCAAACCGTAGCCGTGATTGGCGGAACCGGTTCCGGCAAATCCACCGTAGCTCAATTGCTTCTACGCTTTTATGATATGGAGTCGGGAAGCATCACCATGAATGGGGTCGACATCCGCAACCTGGATTTATCGAAATTGCGGGAGCGAATCGGCTTTGTTTCTCAAAAAACTCTACTTTTCACCGGAAGCGTCGCCGATAACATCCGTTATGGCAAAGAAGATGCTACCGATGAAGAAGTCTTAGAGGCCTTAGAAATCGCTCAAGCTGCCAAGTTCGTTCAAGCCATGCCCGACGGCATCCACTCCAACGTCTCGCAGGGTGGCACCAACTTCTCCGGCGGTCAAAAACAACGCCTCTCCATCGCCCGCGCCTTGGTTCGCAAACCTCCGGTCTATGTCTTTGATGACAGTTTTTCCGCTTTGGATTTTAGAACCGATGCCAATTTGCGAAAAGCCATGCAACCCATGACCAAACGATCGACCGTAATCATCATAGCCCAACGGGTTAGCACGATCATGAATTCGGATTTGATTCTGGTCATGAACGAAGGCCGCATTGTCGGTCAAGGCACGCATGAAGACCTCTTAGCCCATTGCAAAGTATACCAGGAAATTTTAGAATCCCAACTTTCGGTCGAGGAATACTCGGTCAAGGCCTTGGGCGGAGAGGCAGGTGCGCAAAATGAGTGAAGAAAAGAAACCGATGGAAAACGCTACCGCCAATGGAGCGAGCAACGGTGAAAAAGAGCGGCTCAATACGCGCGGTGAATTCTCCGGCAGACGAATGGGACCTCCTGGCGGTGGTGGGCACCGAGGCCCGGGACAATTCCTTCCCGGTGAAAAAGCTAAGGATTTCAAAGGCACTACCGTTCGCTTGGTTCAATACTTGCGACCGCACTGGTTTGGCCTGATTTTCATCATCACCGCTACGATTTTAGCAACCTTACTAAACGTTTATGCGCCAAAAGTCGCCGGTCAGGTTACCGATACGATTTTAGACGGCATCAAGGCCAATGGCTTGGGTGGAGTCGATTTTTCTGCCGTGCTCTCCATCCTTTCCACCTTGCTCATCCTCTATGTGGGCAATGCCGTGCTTTTATATGGACAACACTGGTTAATGACTGGGATTTCACAAAAAATCGTTCGCACCATGCGGGGAGATATCAGTCAAAAGTTGACCCGATTGCCCTTGGCCTATTATGACAGCCAGACTCACGGCGAGTTGCTCAGCCGCGCCGTCAACGATGTAGACACGGTCAGCTCCAGCTTACAACAATCGCTCAACCAATTAATCAGCGCCGCCATCACCTTGGTGGGGATTTTGCTGATGATGATTAGCATCAACCCGATGATGACCCTGATCACCCTAATCACCGTGCCGGGAAGTCTCTTGGTCACCCGCATCATCACTAAAAAATCACAACCATTGTTTATTCAACAGCAACGCTTAATCGGCAATATGAACAGCCATGTGGAAGAGATGTTCACCGGCCATCCAGTCATCAAAGCCTATGGCCGCGAAGAAGAGAGTATTGAAACCTTCAAAGAAGTCAATGACAAACTCTACGATGTCAGCATCAAAGCGCAATTCTTATCGGGCATCATCATGCCACTCTTAAGCTTTATCGGCAACTTAGGCTATGTAGCTGTTTGTCTCTTCGGTGGTTATTTGGCTGTTAAAGGTCAAATCACGATTGGTAAGATTCAGAGCTTCTTGCAGTATATTCGCCAATTCAATCAACCCATTACTCAAACTGCCCAAATTGCCAATGTGATGCAATCTACCATTGCTGCTGCAGAACGTGTCTTTGAGTTGTTGGATGAAGAAGAAATGACCGAAGAATCTACTGCTGCGCACTTGCCGGAACCCCTGCAAGGTCATGTGGTGATCGATCACGTGCGCTTTGGCTATCGACCCAATGAAACCATTATCAAAGATTTCAGTGTGGATGTTGCTCCCGGGCAGATGATCGCGATTGTCGGACCTACCGGCGCCGGAAAAACCACCATGGTCAATTTGCTAATGCGCTTCTATGAAGTCGGTTCCGGAAAAATCCTGGTCGACGGCGTCGATATTTCCTCGATTCCACGCGAGGAACTGCGCGACCAGTTCGGAATGGTTTTACAAGATACTTGGCTGTATAATGACACAATCATGGCTAATATTGCCTACGGTCGTGCCGGTGCAACCGATGAAGAGGTGGTGGCAGCTGCCAAAGCCGCCTTCGCCGATTACTTCATTCGCACCCTACCAGACGGTTACCAGACCATTCTTAATGAAGAAAGCTCGAATATTTCACAAGGACAAAAGCAGTTACTGACCATAGCTCGTGCATTTGTCAGCAACCCCAAGATCCTGATTCTGGACGAAGCGACCAGTTCCGTCGATACCCGAACCGAGTTATTGATTCAAAGCGCCATGGGCAGATTACTGCAAGGACGGACCAGTTTCGTAATCGCCCACCGCTTGTCTACCATCAAAGATGCCGATAAGATCTTGGTCATGAACCAAGGTGACATCATTGAACAAGGCACGCATGACGAACTGTTGGCCAAAGGCGGATTCTACTACGATTTGTATCATAGCCAATTCGCTAACCAAAGCATCGATGAAGCCGTTGCTGAGCGTGCCCGTCAGCGCGGTGAAGCTGTGCCTCAACCCGGAAGCGGCAATGGAAACCCCGGAACAAAACCCGGCTCTGGCAAAGGTTCCGGTCAAGGAAAATCGATGGGGAAAGGCCCCGGTCAACCCGGCATGAACCCCGCCTAAAGTAAACTCAAGAAATACCTCGCAAGTTTCTAAACGGAGATTTACGAGGTTTTCTTATTTGATACTTAGGGTAGTATCTCAATAGTTGTGTTGACGAAACTGCCAATATCCGTTATAATTTTGTTCAACTCACTAAATATACGATAAAGGAAATGATTGCCGTGCCGAATGAGCCTATGCGAAAAGCTCCCCTCCCGGACAAGCCGCCGGCAAAGAAGGGGTTTCTCAAAGGGATCCTAGAAGGTCTGCAAACACCAGTCCCTGACGACCTTCCTGCGAAAGAAATTTCTTCCAAAGTCGTTGCCATTGCTTGGCCGGCGCTGGTTGAATCCTTCTTGATTCAGCTGGTCAGTATGGTCAATACCATGATGGTCGGTAGTGTGGGAACCGCTGCTATTGCTGCTATCGGTTACGTCACCCAACCTCGTTTCCTAATTCTTGCTGTCTTTCAAGCCTTCAATACTGGGAGCACCGCGCTAATTGCCCGTGCCAAAGGAGCCGGTAATGATGAAGATGCCAATACGATTATGCATCAGAGTTTGCTGTTATCGTTCGTTGCTTCTATTGTTTTGGGCTTTATCGGTTATATCTTCGCAACGCCCATGGTTGTTTTTATGGGAGCGAGTGAACCTGAAACCATTGCCGGAGCCACCCTTTATATGCGTGTGCTCATGCTCACCTTCCCGGCCAATGCTATTACCTTAGCGGTCACCGCTTGTTTACGTGGAATTGGCCGCACCAAGGTTTCAATGACCTATAACATCACCGCCAACGTCGTTAATGTTATTGTGGGATACGTGTTCATCAATGGACATTTTGGTATGCCGGCTTTGGGAATCATGGGAGCCGCATTGGGTATGGCTACCGGGCAAATCGTTTCTTTGTTGATTGCTTTATATGCCATTATTTCCGGATCCGATATGCTCAAGCTCGAGTTCAAACGTTTGTTCCAGATTAAACCGCGTATCTTAAAAGGGGTTTTAAACATTGGTTCTCCAGCCATGTTGGAACAACTCTTTATGCGTTCCGGTCAGATTATGTTTTCTAAAGTCGTCGCTTCCCTTGGCACCCAAGCCTATGCTACCCATATTATTGCCAACAATATTTATTCCATGTCGATGATGATCGGGCAGTCCTTTGGTATTTCAGCAACCTCCCTGATTGGTCAATCCCTCGGTAAAAAGCGGCCGGATCATGGTAAAGCTTATGTGCAGAAATGCCGTCGTTATTCCATGATTTCGTCCATGCTTTTAGCGGGTTCCTTCTTCTTCTTTGGCCGTCAATTGGTGGCGATGTATACCACCGATGCCGCGGTCATTGCACAAGGAGCCTTGCTATTGAAAATTGTTGCCTTGATTCAACCGTTGCAATCCTCGCAAATGGTGCTTTCCGGTGCCTTACGTGGAGCTGGCGATACCAAGGCCGTGGCAGTTTCCACCTTCACTGGTATTGTCATCGTGCGACCCATTGTGGCCTACGTTATGGTCTTTATGGTAGGAGCCGGGTTAAACGGTATTTGGTTGGCTCTGGTCTTGGATCAGACGATCCGTTCTTCTTACACAATGTGGAGATTTGCGTCTGACAAATGGAAAGATGTAAAGGTTTATTCATAAGGTTAATTCATAAAGCTTGCGTTTAAAATGCATCATAAAAAGCTGCAGTCGTTGTTGTAACGCTGCAGCTTTTTATATGGAGTTTTTTTAATGAGCTTTTTTAAGATTTGAAGAACTCTTCAATCACTTTCTCTACGTCGGCCACTTCTTTTTGGGCGAATTCAATCGCTTCTTTGCTTTGAGAATCTTCGGAAGTATCATCGAAGGCACCTAACATGAGGAAGAAGACATAGTCACCTTCTTGTACCACTTTAGCAGCTTGCACTTTGGCTAAGTTCATGGGATATTGCATCGATTCTTCAACTAAGAATTTGCGGTAGGCACTAAGAGCTTCAGCAATATCATCGCCTTTCCCGGCTTCAGCACGAAAAGCCATGAAGGTGTCGACATGCATGCTCATCATGGGGCCTTCAGCGAGAAACTCTTTGACCAGTTCCGGTTTGATACCGGTGATGTTTTCAATCGCCTCTGCATCCAAGGGGCGGCTGGGAATATAATCATCACCCATTTCTTCCTTAACCGCATCGAGAATATCTTGCAATGGAATTTCAGGTGTTTTGGGTTGGCAACCACTCATAAGGGTGAGTATCAGGGTTAAAAGTACGAGAACGCTCAGTTTTGTTTTTAGTTTCATGGGTCTGCTCCTTTGTTTTTTTGTTATACCGGAGTAGACGGGCGAGGTTGAAGCTTGGTTCCAAGAAGACCGGAACCTACAGAATGCGTTGAGAGGAGCCATTCATATTGAAAAATCACGATGACTCTCCATTGACAACCCTTATAAAACCCCTTATACTATGCCCTATGGGAAAGAGGTTCTCCCTTAGCTTACGCCTAAACCGCGATTAACGCTGATGACTTCTGCACATAAAGCAGGGCATCAGTGTATTTTTTTGCCCTAAAGGAGGATGAATTATGACGCTTGCCTTGATTTTGTTGGGGCGAACTGTGGGGGTTCTGCTGAGTTTGGCTGGTAGTTCGCTCAATAAAAAAGAACGACTGTTCGTCGTTCTTGGCTATTTACCGAAGGCTACCGTGCAAGCTGCCATTGGAGCTATCCCGTTGCAAATGGAATTGCCGGGCGGAGAGATGATTTTGACGGCGGCGGTGTTGGCGATTTTGATTACTGCACCGGTGGGAGCGTTTTTAGTGGATACCACGCAGCAACGGTTGCTGGAGCAAGAGGTTCAAGGAGCAGCCAATTAAAGGCTTTGCTTACGTTCTTATGTTTCGGTGATACCGATGGGGGCGTCGGGTACGACCCCTTCTTCTTGGTAAATCAAGCGGTTGTAATATACAGCTAGCGAAGAGCTATACAATGGGGCGATATAGAAGATGGCAAGACCTAAAGTGATTGGCACGAGTAAGAACAACGGTATGAAGCTCAAGTGGAAGTTAAAAAGGTCCATTTTACGTCCTTTCGTTAACTCTGAACTGCGCCGAAAGGCCTGAAGTACTGGCATATCGGGATGGTCTGCCAAAATATACATGACAAAAATATACTCCAAGGACCAGATAATACCAGGAATAATGAATAAGATGATTCCAAAGCGTATTATGACTTCCCGAAGTAAATAAAACAGAAACGCCGCAGGCAAATGGCGAAAGCCAAAGACAAGCATATCGATGAAAGAGACTTTCTCCTGAGAACGGGTCATATGCAAGTAAAAGCTAACACTCGCTAGAGCTGTGCCTGCCGATACCACACCGGTGATGAACGAATGAAACAGCCCATTAATAGAGAATGTTTCTGAAAAGGAACGGCGAACGATTTCTGTGGGTAGCATCGTTTTCCACTCACTAATGGGGAGGCTGTTGTAAAACAGACAAGAAGAAAATCGGTTGATTGTTGAATTGATGACACCCGTCAATAAGAGAAACAAAATCGCTGAACCAAGGCGTGTTTTGAGGTGTTCCTTCGCTTCGGTTTTGATGACGTCGCTCGAGAAGAATTCCTCCATTTTTTATACCCCTTTCCTGTGTATTCTCGGAAATATTTCACGAACAGAATAACACAGAAAAGAAATAAAATCAAGCGTTTATCGACTCTCGTTCCACTTTTAGTTCTTGCATCAGTGTAGCATATTCCTGCAGCGCAGGCAGGCTATCCGCTTTCAAGGCATAGGTGCCGTAGGCGACTTTTTCGAACCATCCGTAGTGATTGGCACGCAGGAAAGTGCCGGCTTTTTCGATGCCGGTGAGGTTGCGCAATTCGACCACACGTTTGGGCTCTTGGTCGAGGAGGTAGGCCGCCAGGAGCAGGGCTTTTTCCCGGTAGACGGTAATCAGCTTGCCATTGGTGCCGCCCAGGTTGTGATCGGCGTGTCGTTCGTTGGCCTCTTGCAGCACAGCGCGTCTGGTCTTGGCATGGCGGGCTAAAATTCGTTTGCGTTCATAAGGTTTGGGCTCGAAAATCAGCTCCGCAAGTGGCGGGGCTTTTTTCATGTGTACCAGAATCAGCCCCAGCTCCAGGCGCTTGAGCAGGTGTTCGTATTCACGGAAGCCTTTGGAGAAGCGCTGTCGCGGAGTGGGTGCGGGCAGGGCAACATAGACTTTTTCAGCAATTTTTTGACGTTGGCTGGCTTGCAAAAGCAGTTTGAGGGTGAAGGAGGTCTTCAATTCGACCACAATCATCTCGTCTTCTTTGAGTGCGACCACGTCCATGTGAGCGATTTCGGCTTTCACTTCATAGCCTAAATCGCTTAGCAGGGTCTTGACTGGGCCATATAATTCTGTTTCCTTCAAATCTTCACCTCCCCATAAGGAAAGGGGTAAACGCATTTGTTGCGAATGCGTGCACGGCCCTTTCTCCTCTTTTCGAAATGAACTGTCCCCAATTGGAGGAAATTTTAATACGAGGGGTCAGACCCCTGTGCGAAATTTCAAGGTGGGGACTGTCCCTATCTTGAAAATGGGGTGATGGAACCGAGGAGGACGGGGTGGGAGGCGCCGGTGGCGGAAGGGAGATTGCCCGGGTTTCCGCACAAGGTCTCATTGGCCAAGATCGCAAAGGCCATGGCCTCTTTGGCATCGCTCGGCACACCACAATCCTCCGGCCGCAACCAGCTTATACCCGCCGGACAGCGCTCTTTCAACATCTGGATCAAGGTGCGATTCCGCGCCCCTCCCCCACTGACAATGATTTCGTCCACCGAAAACTGAGCAAAACACCATTTGCGGTACTGCTCGGCAATCGTTTCCGCTGTTAACGCCGTGCAAGTGGCAAAAACATCTTCGGTTCTCAACCCACGTTCGTTGGCTCGACGCAGAATATGCTCGGTATACTGTACTCCGTAACGTTCCCGACCGGTGCTCTTGGGTGGCGGCAACTGAAAATACGCATCGTCCAAAAGTTCTGCCAACAGGATAGCATCGACGCTACCCTTAGCTGCCACTTCCCCGTTAGGGTCATAAGGCAACCCCAACAGTTGCTGCGCAAGAGCATCCAAGACCATATTACCCGGTCCGCTATCGGCCGCTACAATGTTTTGTTCGCCATGACACAGTGCGGGAAGCAAGGTGAAATTGGCAATGCCGCCAATATTCTGCAAAATACGCGTCTTCTGCGGGTGTGAAAACAAGATCTGGTCCACATAAGGCACTAAGGGTGCCCCTTGACCACCGGCTGCCATGTCTCGGCTGCGAAAATCGGACACGACCGTCGTATTGCAGCGCTCGGTAATCACCGCCGGGGAACCCAGTTGCAAGGTGGACCGCTGCCATTGCCCCGCAAATTCCTCTGCATCCGGAATATGATACACCGTCTGACCATGCGAACCAATTGCATCCACTGCGTTGCTAGTAAGCCTGGCTGCATCTCGCACCGCGTTCGCCGCTTCGGCAAACAATTCGCCAATGGCAAAGTTCAGCTGACTGATTTGCCGCACATTGCTGCTGTTGGGCTGAAAAGCGTTAAAAATTTCGGCTCGTAAGGCTTCGGGAACGGGATATTCGAGGTATTGAATCAGTTCGATTTCGGTTTTCCTGCCATATCCGCGAAGACGACAAAGGGCGGCATCCACCCGATCTACGGAGGTGCCGCACATGAGGCCAATAATAATTTTCTGTTCTTTTTGCCGGTAGATTTCGTGATTCATCTTGGCTCCTTAGCTCAAAGCCGCAAAAATTGCATTGTGCACTAACGCACGGTAACGTAAAATCCGCTCTTCTTTGCGAGTGGGATGCACGCGATTGGTCAGCCAAACCACAAAAACCCCTAATTCCGGGTTAATGACCAGCGAAGTCCCAGTGAATCCGGTATGACCAAAGCTGGTTTCGGCCGCATAATCCCCCATAAACGATAGAGCGGGTGCTTTCAAATTCCAGCCCAACCCGCGATATTCGGTGGAGATGCGGTTTGTATAATTTTGAATCGAGAGCTGCACCGTCGCTGGCGAAAGCAAGTGGCATCCTTTATGGTCGCCTTGACCCAGCCATAGTTGAGCAAATCGGGCTAATTCCTTGGCGTTACTGAACATTCCAGCATTGCCACTGATGCCACCTTGACACCGTGCATTTTCATCGTGCACCACTCCCCAGCAGAGTTGATTGTCCCAATCACTTTGTTCGGTGGGCGCAATCCGCTTTTTGGGGAAATGCGGGGTGAATCCGCTTTCCGCTAATTCCAAGGGTTGAAAAAGATTTTCCTTTAAATAGTCGGGTAAACTTTGCCCGGCAATCTGCTCTAAGGCTTGTGCCAAACTGATATAACCCAAGCAACTATAGGCCACTTGTTCTCCCGGCAGACTTTGCATGGGAGACTCTACAATGGCTTCCAGCATTTCTTGTGGGTTATGACAGATTTGAAAAAACTCGTCGTGTGGCTTGAGGCCGGAAGTATGGGTCAAGAGGTGACGCATGCGAATTTCACCTTTATCCGGACGCATATATAATGGAAGAAATCGGCTGACCGGGTCATCGAGCCGATATGCCCCCTTTTCCAATAAACGCAAAGCCATATAAGTGGTGAAGAGCTTGGTCAACGAAGCAAGATCATACAGGGTTTCCCGATCGACCGGGCTGCCTCCATCTAGATCGGTGGTGACTCCCTTGGCGTGGAAAACAACCTGGTTCTGATTACCTACGGCCAAGACCCCACCCGGCGCAGCACCTTCGTCAATCGCTCGATCCGCCACCTGAAAGGCTTGCGCAAGACGATCTTCCAGTTCCATGGTACTGAGTACATTTTTTTGAAATTCGATTTTCAAGGGTTTCACGACCTTTCCACAAGATGTTCAATGGCGAGACGCACGTTCCACTGGGCTTTCTCCAATGCTGCTTGTGCAACTTCGCGGGTTGAGTTGGTAGCTAACATCGTCATTCGAACTGCCCGGTCTACGAGTTTTTGATTGGTGGGGCGCAGATCGACCATGAGATTGGAGTAGACTTTGCCCTGCAATACAAATGCGGCAGTAGTAAGCATGTTTAAGACTTGTTTTTGAGCGGACCCGGCTTTTAAGCGGCTGGACCCCGTCAAAATTTCGGGTCCTACCACCGGAACAATGGCGAAATTTACCTGCGGAATGAGCGGCGCCTCCGGATTGCAACAAATCAAGACCGTCGTGGCTCCTCGCGCTTTCGCCTCTTCTAAAACCCCGCGTACATAGGGGGTTCTGCCGGAAGCGGCTAAGCCCACCACGACATCGGCGGTATCGATCCTTCTACTTTGAACATCGGCTCGACCCAACTCTGGGTCATCTTCCGCCGATTCCACAGCCGAACGCAAGGCGCGGTCCCCGCCGGCAATCACTCCTTGCACCTGTTCTGGAGGAACTCCAAAGGTGGGTGGGCATTCTGAGGCATCGAGCACCCCCAAGCGCCCACTGGTGCCGGCTCCGAAATAAAAGAGTCTACCCCCTTGAGAGAATGCTTGTGTGATGCGTTCAATCACTTGCACAATGACCGGCAATTGGCTAGCCACCGCTTCTTGAACGTGTCGCTCTTCTTGGTTCATCAGTTGCACGATTTCTAAGGCCGACATGCGGTCAATCTGCATTGATTTGGGGTTGCGCTGCTCGGTGATTGGTAGTTTAACTTCCATAAACAGACCGATGCAATTCTTCTAAGACCTCTTCCGGTAAGCGGCCATGAAATTCTTGTAAGGCCGAAAGTAGCGCTCCAATCACCGGATGATAGGTTGGTGCGCCTACATAGGCACCTGGGGCTACTTTTTGGATTAATTCTTCTAAACCAAGGGTCCAGGAGGTGTCTTGACTAAAGCCGCCTCCCACCAGAGCCACTGGAAAATGATCGTCTTGCATCTTTAACGTGCGAATCACGGCATTAGCTGCCAAGGCCAGTTCGCGGGTGGCTTCTTCTAAAATGGCAAGCGCTACTTCATCGCCTAAAGCCGCTGCGCGTTTGACTAAAATCGACAGGGCTGCAATATGAGGCCGTTGCGTATCTTCTCGATACGCTTTGGAAGCCAATTGTTGATGATGCTCAACGCCCCATTCGGCGAAAATACTTTCGGTGAGCAGGGTCTTTGGACCGCGACCATCGGCTTCGCGCATCACAGCCATGAGGGCTTTGCGACCGATATCGTAGCCGCCCCCTTCGTCACCGATGAGGGGACCCCAGCCCCCAGACCGTGCAGTCTGGTTCTCTTTATTACGTCCGTAGATCATTGAGCCGGTGCCACTGATAATAACCACGCCCGGTTGAGCTACGGTTGCACCAGTCATGGCGATGATGCCATCATTTTCTAAAATCAGGGTTCGATACGCAGGTGCAAACTCTGCCAGTGCCTGGCGCATGGTCTGGCGATCGTCTTCACGCCCCACGCCGGCCAAGCCAAAGTAGCCCACTTCAACATCTTGGACCGATAAGTTTGCTGCTGCGAATGCCCCGTTTATGGCCGCACGCAGCGATTCTTTGGCAATGTGAAGCCCGGCAATGCGATAATTACCCGAACCGCCTTCGCCGTAGCCCAGGACTTTTCCGCCCGTGGTTGCTAAGACGGCTCTGGTGCGTGTACCGCCGCCATCGATTCCTAATAAATATCGTTCTGCCATATGAGATCACTCCTTGCGTAATACGATTCTGCCGCCAAAACCAATCGCCCAAACGCTACCGTCTTCGCGCGCATGGAAACGCACTTCGCTGGGCACCATTTTGGTGGGTGCCAGGGCTAAGGTAGGAAGCACGGTGCGCAAAGCCATCTGTTCCCCGGCTGCTGAGAACCAAAGCTCGCCTTCTTTTAAGCTGACGACGAAGACACCGCCTTCACCGGAAACAAAGGTGCCACAAGCGGCTTGTTTTTGTTGATCGGTCCAAGCAACATCTTTGAAGGTATGGATGGGTTCCAAGGGGCTGTGGCCATTGCAGAGCTTGATCATCGCCTTGGCAATGGAAGCGACCGGCATGCCGGAGGTGTTGCTTAACACGACGACTCCTAAGCCCAAATCATGCGACCAAAGGATGTTGGTGGCGACGCCGGTGAGACTGCCCCCGTGACCGGCCACAGTGATGTCATCCATATTGAAGGTTTGTAAGCCGAAGCCATAACCAACCTGGTGGCTGTAGGGCATATGGTATTTTTGCATTTTGCGAATTCCGGTGTAGCTCAAGAGGCGGCCACCCTGGTAGCGTCCGTTGTTCAACCACATGGTGACGTAGCGTTCCATATCGGCGAGGGTCGATTTTAAGGAGCCGCCGCCCATCATCATGAATTGGTTGTCCAGCCAGTCGTGGGTTGACTTGACTCCCTCTTTGGTAGGAGAATATAGGGTGTTGGCGTTGTCATCTTCGAGCGGTTTTTTAAAGCTGAAGGTGGTACGTTGCATTTGCAAGGGAGCAATGATGTGTTTTTCCACATAGGCGGAGTAGGTTTCTTCGCCACCGTAGAGGCGGATGATTTCAGACAACATGGCAAAACAGTCATTGGAATAGCTCAAATATTCGCCGGCTTCCCCTAAAAAGACCGGGATTTCGCCTAATCGTTTCAGTAAGCGCTTGGCACCTTCTGTGGCGATGGTTACGGAATAGGCGTAGTCTTCACGCTCGGCTTCTGGTATTTCCAGTTCGGGTGCGATTTTGCTGATCAGCAAGCGAGGTTGGGGTGGAAAACCGGCGCTGTGACAAAGCAAATTCCACAAGCGCGGCATATGACGATTGGGATATACAAAATCGGGTAGATAACGGTTAACGGGGGCGTCCAAGTCCAAAATCCCCTGCTCTACCAACTGCATGGTTGCGAGCGCGGTGAAGGATTTGGTGATCGAAGCCAAGCCAAAGAGGGTGTCGGCATTCAAAGGTTTCTTCTGCTCCACATCGCGAAAACCGAAAAATTGACGATATTGCGGCTCGCCTTTGCTGTTGACAATGGAAACGGCGACTCCTTGGCCCTGGTAGCCATCCATATATTCTCGAATGCGTTGTTCCAGTTCTTGGATGTGTTGTGGATTCAGTTGCATGGGATCACTCCTCGTCATTTATTTGAAAGTTCTATGTATATTTTCGTAAAAGGTGGGGCGTTTTCCTTTCGGGACGCGTAGTTTTAGGGGCAAAAGTGTTGTGGCTCTTGGGCAAATTTAACCGCTGCATCGACGGCAAGACGCACGCTTTCCGACATGCTCAGCTCTTGCACGCCCACAAAATGATGGCAACATTTGTTCAGTGGAATCAAAATCTTCATGGCTTTGGCACTGCCAATCGCCACCGCCATGGCCGGGGTGATTTCCCCCAACAGTGAATTGGCCATGATAATGCCGCTGGGGCCCATAATCAGGTCGGTGCTCGGGCTTAAATGGACCACCGGGTTTTCTCCGGTTGCCCCGCTTTGCGCTCCGGCACGTAACATGGCGGACGTAGCAATACTGTTACTGCCTACCGCAATCACTTCTGCTTCGGATAAGCGCTGGCGCAATTGCTCCACCAAAAGTGCCCCCAATTTTCCCCCTTGACCGTCAATCACTAAAATCCTCATACCTTCTCCTCCTTTTTTTTAAGGTGGGGTCTGACCCCTCTGTTAAATATTTCGCAGTGGGGTCTGACCCCAAGTGCGAAAAAAACCGCCTACGAGCATTGCTCATAGGCGGTTGCTGTTTTGTTACACGAACAGTAGGGTGTAAATCAAGGTTGATGCCGCTACTGTCAGCCAGGTTAACCCGCCTAATAAGATGGGTTTCAACCCTTTGCTGATAATATCCTTCAACTTAATCTTGTAGCCTACGCCTACCAAGGCCATAGTGATAAAAAACTTATTGCCTTTGCTCAGCCAAGGAGCAATAGAGGCCGGAATCAGGCCAAAAGTCTTGGCTAACGCCAGTGCCAGGAAGCCCAAAACGAAATACGGGAAGCACTTCAGCACTTGGTCCTTCATTGACAAATTGCAGCTTTCTTCTAAATCGGTGCGGCGCAACATCCAGACCACGCCTCCCATCGCCACAAAGATGAGCATGGTGGTGCGCACTAATTTGACGATTACCGCTAATTGTCCGCCGGTCATACCGGCTAACCCCACCGCGCCTTGCACGAGGCCGTCGTAAGTCACTCCAGCCGCGGTCACGCTGGCGGTGTCACTAATCGCTAACCCGCCCAAATATCCAAATTGTTCAACGCTCAATTTCAGGGCAACAGCCGCATATGGCCACATCATGGCAGCGAAAATATCGAAGAAAAAGATGGCAGCCATGGCGTAGGCAAACTCCTCTTCCTTCGCCTTAATAATGGAAGTCAGGGTAGCGATGGCGGTTCCCCCACAAATAGCGGTGCCACCTCCCACCAAAACCCCGGTATTGGTCGAAGTCTTCAAGCGCTTACCATAGAACAACGCCGCTGATATCGACAATACAATATTGAAGGTAATCAGGGGAAGCGCCTGCACACCACTTCCCATAATAGAAGCAAAACTCAAGGTCCCACCGGCTAAGATGATTCCGAATTTCAACAGCGTTCCCGAGGCATACTTGGTTCCCTTTTGGATTTCTTTCGACACCGGCCAAAGATTGGAGATGATGATACCCAACAAGAGCCCCAACATCGGCGCTCCAACGTAATGCTGAAACCCGGCGAGCCAGGTTGAGAGTACTGCTACCACAACACAAATCAAGAGACCAATAATCATGATTTTCCACCTTCAGTATGTTATTTCCGGACATTTAGCCGGCTGTTCCCCCCATTTGGGCAATAAACTTGTTCATACTTATTCCCTTTTTGCGTAGAAGTCTCCTTCTCATAGCATTGGTATTTACCAGTCGGTTCTTATATTTGATTTTGATTCAATCCGTGGGATTTGTAGATTATTTCTCTGAAACGAACCCTTACCAGACAGTTTTATGCCTAATCAAAAGAATGAGCATGAAAAGTCAAGGTTCTCCCCCAAATTCACCAATCGCTCAATTGTGTTTTTCGTCGGATTATGGTAGAATAAAGGAAGCAATTTACAACCTTGACACGAGAGGAGTTTCCCGCATGGACTTTTTACTGAACAGTATTTTAGCCCTCACCTGGCAACAAATCGTCATGTATGTGGTTGGAGGGATCTTGATCTACCTGGCCATTGCAAAAGACTACGAACCGTCGTTGCTCTTGCCCATGGGCTTCGGTGCTATTTTGGTCAACTTACCCTTCTCCGGAGTCTTGAATCAGGTGATCCCAGGCATCGGCGAAAGCCACGGAATCATCCAATGGCTCTTCGAAAGCCTGATTGAAGCTTCTGAAGCATTGCCGCTGCTATTGTTTATCGGTATCGGAGCCATGATCGACTTTGGCCCTCTACTCTCGAATCCCCGCTTGTTGCTCTTCGGGGCCGCCGCACAATTTGGTATTTTCATTACCATTACGTTTGCAGTCTTGCTGGGCTTTGGCTTAAAAGACGCTGCTGCCATTGGCATCATCGGTGCCGCCGACGGACCTACCTCGATTTTGGTCTCACAAGTCTTAAAATCAGCGTATATCGGCCCGATTGCGGTGGCTGCCTACTCTTACATGGCGCTGGTGCCGATCATTCAACCCTTTGCCATCCGCTTGGTCACCAGCAAACGCGAACGTCAAATCCGCATGTCATATAACCCGGCCAGCGTCAGCCGCAAAACCCGCATCATCTTCCCCATCGCTGTCACTTTAGTCGCCGGTTTCATCGCCCCTATGTCGGTCTCTTTGGTCGGCTTCCTGATGTTCGGCAACCTAATCCGCGAATGTGGTGTCTTGAACCGCTTGTCTGAAACCGCTCAAAATGCTTTGGCCAACTTAATCACCCTACTTTTGGGCATTACAATTTCCTTTAGTATGGTCGCCGAACGCTTTGTCTCGGTTGACACCCTTTTAATTATGGCGCTTGGCTTGGTCGCTTTCGTCTTCGATACCATCGCCGGCGTCCTTTTCGCCAAGTTCCTCAACTTGTTTGTCAAAGAAAAATTCAACCCGATGATCGGGGCTGCCGGCATTTCCGCATTCCCCATGTCAGCCCGAGTCGTCGCCAAAATGGCCTTGAAAGAAGATAACCAAAACCACCTACTCATGCACGCAGCCGGAGCCAACGTTGCCGGACAAATCGCCAGCGTTTTAGCCGGTGGGATGATCCTCTATTTAGTTCCCCTCATGCTGTAAGCGAGCAAACCATAAGGAGTGATTCACATGTTTGGCGAACAAACAATGATTGATTTGACCAAATCCTTGATTCTCATGGGCCAAGGCATGGCAGGAATCTTTATTGGCATCATCCTGATCATGCTCATCGTTTTAGGGCTCAGCAAATGGACAGCGGAGCAATCCAATTAAAAAAACAAACCATGGAACCCATGAAAAAGGGATAGTAGCGACGCTGCTGTCCTTTTTTGTTCTCGGCAGCGGTTCGCCATCCCCTTGACAAGGGCATTGGTCAAGAATATCGAGCAAGAAGAAGGAGCAAAACCCTGTTTCATCGAATTATTAGGGCTATTCCCCTGTAGTAGAATCATCAAAGGAGTTTGACAATATGCTTTGGAACGGTAAAGGATTAACCATAGGAAATTTAACGTCAAAACTACCCATTGTGCAAGGCGGAATGGGCATTGGCATCTCTTTAAGTGGACTGGCTGCCGCTGTAGCCAACGCTGGAGGGATTGGTGTCCTCTCGGCTGCCGGTATTGGCATGATGGAAAAAGATTATACCAGCAATTTTCTCGAAGCGAACTTGCGTGCTTTACGAGCTGAAATCCAAAAAGCGCGAAGTATGACGAAGGGGATTTTAGGTGTCAATATCATGGTGGCCATGAATCATTTTGGCGATATCGTCAATACGGTCATCGAAGAAAAAATCGATATCATCTTTGTGGGCGCCGGAATTCCGCTGACCCTACCCTCTCATCTAACACCGGGATCCAAAACGAAATTGGTTCCCATTGTTTCTTCGGCGAAGGCCGCTGCCTTAATTGCGAAACGCTGGCTCGATAAATACCAATACGCCCCCGATGCCTTTGTGGTTGAAGGGCCCCTGGCAGGCGGGCATTTGGGGTTTAACGTGGAGCAGCTCGACCATCCGGATTACCAATTGGAGAAAATCGTGGTGGATGTGGTTGAGGAAGTTAAAAAGATCGAAGAGCGGGCCGGAAAAGCAATTCCCGTCATAGCCGGGGGTGGCGTGTATACCGGAGCCGATATTTACAAATTGCTCCAACTCGGTGCATCTGGGGTGCAAATGGCAACTCGTTTTGTGACGACGTTCGAATGCGACGCCTCCGATGCCTTCAAGCAAACCTACATTGATTGTGCCAAAGAAGATATTGTGATTATCAAAAGCCCGGTGGGAATGCCAGGGCGAGCGATTCTCAACGATTTCGTGCGTGACGTCAATGCGGGCAACAAGCGGCCGTATGTTTGTCCTTACCATTGCATTATTACGTGCAAAGAAGATTCCAGCCCCTACTGCATTACCTTGGCACTGATGAACGCCAAGCGTGGTAGGCTGGAGCACGGTTTTGCCTTTGCCGGTGCCAATGCCTACCGAGCCGACAGAATCATCTCGGTGCAAGAACTGATGGACACCTTAACCCAAGAATACAACGCTGCAGTGGTGGCGAACGCTTAAGCTCTAAGTAGCAACAAATTGGGGACGATTCCGGAAGGGACGGTTTTGTAAGAACTGTCCCCAAGGAGTCGTCCCCGTTATAATTACTTCGTCAAATCCAAATACCAGATCAACTGCACTTCATGGCGCAGCTCAGGCTCCGCATAATAAGCATATTCATCGATCATCCCCAACACCGCCCCCTGCTTTCGGTAAAACCGGCAAGCACGGGGGTTATTGTTTTGGCATTCAATCTTCATTTGTAGGTAACCCTTTGACTTCGACCACTCCACCGCTTTGTCAAACAAGCTTTGACCCACGCCTTGCCCTTGGTATCGCTCATCCACCCGGAAATCCCAAAGCACGCTCAGATCCTTACGCCCGGCTAACATATTCACACCCGGCGTTTCAGCTGCCACCATGGCGCCCCCCACCGGTAGTTTGCCGTCGAAGGCCATGAAAAACGCCCAATGGGAGATGTCGAAGCGGTCACTCAACCCTGTTGCTCGCTCGTAATCGGCCAAATCCTTGACGAACGGAACTACCGCAACCTCGTTAAAGCGGATGCCACCCAGTCCACCGTCGATTTTTTCTACTTCAAGAATACTCGAGCCCCGCACCAGCATAGGGATTTGGTCATAGGCCTCAAAATACGAAGCATTCACTTGGCAAACTCGTATCATCTTGCTCCACCTTTCATTTCGCATCAGGGGTCAGACCCCTCGTTGTAAATACTTCGCACGAGGGGTCTGACCCCTAATGCGAAATCTGCGAAATCCTACAACATTGTAATCTTCTTCCCCTCGCAAACCAACAACCCATCCTCCTGCATCTTGGCGATTTCGCGGCTGATCGAAGTCCGCTGCACTCCCATCCGTCCTGCCAACTCGGTTTTGCTGATCTGCAAAGTAAAAGTTGACCCGTTTGCCTTCATGGCCTCACGTTTAAAATAGCGCAACAGGTTTTCGCGAATGGTCGTCTTGACCTGATCCCGAATCGTGTTCCCTAAATACAAGGAATTCTGCGAATTCATCTCCAAGAATTTTCTCAAAAAGGATGGACTCTCGGTCATCAGCCGAAACAACCGTTCTCGCTTGATTTCCAGCAACACCACATCACTGCGTGCAGAAACGGTCATGGGATACCACGGCTTCTTAGAAAACACAATATTCCCCGCCAACTGGTCCCCTTCGATTAAGGTAGAAACCACCAATAAATTGCCGGCCTCATCGATTCTTTCCACCGCCACTTTTCCCTGGGCAATAATCTCCCAATTGTGACAGCGCTCGCCTTCTAAATGAATCACCGTGCCTTTTTTATATTCCCGCCACTTAAATTCGCCCAGCCGAAACGCATCTTCAATCTGCAATTCTTCCGGCAAGGACATCAAGGCTACCTGATATTGCTGCTCCAAAATTTTCACCTCCGTTACCAATGTAACACTTTTTCTTCAATCATACCATTATAATAAAGAAAATGCAACGTTACAATCCAACATAGAGGTGAAACTATTGAAAACTGCAACTACCATCCTTCGCACCGTTGCTCTTGCACTCTTCTTATTTCTGGTCACCCGAGGCAAAATGAATCTATGGCTGATCATCTTCGCCCTCAGTTTACTGGCTGCCCTATTTTTTGGCAGAATCTATTGCGGTTACCTTTGCCCCATGAATACGGTAATGGGACCAGCCGAATGGCTCTCAAAACGGTTCGGTTGGCAAGCTAAAACTGCTCCAAAATGGATGCAAAACCGATACCTCCCCTGGCTGGCACTCATCGTCAGTCTCGCAAGCATGATTCTTGCCCAAAAGGTGCTCCACAAGAACATTCCCGTACTATTGCTTTGGTTGGCCGCATCATTCCTGATAACCCTGCGTTACCATCCCGCTGTATTTCATAACCTAATCTGCCCCTTTGGTGCCTTGCAAAAGATCGCCGGCCGTTCGCCGCGCTTGGCAAAATTCGTGCACACTGACCGCTGCATCGGATGCAAAAAATGTGAAACGGTTTGCCCCTCCGAAGCCATTACCGTCACCAACAAGAAAGCCTTCATCACCACCGAGCGCTGCCACCAGTGCCAAAACTGTAGCAGTGTTTGCCCCACCGGTGCCATTCGATATACCCAAAAAACTCCATAAATGCCTCCGTGGCAACAAACAACCCCCAAATAGCGAAAACGACTTCAACAATCGTTTTCGCTATTTGGGGGTTTAAGCGTATGTTGCATACGAGTATTCTAAGTACGTGTATGTTACGTATTAGAAACGTTGAGTTCTTTGCGATTCTTCCAAAAATCTGAATCATCAGTCTTCTTTTACAGAGTTTTCTAAAGATTCACTTTATTACAAATATATCGATAAAAGAACTCTGTTTGCAAAAATGAAGCTAAAACAAACTAAACCCCGATATTAATCGTTTGCTTTCCATCTTATACACTCTAAGTTTAAACCGATACTGTATTGTTCCGTTACTATGCGCTCGCTTCATTATGTTAGCGTATTTCCTACCCTTTTCTTTTTTGAAGGTCATTATTCTCTCATGAAGAAGTTGGTTTATACCTAATGAGAAAAAAGGTCATTGCCCTAATTCGAAAATACCACAAGGGATTTTGAACTTTGATTCAAAAAGAGTAGTATCCCCGCAGATTATTCTGGAATAGAGAGCTTACCTAAAACATCATTACCCTAAGGGGAGGAGATACCAATGGAACATATTCCTAAAACAACACCAAAGAAAAGATGTTCGATACAAATGAAAAAAAGCCACTTACAAGCAATTGCAGTTTTACTTATTCTCTCTTGTATTGCAGCTATCATTCACACTCATTTAAAAAGCATTACCAAGCAAAAGGAAATCAACACCTATCTTATTCCCTTCTGTAATAGTATCAAAGGTGTTATAGGTAATCTCGATTACATAGTAAGCAATCCTGCAGGAGACCTTGATGCATCATTCAGCGGAGTATCAGTCTATTTTGAAATGACACTCCAATCCTTAGTGGGGTTAAAGAGTTTTTATGGATACAATGATTACGAAATAACGAATATCGACACTAAAATGAAGAACATACGAAGTTATTATGCAAATATGTCTGATAAATATCGCTCAGGCACAACCCTGCACCACGAGGATATTGAGTATTTGTCCTTAATGCATAATGCATTTAATACGTTACTAAAAGTAATACAAAAGGAAGATGGATCAATTCGGAAAGAAGCGTGGAAAAAAGATCTGTTTTCAGATAAGATTGAAGACTTATTTACCGTTCTACTTACAAACTAGATACTAGCCAGGTCCTTATGATCATAACTTTGACCACGACAAAAAGTTCATCCCCATAAATGCCTCCGTGGCAACAAACAACCCCCAAATAGCGAAAACGACTTCAACAATCGTTTTCGCTATTTGGGGGTTTAAGCGTATGTTGCATACGAGTATTCTAAGTACGTGTATGTTACGTATTAGAAACGTTGAGTTCTTTGCGAACCTTCTCCGAATCTACATCTTCCAAACTCAGAATAATCGCCTTGGCAGGACACAACTTCACTGAAGCCTGCAAGGCCACAATGGCATCCTCATCCTCCGGCATTTTGCGAACTACGGCCTTATTCCCCGTCATCTCATAATACTCTGGGAAGCGTTTGGCGCACAAGCCGCAGCCAATGCAATAATCTTCATTAATTTGTAGCACACCCAGATCACTCGCATCCGCCGGCATATCTTCCTTCTTGACGATTTTCCCGACCATATACGCCATTACAAAAATCGCCGTTACCGTGAGTACCCAGCGCACTGCCATAAAGTTCACACCGAGAAACTTGGCTTCATTGGCCAACATCGGCACCTTAATCACAGCCCAGGCACTTAAAATAATCACAATATTAGATATACTTGCACCTTTTTTCAGCAAAGACTTGCCAATGGGAAAAGCAGCATAAACCGGACCTGCCGAAATACTGCCCAGCAACAAGGCCAACAAATTACCCTTGACGCCCGAGTTCTTACCGAACCCACGTATGATCATCTCTTTGGGAACCAATGCCTCAATCACCACGGTCAGCAAGAAGATCACCGGCAGCACCTGCATCATTTCCACCAAATAATAGACACTGTTCCCCACCGATTTCATTGCTTGATCCGGAGAAAACAGAAACAGCCCTGCATAGACCAAAGCCACAAGCAAAGGCAACTTATTTTTCTTTGCAATTTCTACGATCTTCATAGAATCACCCCCATGGTCAAAGCAATCACGACAGCAAACCCAAAGCTTAAAAGATTTCTAGTCAGTGCAAATTTCATACCGAATTCCTTCTTCTCCAGCGGAAAGGTGACCATGCCGACCATGGTCAAAGTGGTCAGAAAAGCCACCGCCGGAACAATGCTCGCGCCAACGGTCACCAAAGATCCGACCAACGGAAATGCCACAAAAGCCGGGATCAAGGTAATGCTGCCAACAATGGCCGCTACCACCGTAGAAGTTAGAGTGTTGGCCGAACCCAAAACTTGTTTAATCGTTTCCGGTGGGATCAAGGTCAGAACCAAACCAATGATGAAAATGATAGCGACGATTTCGCCGAGCATGTTGCCCATCATCCCTTTCGACTTTTTCATCGCCTCAAAGGTTTTTTTCTTATCCTTAACCAGCGAAATCACGGTCAGAATGATTGCAATGACCCAAAACAAAACTGTAAAAATATCCATAAATGCCCTCCTTCACATGATTGTTCCACTATAACAAGAAACAAAAGAAAAAGGTGTTACTTTGGTAACGTTTTTCGGTCTGTTTCCAAACCCAAACTCCACTAATCACATAATATTCGTCGATTATGTGATTTTCACCACATTTTTTACAACTATCATGTGATGACTCCGAGATTTCAAGGTAGGGACAGTCCCCACCTTGAAATCTCGGAGTCATTTTATCCCAAAAAATATACAAAATCCCCCTCTTGACAACTCTTGTGTTAGTGTGTTAGATTAGTAATACACCAACACAATATGAAAGGAGCCACGGCATGTATAAATTTCAAGATGGCATCCCGATTTATACACAGATCTCCGGCGAACTCAAAAGCCGCGTCATCAGTGGACAAATCAAGCCCGGGGACAAGCTCCCTTCTGTGCGGGAAATCGCCGAGGAATTCAGCGTCAACCCCAACACAGTTCAGCGAGTCTTCATGGAATTAGAAAAAGACGGGTTCACCTACTCCGAACGTGGAGTCGGAACCTTTTTGAAAGAGGATGGAAACATGGTCGCGCAATTACAACAACAGGAAGCCGAGAAAATCCGCACGCGCTTTATTAGTGAAGCCAAAAAATTGGGGTTATCGCTAGACAAAATTCTTAAAGATTTAGCAAACCACTGGGAACAAGGAGGAACACAGGAATGATTGAAATCAACAATCTTAGCAAAAGCTATTGTAAGAAACCCGCCCTTATCAACGCCAGCATGAATTTGACACCAGGCAAGATCATCGGTCTGCTCGGGCCCAACGGTTCCGGTAAAACCACCCTATTACGCATTCTTACCGGAGAATTACGAGCGGACTCCGGCAACATCACCATAGACGGAGAGCCGCTCTCCACCAACACCAAGGCTCGTATCTCGGGTCTGACCAATACCGATTTCATGCCACAAGGCATGACCATTGACCAAGCCGCCGCCACCTATGATCTCTTCTTCCCCGATTTTGACAGAAGCCAATTCCATTCGCTGCTCGCAGACATGGATTTAGCCGAAAGTTTGCAAATCTCCAGCCTAAGCAAAGGTATGAAAAGCCAATTCGCCTTAGCCTTGGCCATTTCACGCAGAGCCCGCCTAATTGTATTAGACGAACCCCTAGACGGTGTCGACCCGGTTGCCCGCGAAGAAATCCTCGACCTTATTGCCAAGGGCTTCCGCGAAGACTGTACGATTCTCATCACCAGTCACCTGATTCATGAAATGGAACGCCTACTTGACGAAGTGTACTTCATTCTCGAAGGTGAAGTGCAGGCCATGGGTGATGTAGAGAGTATACGCGAAAACCGAAACATATCACTCGATGAACTATATAGGGAGGTGTATCGTAAATGAAAGCCCTGCTGACCTTTGAATACAAGAAAATCTTCAGACAAAATCGATGGACGATGTTAACCTTACTAGGTGTCACCCTTCTTTTTCTCATCAGTGGAACGATTAGTTTAAATAACCTCGATTCTTCTGCAACGCGAGCCCTCTTACAATTCACTGCCTTTAGCGTCATCGGTTTGGCAGCCGTGCTTACATTTACACTCTTTGCACCAGTAATAAACGCAATTCAAAATTACCATCGCGATCTCAATGATCAACACGCCGTGTTTGAAACCTATATTCCTGAGAACGGATGGAAACGTTTAGCGGCAAAATATATCACCTACTACACCCAAATTCAAGCAGGTGTTCTATTGGTAGAACTTGCATTCAGCCTTGTCATCTCGATCCTTATAACCTTTACTCGGTTCTCTCCCCAACCTCTCGATATGGGAGAATTCCCCCGTATGATTGAAATGGTGCAATTTATGTGGGGAAAGGACCCTGTCTTCTCCATTTTGTCACTACTCTACTATACGGTCACACTAGCTCTCAGTCTTACCTCGGCTACCCTGTTCATTAACTTCTTTATTACGCTGCACAGCGTATTGCGCCATCGCTTAAAAGCTGCTACACCTTTAACTTTTCTTGCCGGTGCAATAACAAGTATTTTCCTTGGCTGGCTCAATGAGATGTGGTTCAGTAATGCCGGCAGTATAAAATACCAAATTGTATCCTTTGGCCCAGAAGCAATCTTTAACTTTGGCGTTTCCGCAATTGCCTTCTACGCTATTGGCTATATGCTGGAACATAAAACCGAGCTCAAATAGGTTAACCCTATAAGAGGAAACCCTACCATAAAAAAACCGCCTTCCAATTAAGGAGGGCGATTTCTCATACCTTAGAACAACTAAATTTTAATCAGGCAATGTTCGTATATAAATTTCTTAATATCTTCGCTTCGATCGGTTTCATAATACTGAATGAGTAACCTTTTGTATTCTGGCACCACGTCTTCGGGAATCATAATCATACCCGCACCTTGTGAAATCAAGATATGGTTGGCAAAAATTACAGCCGTTCTTTTATTGCCATCGATGAAAATCTGCTTCTTTGTCACGTACAACAAAGCACAAACAGCTCGATTGTAAACATCTTCGAACCGCAGGATCTCGCCAAGTTGCTCCTTCACCATACTCTCTATGGGGAGCTCTGGCTTCCAAGACGTTCCGCCAATCGACACCGGCACGCTGCGCAACATTCCGGTATTGTAATAAAATCCTTCTTCCACCAACTTGTTGATTAAACAAAGCAAATGAAAATCGGATGGAGACAAGACGACGCCTTCATCCAAAATCAGCTGCCACGCATGCTTCAAGTTGTTGATTTTCTGAATGTCATTCGCCGATATATTGCTCGTGATTCCACCCTCAATAATGGTCTCGGTATCTAAAAAAGTGACCGCAACACCCTCCAAGACCGCTTGACGATAAATGGCATGAACCATATGCCGCTTGGCAAAGTCGATATTCCTTTTCAACTTATCCGATAAATCAGTTTCTTGAAACCCCAGTTTCTTTAATTGAGCGTCGATGTTCCGTATGCTTCTCTTGAGTTCTTTCGAGTCAATGTTGTTTTTAAGAATTTGGTTATACAAGGTTTCACTATATTCTCCAACATATAACGTACGACTCAAACCACCAACCCTTTTGTGGAGATAAATGTATTGGCCTCCTTTTACCTCTCGAATTTCCACAGAACCCCAAAGAAGATTGTTTAAACGAAACTCTAACGTTCTCTTTTGATTGACTAATTCTAGCGTATCCATGATGTTATTGTTCATACAGTTATTCTATCACAGTTGTGAAACATTTACAAGGTTATTGTGCGATTTTGTTTCACAACCGGCTTCAAAATAATAGAAATGCTTATTCATTCGTCGCTGTTGCATTTTTCTAAATAGATTTCCAAAAGAAGAATCGGGGTTTCCTCAATGTCTTTTTCCCCTTTCCATGCAACGATAAACCGAATCACAGCATAATTGGGTGCATACCCTTTTTCTTTCAGCTTTTCAAGTGTTTCTACAAACGCTTTTGAAAGTTTGGCAACGCGCACATCTCGTCCATTGACTTCTGCCGTAAGATACACGTCATCAACTCCGAGCTTTGTACCACTACGAAGTTTGAAAATTACATCCTTTTTGTATTTGAAGAAACCAAGTGCTACATCCTTATGCGTCGTTTGCAGTACGATCTCTGTCGGTTCTCCATAGCTAGCACTGTCATATAAATGCTCAACACCCTCCATACGATATTGATCAAACAACGTGGTGTTCGTATGAATATAGAGATTGCTCTTTGCTCGCGTCATGCCGACATACAATGCTCTGCGTTCCGCATCGGTAGTGCCCGCCGAATTCTTGAGCATCATATAGACATTTTCAAACTCACGGCCTTTCGATTTATGGATTGTGGAGATAAAGATAACCTCCTGATCCTGCTCATCGTAGAAGTCCTCAAATTTCGACTCATATACAAACTCCTCAAAGTCCGAGCGGTACTTCACGGAATGAGTCACTTCAAAATCCGAAATTAATCGTTTGACATTATCAATACATGAACTGCCCCGATAATTGCTAAGTAACTCTTTTTTGGCAAACTGCCAGATTTCGTTTGAGATTACGGGAGAATTCAAGTTGCGGTCTATCGCTTTAAGGAACACACGGATCTCGAGAAGATTGTAAAGCCTGAATCCGTCAAGGGACTGAATCAGCTTTGCTCTCTTGCCCAGTTTCAACAAAAGCCCAAGAATGCGTTGTGCCTCATCGTTGGTATTCGTGAGAACGCACACCTTACCACTCTTATAGGTTGACAGCAGATTGTTCACAACGGCCTCTTCCATCGCTGCGCAGGAATGATGTGTAATTTCAACCAACCCATCTTCGTCGGTTACCGCTTCAACCGGCACCGACTTCATTCTTTGGCTAATCGATTCTGCAAAAGCGTTCACTAACGAGATTATGTTTTTCTTGCTTCTGTAATTCTCAGTCATCTCATATTTAACTGCACCGTAGTTCTCAATCAAAGCTTTAAGATACGCGGAATTAGAACCGCGGAATTCGTAAATATTCTGATCATCGTCACCGACCGCTATCACTCTCATACCGTCATTTGTGGTCATAAGTGCACGCACAAGCTCGAACTCGTGCTCGTCCATATCTTGTGCTTCGTCTATCACCAACACACTTTTTGTAATTTTCCCCTGCTCTACTTCGCCATTACGTATCATCTCGGCAGCATCCTTCACAACATTCCTCGATGCCTCAATGGTTCCAACTCTGCCAAGAAGATCAAAACAGTAGGAGTGGAAGGTTTTAATCTCCACAAAATTGGCCGCGTTACCAATCAATTCTACCAAGCGTTTTTTGAACTCCGTCGCCGCTGCACGGGAAAAGGTCACCATTAGAAGTTGCTCGTGTTTCACATCCTCCAAAAGCAACAAGGATGCAAGTTTATGAACAAGCACTCTTGTCTTGCCGCTTCCAGGACCTGCTGCAACAACGATATATTTCGAATAGGCATCATTGATAATCTCGGCTTGCTTGTCGGATAGCTCCCCGAACAATTGATGATATTTTTCGGGCGTGATGTTACGATCAATTTCTTTTGCTCGCTCACCCTTGAAGTAGGTTGCAATGAACTTCTTGAAGTCCATATTGAAGTAATCCTGAACGAACTGCAAAGCTTCGTTATAGTTACGAACCATAAGGTTTGCATATTCACCAACAATATGGATTTGCTGAATCTTTTGCTTATAGAACTCGTCAAGCAGCCGGTAATCGTCCGCCTTATACCTCAACCGATTATCCTTAACAATGCGCTTAATCTCCATGCCATTGTAAAGCACAAGAAATCCGCCCTCAAGCTTTAGAGCACCAATCTTAGAAAGATATAGTAGTGCATCTTCGACATCAGAAAGAGTAGTAGGCACAGAACTCAATTCAATTCTCAGAACAGATTGGTACGCTTTGTGTAATCCCACCAGCGAAAACTCCACTGGTTTCTTCTCCCCATTTGTTTCGTCAATCGGGGTGACTTTTGCATACAATTCTTCAAGAATAAACCGGCAGATATCAATTCTTCTCTCAAACTTGTTCATTAATCGCTTCAAGTCCAGCGAAGGCACCAGATTTACAGAAAAATTTGCTCTGTTCTCCTCTTTCGTTATATAATTTTTGATTGTCAGGTAGTGCAGAAGTGTTCTAATATTCTTAATGCTTGAGGTTGTAATTCCCTTGTTCTGCGCTTCCTCGTTGAGTTCTTTTAATCCAAAGGATGCACCTTCATCCGTGATTTTTGAGAGAATAAATCTTTCAAGCTTTAGAAAGCCATCCAGAACCATTGTTGATTTGTTCTGGCTATCAGAATCATAGATATATGCAGACATATCGCTATGATCCTCTAGTAACCCTTCCTGACGCATAAGATTAACAGACTCAATGACAGACTCTTTTTCTAAACCAAGAATATCTGCAAGGTAGTCCACACGAGATTCAGCATCGTCGTTGCCTGCCTTTGCAATACTGCGGCTTGAAATCAAAGATTTAACAATTCGTAGTGCAGTGTCTTTCTGTTCTTCCGTAAAAAAATCAGAACTGCGTATCCGATGAGAGGCCTCGGTCATATTTTTGGCTCGAATACTCGTTGCATAGACCTTCGGCACATTTCTTCCGCGTACGATATATCCTGCCGTTTCAAGAGCCGATAATGCTGTTTTGACACGTGTTTCCATGTCTGGGCCTGCAGAGTCATTCCACCCTGCTTGACGTGCGATTTCCAGAGGTGAACAGCAAATGTTCGGTCTTATCCTTGTCAAATCTTTCACTGCTTTCCAAACCTGCTGAATCTCACTTATACTAAGCTTAGTCTGATTGAGAAGAATGAAATGCTTGTCCAAATCCTTATCACTAAATAATACATAGCAATCTGCTTGCAAAGAGGGATCTCTTCCGGCTCTACCCGCTTCCTGTACGTAATTTTCAAGAGAATCAGAAATGTCGTAATGCACAACGAGCTTCACATCGCTCTTGTCAACCCCCATACCAAAAGCAGAGGTCGCTACAATGATGGACACCCCATTATTCATGAAGGCTTCCTGATTGGCGATTTTGTCATTGGATTCCATCTTACCGTTATACGGAAGGGCTTTAAATCCATCGCTCGTTAGTTTTTTTGACAGCTCAAACGTGCGCCTGGTTCTTGATACATAGACAATAGTCGGACAATTCTTTTGTGCAATTAAAGCGCGAAGTGCATTGTATTTCTCTTCGTCGGTTTCTTTGTGCAAAACCGTATAATGCAGGTTCTCTCTCGTTGCATTCGATGCGAAAATTTCAAGATCCAAATCAAGCTTTTTCTTAAAGTAATCGCATATATCTGTTATCACCTTCTGCTTTGCCGTTGCCGTAAAGCACGATACAGGAATGGGCCTTTTATCCGTTTTCTTCTCTTTCTGAAGCATACGAATGAAATCCCCAATATAAAGATAATCCACTCTGAAATCTTGTCCCCACGCAGAAAAGCAATGTGCCTCGTCAATAACAAATCTCACAATAGTACGAGACATCAAAAGGCGTTCGATGGTTCTTGAACGCAATTGCTCAGGCGAAATATATAAAATGGATGCCTTACCGCTCGCAACACGCTCAAGAGCATCCGCACGCTCAATAGGGTTGAGCATACCATTCACTGTTACGGCATCCTCAATTCCTTTTTCTGCTAAGTTATCCACCTGATCCTTCATCAAAGACTGCAGAGGAGAAATTACGACGGTCAACCCGTGTGTCGCTCTACCTGCCATGAGAGCAGGAAGCTGGAATGTAATGGATTTTCCGCCGCCGGTCGGAAAAACGGCAAGCAAGGATTTCCCTTCCACAGCAGCTTTTGTCGCCATTTCCTGAAGTGGTTCTCCATTGTAGGTACGGAAGTTCTCAAATCCGAATATTCTCTTAAGCCCTTTATGCACATCCAGTTTATTTCTGCAATAATCACAGCCAATGGCACAAGGTGTGTTACACAAGAACAGGATTACATTTTCAATTTTGGGGAAATTATTGAGCAACCAAGGAGGTGTGGTGGAGCGATAATCCTCGCATCCAATCAGCGCGAGCGCATACGCAAGCTCTTTGGGGTAATACTTTACAAGAATATCAAGATCTGCATTGGCGCAAATTCTTCCCTTATATTCATCTTGTATCATTTCTGTTAATGTATTAATGCATGGTTTAAATTCCAAATAATCAAAGAACCCTTGGAACTCTTCAGTGTTATATAATAATCCGTAAAAAATCTTTCTCTGTTCAAGGGAAAGCTGCCAAAATGCATTCACTTCATCAAAGAATAAGTCCCTGGCTTTCTGACTGTCATTTACAGGGTTGTTCAGTTCTTCTACTTGAAGCTTGTCATCCTTCAAGAGCCTGTGGTAAGGTCTTTTTGGAAACAGCAAAGGAGACAAATATAGGGTATCGATGATTCTCTTCGGCACTCTTCCGGTCACAAAAGGTGCGAGGTATTTCATATCATGATGTACCACATTATGGCCGCATAGAAAGTCAGCATCTGCTACAAAGGCGCAAAAATCCGATACGGATGCCGTATGCAGTATTCCTTTATCACAGCGTACCGCTCCGATATCATATATCTTTTTATCTTCTACACCGATTTCTGTGTCGAAAAAAACGATCTTTTTCTCCATATGCGACCTCCTTGAGCCAATCAATGGGGTTGAATAGAAAACTGCATCCACCATCAGAAACAGGTGTACCTCAACTCACGGGTATAGATCTCCCTCACATTAAGCCGAAATGCTCAGCCAACTTCTCCAATACTTCCTGACGCGTATCCCGATCAGCATCTTCACGAATCAGGGTAAAAAAGCCGCTGTGAAGATATCTCTCATACTCTTCTTTGCTGTTGATGCTCGCTAAACATGCGCGAAAATTTTGCATCGTCTTCGCTGGGTCTTTCGCCTTTTGGATCTGCTCTTTTAAGAAAATCTTGTCCGCCCGTTGTTTCACTTCTACTTCGCTCTTCGGTGATAAAATTCCTATAATCCTCGTGCAGAATCCCACAATTGTGAAACACTTATCAATATTCAATGAGGGTTTTGTTTCACAACTTGCCTGCTTTCCATAATTTGCTTTCTCCATTAAACTATGATATACTGTTAAATTGCTGTGTAACCAGAAAATATAAACCAAAGGTGGATCAACCCGTGATTTTAACAAGTAACATTGGCTTACGATATGGCGGTCGCAAATTATTCGAAGACGTCAACATAAAATTCTCTCCCGGCAACTGTTATGGCCTCATTGGCGCAAACGGGGCCGGTAAATCGACCTTCTTAAAAATCCTCTCCGGTGAAATGGAACCGACCAGCGGCGAAGTCATCATCACCCCGGGCGAGCGGCTTGCCGTCTTAAAGCAAGATCATTTTGAATTCGATGAATACCCTGTCTTAGAAACCGTGATCATGGGCCACGCCCGACTTTACCAGATCATGAAAGAAAAAGATGCGCTCTACGCCAAAGAGGAATTTACCGATGAAGATGGCCTCAAGGCAGCCGATTTAGAATCTGAATTTGGCGAACTCAACGGTTGGGAAGCCGAAGCCGAAGCGGCCACCCTCTTAAGCGGTCTTGGGCTCACAGAACCCCTCCACACCAAACTCATGAAAGAACTCAACGGCGACGAGAAGGTCAAGGTCTTATTGGCCCAGGCCTTATTTGGTCAACCGCATATTTTATTACTCGACGAACCGACCAACCATTTAGACCTCAAAGCCCGCGCATGGTTAGAGAACTTCTTATTAAACTTTGAAAACACCATCATTGTGGTCTCGCATGACCGCCATTTCTTAAATAAAGTCTGCACCCACACCGCCGATGTCGATTTTGGCGAAATCAAACTCTTTGCCGGAAACTATGATTTCTGGTATCATTCCAGCCAATTAGCCCTGCAAATGCAACGTGATCAAAACAAAAAGGCCGAAGAAAAGCGTGAAGCCCTCCAGGAATTTATCGACCGTTTCAGCGCCAATGCCTCCAAGAGCAAGCAAGCCACCTCGCGCAAAAAGCAATTGGAGAAGTTGACCATTGAAGACATCAAGCCCTCCTCCCGAAAATACCCTTATGTGGGCTTCAAACCCGAGCGCGAAGCCGGCAACGAATTGCTTACAGTGGATAGCCTCAGCAAGACCGTGGACGGTAGTTTGCTTCTCAACAACATCAGCTTCAAACTCGACAAAGGCGATAAAATTGCCCTGGTTGGTTCCAATGAACAAGCCAAGACCACCCTGTTCAAAATCTTGATGAACGAACTCGAATCCGATTCAGGCGAATTCAAATGGGGTGTGACCACCTCCCAGGCCTACTTCCCCAAAGATAATTCCGAGTATTTCAACAACGTTGAACTCAACCTAGTCGACTGGTTACGCCAATATTCCACTGAAAAAGCCGAAAGCTTCATCCGGGGATACTTGGGAAGAATGCTCTTCTCTGGTGAAGAATCTCAAAAAGAAGCCCAGGTGCTCTCCGGAGGCGAAAAAGTGCGGTGTATGCTCTGCAAAATGATGCTCAACAACGCCAATGTACTCCTCTTAGATGAACCGACCAACCATTTGGATTTGGAATCGATTACCTCGCTCAACGATGGTCTGATCAACTTCACCGGCACTGTAATCTTCGCCTCGCATGACCACGAATTCGTGCAGACCATTGCTAACCGGATTATCGAAATCACCCCTGAAGGGATTATCGACAAACGAATGACCTATGATGAGTATCTGGAATTGAAAAATTAAGAATCCCCAATAGTAAAAGCCCTCCGTAGTGGAGGGCTCAGACTGTCAAAGAACGCTGTGTCTCAAAACGGAGAAGCAGCGTTCTTCTT
>CAYRNW010000025.1:0-36989 GCA_964425745.1 uncultured Eubacteriales bacterium | reverse complement strand
TTCTTCGTCACATTTTATTTTTCGCTGTTTAGTTCTCAAGGATCTGTTGCACTGCGAAGACGTTTGTCTCACGAGCGCTTTGTTATAATACCCGTTTTAATGCCGCTTGTCAAGCAAGTTTCTTCATCTTTTTTGTGGGATTTCCTAGGCAAGTATCTTTTCTTTTTCTTACAACTTTAATTCCGAGTAATGCTTTTCATCGACTAGTTCGCGGTATTTAAACACCACCTGTTTCTGGTCCTGCCAAACATCCTTTTTCAACTGCTCATTGCGCAATAATGCCGCTGGATGAAAGGTTGGCATAAACCAAACCCCGTTTTTCTCCACCCAATTTCCACGCACCTTGGTAATTCTCGCTTGCGGGTCCAACAAACTCTGAACCGCCGTCGCTCCTAAAAGAATAATAATAGTAGGCTTCAAAATCCGAAACTGCTGTCGTAAGATTGGCAAACAGGCTTGCCTCTCCTCTTCGGTGGGAACTCGATTCTGTGGTGGCCTGCATTTGACGACGTTCGTAATGTAAACATTGCTTTGGCGTGAAAATCCCCCAGCTGCTAAAATTCGGTCCAACAATTGACCCGCCTTTCCCACAAAGGGCTCCCCTTGATGATCTTCCTCTGCCCCCGGGCCCTCGCCGACCAACATCAAGCGCGCGGAGGCGGATCCCGTAGCCACCACAACCTGCTTACAACCGGCACGCAAAGGGCAACGCTGACAAGTCTTCGCCAACGTTGTCACATCCTCTAAACTCTCTTGCTCCCTCAAGGTTTGCAACCAGCGTTCTTCTTTCATCTTGCTCCCCCTTTTTAAAATGCGTTGAAATTACCCCCATAGACATACTGCAAGTGCTGCTTGGCAACCTTCATCAAACGCAGCAGTGTTGCTACAGGTGGTGAAATCATTGCAGCCACCCATGACATAGGGAGCACCTCCTATCGTTTTTTGGCGCATAGCTCTCGCCAGCGCATCATCCAGTGGTATTGTTCGTCAATACCGGGCACCCGTATGGTCTCGTTGTGCGTCAAAAGAATCGTCGCAAACAATTCATAATGACGGATTGGAATAAAGTCAAAGATTCCTCGAATCTCCGCGTCGCTCAAAGATCGCAGGCGAGAATAGCCTTGGTAAAAAGCTTTGAACATGCGCATGGTTTTATCGTAACCCTCTGTGTCAAAATTGTTGAAATGGGTTTCATCGCAAAGTGTAGCGACATCGATCACCGGAAAAGCGCTGGAAGAAATATCAAAATCGAAGAGGATAAACCCGTATTGATTCAACACCATGTTGCCGGTATGCAAATCACCATGGCAAAAACCTTGAGGCAAGGGAGCTAAATTGCTCCAAAGATCATTACCGTACTCAGCAAACTCCCGAATCCGCGCCGGGTCATACTGATCTCGTTCAAGCAACTGAATGAAGCGATCGACATAAAACTCCTTGCCCCTGTGCAATAACGCAGGTGCTTTCGGGCTCAGCATCAACCGATGCAAACGGGCCACCTGTTCTCCAAGCTCGGCTGCATTTTCATGTGAAAGTCCCTCAACCTCTTCTCCCTCAATAAACGGATAGAGCACGCCGATGCATTCGCCCTCCGGACACTGCAAAACAAGGTGATCTGTCCCTGAAACAGTGGGGATGATACGGACAGCAGGATAGTCTTCTGCACTTAAATATTTCAAAATCCGTATCGACTGCAGCGCATTTTCGGTATTGATCGCACGAAAGATCTTGAACACAAACCGTTGCGAAGCACTTTGGAGAAAATAAACGATGCCGCCCATGTTCCGATGTTGCTGCAGAGTATGACCACGAACTGCATACTCGGTATTCAGTAACTTCAGCAGTGTTTCAGTATCTTCAAATGATGCTAGCAGGTGCAAAATCAATCACCTCTTCCTCTTATTTCAAACTATTGGCGAAAACCTCTGCCCATTCCTGCATGGTCCATTGGTTTTTCTCTATGGATTGATACAGCTCCACCTTGACCACTTGATTACCCTTGACCATGATAATTGTAGGGAATAACCCGCGAAATGCCACCACAGAATCTACATCCAGCTGGGGTGCGGGGAGGTCCTCATAAGACCTAGCTTCTCTTCTGGCCGTATGATGCAGTTCATCTGCTAACTTCTTCGCCAACCAAGGGGTTTTGGTTTCATAGTAATCGACCACTAAACCCCCTTTAAACAGCAATTCTCCGTCTTTTCGCAATGTGCCGGTTTGGAAAAATGAGATAATCTGCGGTGCCAACCAATCCTGTTTGACTTCAATGGTGTTGCCCACGCCAAAATCATCGTAAGAAAACTCGGCTGATGGAAGCAAATCCTGCAAGGTTGCAATAGGTAAGGGTTCCGTGTACGTCGTCATATCATTCTTATAAGCACCAGAGCTATCTTGATACCACGCATGTCCGAAACCGAAAACAACAATCACCGCGATACTGAGAAAAACAAAATTCTTAAGATGAAACCGCTTTGCTCTCTTCTGCCAGTCTTGGTTGTGAGTGAAGTCCTCTCCTCGCAACAAGCTAAGTCGAAGTTTTCGCAGATGAAGAGTCTTGACCACTTGATCAAGGGAGGTCCATAACAAGAGAAAAATAAGAGGGAAATAATTACTACTTCCCAAGCCGATGCTCTTCATAAAAAAATTCCTCTGAAGAATGATATTTAAGATCAATATAAACAGTAAAGTCACGGCAGAGGTATTTTGACGCCTTCTTACCAAATCTATGGTCATCGCTTGCACTGCTGCATCGGTATTCAGCTCTCGAATTTGCCTGTCTTTGCTACAAAAGACATAAAAATCTCGGCCGGAAGTCACATACTCCCAACCAAATTCTTGGCTGAGTTGCCGCATCTCAGGATCCGGATCTCCCCCATGGTCATCGAAAATCGAGATAGATTTGGCTGCGGCTTGCAAACGGTAGCGAACCTCTGCGGGTTGGTTCTGCTCAAAGAAATACAAGCCGTAGAAGTTGCCCTTTAAAAAAGAGCCTTGCCTAGCCATGTCCTCTAGCCAACTCTCCATACACTCAACGTCATACTCCGGGCAGGGAGCAAATCGAATGATGCGTTTTCCTTGGGGGTTCATCTTGTTAGTCATATTCTATCAACTCACTTTCGGCATCGGCAATGCATTGACGCAAACGAAGCAATTCTTCTTCATAAGCCGAACGGCCTAAATCAGTCAAGGCATAAGTGCGCTTGCGGCCATCGACTTCGGTTTCACGAATGTATTTCTCTTTTTCGAACTTTGCCAAAATCGTATAAAGAGTGGCCGGACCCAACAGCACTCTGCTCTTGGTCAGCTGTTCAATATGCGCAGCGATATCGGTGCCACACATGGCTGCCGCATGCAAGGCCATAAGTACATAAAACATGGATTCGGTTAAGCTCTCGAGCGCTTTCTTTGGCATGAGTTCACCTCCATATTACAATATCGTTATATGATATCATCTAACGATATTGTAAAACCCCTTGACGATTTTGTCAAGCAAAAATAAAAAGGCCGCCGAGTTCTAGCGAACCCAGCGGCCTCGTATTCAATTATCTAGAAATCGCCTAAATACGTTAAGAGTCTGTATAAGATTACGGCGGCTTCTTGTCTGCTTGCCGTAGCACGCGGGAAGAATTCGCCATTGGAGCCGAGTACAATGCCCTGACTCGCTAAGAACGCCACAGCACTTCGTGCATAATCTGAAATCTCTTGTTCATCCAAAAACTCCAAATTGCTCGCTTTTTCAGGAATCAAGCCCGGATTCTTCAATTGAACCAAGCGATACGCCATAACCGCCAGCTGCTCTCGGCTAATCGTCTGCTCCGGGGCAAATTGCCCTGGGGCTACCCCTTGAATTAGACCAAGTTGAGCCGCCATAGCAATTGACTCTGCGAACCACATGTCTGGGGTGACATCGTTAAAGCTCAACTGGTGGTCCGAATCTCTCAAATATAGGGAGCGAACTAGAATCGTCGTAAATTCTGCTCGGGTCACCTGCCCCAGTGGCTCAAAGAAACCCTGGCCGGTGCCCTGAATGATTTGACGAGCTGCTAAAACCTGAACCGGATCTCTTGCCCAATCACTGGTTAGGTCGCTGAACTCGACTTCGTTTTCAAAAGCCGCAAATAAACCTAAGTTGCCTGTGCTAAATGAAATCATACCCGTTGTAGCTGCGGTCTTACCGCCTAAGCTTAGCCAGGTATTAGTCTCAGCATCGAAGAAACAGACTATGACCCTCTGCGGATTGGAAATCTGCTCCAGTTCAAGGGGAACTTGAATGATGATATCGGTAGCGAGTTCTGTAACCGGCTCACCACCCACTCGTAGAGAGAACTCGAATACCGAAGACACACGCGTCGAATCTTCTCCCTCTTCTCTGGGAAGGACGACGAACTCTATCTCTTTTGTTCCGTCCATGGATAAAGCCCGGACCTGCTCCGGTGTCAGAATCAAGGTTCCGTTTGCTGTTTCTACCTCAATCCCCTGGTTATTTTGGATCAAATCCTTTAGGGATTCGGTATTGAACACCGTTGCTGCGGAGCCGGGTTTCGGATCCTCTACAGGAGGTTGTTGTGGTTGCTCCGGTTCTGGTTCTTGTGGGACCCTTGTTCCGGTCGTAAACGAGATGGCCGTATCGTGTGCCTGTAGTTGCAAATCCGAATCCTGGACGGTGCCTTTGGGCAAGTTCAAAGTATAGTTCGTGTTTTCCTCAAGAGAACCAAACCCGGAAATGGTCAACCATTCCCCTTGAACCGATGTCCAAATCGTAACCGGTGCAGCTTCGCTCACATCGTTCAAAGACAGCAATTCAACACGCTCATAACTCGGTCCCGGCTGAACAGGTTTATTGTATTTGATTCGTACCGGTTGGCTCGGGTCTACCCCCAACAACTGGTCCCCGGGATTGCTAAAGATAATTTGCGGGCTCCTGGGTCCGGTCGTAAAGTTCAGTGAATAGGCTTGTTGTAAGCTCACTCCAAAGCGATCTTCTACGGCACTAACCGGTAGTTGCACCCGATACTCCGTAGAATACTGCAAGGGGCTTTGAGGAATCAGTTTCAAACTGTTTTCTGTAACTTCAACGGAGATTACAACCGGATTCAAATAGGTATCGGTCAGGCTAATCTGGCTAAAAGAATCTCCTTGTACAATGGGTCGATCAAAATTGAATTGGGGACTCGCGTCAACCGAAACGTTTTTATCTCCATTGCTAAGAGTGGAGGAATTTATGACTGGCGCTTGAGGGAAGAGCGTGAAATCGCGCTGATTGTTGTCTAGTCTTGCTTCCGTGACCCCAGCAGCAGCCCGGATTTTAACGGTCATGGGGTAGCGGTCATTGAGATCTGCAACCAGTGCTTGTGTAGAAATTCTAAAGTCCAAATCCACTGTGTCTCCCGGGAGCATCTGTTCAATGATTCCGCTGGCAAGCGTGCTGCCTACATACTCTACATGGACTTCTATGTTTTCCAGGGTTAAAGCGCCATTGTTAATCAAAACCGGTGAGACGATGTACTCTTCTCCAACCAGGTTTCGCCAGGCAACTTGATTGAGTGCAAGATCGGCAGTTTGTATGACCCGATGGGCCGTGTTATTGAAAGGATTTACCTCTAAGACACCCAACGCTGGAGAAACCACCGCATATAAATCATAGGTAGCGCTCTCATCTTGTTCCAGTAGCCAATCCAGTTCCATCCAAACGCTTGAATTCGCTGGAATTGGTGTTGCTGTATGAACTTCCCCAAGCTTCATCCCCAGCTCCGGTGCGCCGCTATAAAGGCTTACCGTTGCCTGCTCAGCAAAATCGCCTCGGTTTTCCACCAATACGGACACTTTCACAGACGTTCCAGGGAAAGGAATCTCCGCTGATACATCAATTGCCTCTTCAGCAGCGATTGCCAAATCATGTTTAGGTGTGTAGGTGAGCCAGCTCAAATCTACCTTGTCTCCCGGCATAAAATATTCAATGCCGTCGATGACTTCCGTGATGATCTCAGTTGCGGTAAACGCCACCGTTAAACCCCTGTTACTGGAATAAATGGGACTGAAGGAGCGAGTATAACCACTCTCAAGGGTCAAAGAGCTGGGATTTCCCCAAATCCCTTGAACTGTATCAAAGAATAGCACCGAGAGGTTTCTCTGGTTCTTCTCCTCTGCCTTTTGGTAGACTAGAGCGATTAGCGAACCGGCTTCATCGTTTCCGGTTAAGACATAATTAGGTGAGATCCCGTTTAGAGCTGCTTCGGTTTTACTCTCACCGTTTAATCCAATTTGGTATTGAAAGTGGTCTTCTTGATTCCAAGTCAAAAACCAATTCCCAGTTTGATACACGGCTTTCGGATATGAATCGATAACCTCATTATGGGTAATCTGCACAGAATCTTCCCAAGTATTGGTGTTGGCATAGTAGATTCTAGCGTAGATTTCCCAATCTGAAGTAGTGCTGGTATCGTTATCGGCATCCAGGGTATAAAGCAAGAGTGCTTGCTCATCATTGGAGAAAAGTTGTGAAGATACGACTTGGCTTACGTCGTCTTGTAAGAGCATTGCTTCACTCCAGCTGGCGCCATTCCAACTTGCGTAACAAAGCTTGTTGTCACTTGAGGTTGAAGAGAAACTGACCCCCGGAGATTTGGTCCAAACCACCAGTCCGTTTAGATTGCCCATCATGGCAATGCTGGGGGAATGATCATACAAATCATCGTTGGTGAGTGTGATTGTATCAAGGTCTCCTGTGCCATGATACAGCGTCTGGTTTACACTGATTTCGGCGTTCTTTGCATAAGTATCGAGCGAGGGTTCATCGGGTAAGACTTGTTTCAGGTTTTGCCATGCCAGAAGTGAGCCCTCGCTACCTGCGGCGAGTACCGGGGTAAAGTCGGCGGTGCCATCTTGATTTAATCGCACCGGTTCGCTCCAAGTACCTTCAATATTGAGCGCATAATGCAGTTGGGTTCGGTTGACACTACTGCGGTCTGGGTTATCATCCAACCAAACCATGGCAAGATTTTGACCTTGTTCCACCAATTGCACTTCAGCATACGGATAAACATGGGTTTTCAAGACTTGCTCGGTATCGGTTGCCAGAAACTGCACGGTATCGGTTTGGTCCGCCGTAGCTAACCAGAGGGATTCGCTGTTTAGATAATTTCGAGGAATCAGCACCAGTTCCGTATCCTCTGCTAACTCAGGAGTGGTGTGTAAGGTAAAGAGTTTTAGAGGAACCACTTTGTCTTTTCCATTGTTCCAAGAAGTAGTGGCTTCATCTTCATAAAATGTCGTCGTGACATAGGCCAAGGTACCTTTGACATAAGCCGTCAGGCTCGGGTCCACTTGGATGTAACCGGTCGGTATATGCAATTGTGTTTTGATGCGCCCGTCGACTCCACCTTCAATATTCCAGCCCTCAACTCCGCCATAAACCTCCACGGTAACATAGGGTTCTACTTTGAGAATTCCGCTGTATTCGTGCTCGGCATCGGGCCGTTTATCAATATAGAGCGTTCCTCCTAAGACTGTACCGAGGGTCAAGGTGGCTTCCGCTCCTAATCGAATGACCGGCACCGTATAACCCTTCTTATAATATTTACTAATATCCCCAGTCAAAATCACTTCGCCAGTGTGTAATTTCCAACTGTCGGTCAGATTGTCATAACTGAGAAAGAAGCTGCCTTCCATTTCCCCTTCCATCTGGTATCCCACAGTCAAGAGTTTGGGCTTTTTCTTGGATTTACCGTAGGAGCCACTCTTTTCAAACTCCAGGAGCATTTCCATGCCTTCAGCGGTATAGTTCATTGTACCTTGTAGAGAGTCAAAATGGTTCATCAGCCCGGCACTGGTATCGTGACCTAACATGGGCATGTCGTTGATTTCACTATTTTGCCCGGCACTGTTGCTGTTGAGGAACATCGAGGTTTGAGCAACAAGCTGCCCGTTGACGTATTGAAACTCAATGGGTACACCATTGACTTCTGGAGGGTCAATCGTTCTCAGCTTGGCATCCACCCAAGGCGAAGCGTTGCCATAGGGTGTGACGGCTCTGACCAACAAGATATTACCTGGAAACAAGTCTAGAGGATTAAGGGTGAACTTTGGTTCCTTATATCGGTAGGTTTTCCAGTCGTTCAACTGCACCTCGTAGTAGCCGCTTCGATACTCCGCCCAATTGGCTTCTATGGTGAAATTCAAATTTGGAGGGGATCCGAAGGTGTTTTCGCCCCCAACGAAGGTGGTGGGAGTTGAGTTTCTGGAATCGGTTTGCTCGGACCAGACCCGAATTTCTCCTAAAGGGGTCCGTTGTACTTGCACCATTGAAACATCGACCCAGCCACTGTGCCAAAACTCTACTCTTCCGGAGTGTTCAACAAAGGGTTCTCGGGTGGGGTCCGGGATGATTTCTAACGTATGAAAACCGAGTTCTACATCCTTAATCACATAATAGGTACGATCTTCTTCCTTAAAATACGTTTTAAGAATAAAGGTCTTATTGCCGTCGAGTTCTACATAGAAGCCATTGTAGAGTAAGAATTCGCTACCCGTATCTGTATCGAATAACTGGATACGCAGGTCTTGCTTGCTTCTTTGGTCTCTGATTACCACGGTTCGACGCATTTCAAGGCCTTGGTAACGGAACACCAACTCATAGGTTCCATTGAGCCGTATGTTTTGATAATCAAACCCGAAATACCCCTGAGCGACTTCTTTTTCTCGACCATAATTGGTTGTGGTGACGGTCCCGTAATCGAGCACTAAGGCATTATTCTTGTAGAGAGAAACGGAAATCGCTTCACCGGCCATGTAAACACCATTGTAAATCAGACCCATGGTATAAAGCCGTGTGCCTGGCGTATAATCCAAGGGGTCACTGTATACATCGGTATGCACCAGATTTTGATTGGCCTTGGGCGACACTTGCATGGTCACTTCTTCGGCATTGAAATTGCTAATCTCCAGTGTTTTTTGCAATTCATAAGATATGCCAAGTTGGTCAGTTACTTTTAGTTTCACGGTGTAGGTACCTGGATTTGTGTAGGTGTGATTTGCTGAAATACCGGTAGCGGTCGCTTCATCCCCAAAATCCCAGGCATAAGAAGAAATGCTGCGCCCTCTATTTCGGAAAGCATAGAAAAGTGCATCAGTTTTGAAGCTGAGTTCTCTTTGCACCAGCCAACGCGTGGCAGGATTTACAGTAAACGATTCTTGATCCTTGAGATTTAGTTGTTGCCCCGTTGTAAACGAAAAGGTGTAGGAATCGTTGGCCTGGTTCTCTTCATTGAGGAAAGCGGCGGCCGGAATGGTAACATCGTAGGTTGTTTGGGGGCTCAACCATTCGTTCAGAACCCGGAACTCTGCTTTATCAGCGGCAAGCGTCTGAATCATCAGCATTTCTTCCCCGGCTGCGTTGCGCATTTCGATTGCCCTATTGTTGGGTCCGGCTTTTACGGTGCTTGAAAATGTCAACTGTACGCGCGTATCCATCGATTGTTCCACAGCGAAATCGCTTGGTGTGACCTGTAGCAACGGCAAAGCATTGGCTCCGGTCGTAAAACGGAAGACGGCATCTGCAACTAAGGGGTTGACCCCACTGAGGCGTGCTTTCGCAAAACCCTTAGGAATGCTTAGCGTATATGGAGTATTCGGTTGCAGGGACTCAGCTGGATCGATTAAGATCTTATTTTCAGAAGTTGTAAAGGCATCTACTGCAATCGGCACTGCATTTCCGGCTGGATCGGTCAAGCTGATTTTTCCTTGAGACACCATTGCCGCATGGCTCAACTCTACCTGGAGACTCTGGTTAATCGAAACTGAAGCCTGATTGTTCTGCGGGTAGGTTTTGCTGATTTGTAAATTGACGTCCTCGGGTATGGTAACGAAGCTGATCAGCGTTGCCGTGCTCTGATTACCAAAGCGGTCTTGGAACGCTCCCGGTGGGATGAAGAGTAGATAAATTTGGCCCTTAGTGAGAGACCAGCCGGCGTATTTCATCGTAATCGTTACATCGCCACCGGCCAACTCGCAAGCAATGGGAATGTTGCTATATTGCTGATTGGAAAGCCCAATTAGACTAAAGTTATTACCCTTGCTGATGTCAGAAGAGCTGAGCTTGAAGGTAAGAGGGGTGTCAAGCGCTACCGAATTTGCTCCGTTGGCAGGAACCGATGAAACAATATTCAAGGGTTGAATGATTTTTTCTTCCATTAGAAATTGAATCCTGATTTCTTCACTCAGCGGAATCCCTGCCATGTCTAAAACGGCGGATGCAGGAATCACGATTTCGTTCAAGCCACCGGCAAAACTTCCGCTCCTTTCACGTATGGTCAAGGTGTTATTCTCATAAATTAAAATGACTGTATCGGGCATCGCTCCGTTGACTGTAACGTTAAATGCCCTTGCATAATAGGCATAGCCACCGGTGCGTGTGGGCGGTTGAATGTTTTCATTAAAGGTCAGTATCATCTGATTGGTTCCATAGAGCACATTCATATTGTTGTGAGCCGGGCTGCTGGAAATCAGGGTCGGTGACGTGATGTCTCGCAGTGCCAGCACGGTATATTCAAAGGTTTTGACGCGTTGTTCCACACCCTTTTGCAAAGTGACCGTCACCAGCACACTCTGATGATCTTCTTCATAATCCGGTTGGGTCACATTTCCGATTGCGTTACCGTCGGGTTGGGGAATAATCGTCAAGACCGCGGGATGACTGGAACTGAGCGTAATGATTGAGCCATTGGGAGTATTGAGTTCAAACTGGAGGTTTTCTTGAAGTGAATACGCAGAAGGATTGGTGCTTAGAGTCTTTTGAATATCAAACCATTTTGCATCGAGTTCAATTGCTTCGGCATCGCTCATCGGCAAGGCTTTCATCGTGAAGTTGAAGCTTTTCCCTACCGTTTTCGTTCCGCGTAGCAGTTGGGCTGTTACAACGACAGTTTGATCCCCAGTGGTAAACGACGGACGAACCAGTTCGCCAATGCTGGGACCTTCGGTGATGATTCCACCGACCGGCAGACAGCTCCAGCGAATCGTTGTATTTTCCAGTCCCGTGGTCGGCAGGTTCAATGCTGTTTCCAGTTGGTTGGCGTTTGTATTCGCAGCGAGGATTCGCTCTTCTGTTAGCCAAGCGAGACTAAGCGCTACCGCCTCTTCATCGGTCGCAGAAAGAGCGAGAATTGTCATAGGAAATTCTTTCACCGCTTCTACACCGGCCCGGATGATTGTAGCGGTGAGGGATACACTCTGATTTCCCACAGTAAAACTCGGCTGAAAAACTTCTCCTAAGGAGGAAACAAGAAGCGGGTTCGATGTTTCCCAGGCGATACTGCTCCCGTATAACCCTTCGAGGGGCAGATAAAGGTTCTTTGTGATCTGATCCAAAGCTATGTTTCCATAGAGGATGCTTTCCTCGGTTAACCAGGCCACGGTCTCAGCCACCGTTTCCGTATCGGTAGGCTCTTTGGCAATTACGGTGAGGTAAAACGTTTTTTGCAGTTCTGCTGTTCCCTTGCGCAAAGTCGCAGTCAAAAACAACGAGGTTGAACCGGTGGTGTAATCGGGCTGAACTACAATTCCATTGGCTGAGATAAACTCCGGTTTGCTACTGCTCCAGGCAATACTGCAGTCGTGTAAGCCGAGATCCGGTAAGGTTAAATCGCTACTTATTTGATCTAAGCTGGTATTGGCATTGAGAATGCTTTCCTCAGAAAGAGCATCGTATGCTTCTTGAAGCAGATCGTAATCGGTTGCGGCGGTCGGCAGGACGGTTATGGTAAATGTTTTATCCACACTTTCTACACCCATAGCAAGGGTTGCGGTCAGTTGAACCTCAACGGCACTCGCCGGACACGCGGGGCGATTGACAAAACCGGTGGCTGAAACAACTCCCTCATTTGATGAAACCCAAAAAATTGTGCTTCCGGCCGCTCCTACCGTGGGCATAACAAGATTCGTTGTAATCTCAGACAAGGAAGGATTTAATTGCAATAATCGAAGATCGGTCAACCAAGTGGCATCGGAAGTTACCATATCGGCATCGTTGATTTTAATAACAACCTTAAAGTCTTTTACTCTGCTAAACGCCCCCAAGCTCAAATAAGCCGTCAAAATTACGACCTGATCCCCTTCGGCTAAAGTCGGCCTTGTCACCTTCCCGGTCGTATCAAGAAAAGTCGCATTGGAACTGGACCAGGTAATGCTACTCCCGTTTGCTCCGCTTGCCGGCAGGAGTAGATCGCTCCTGACAAAATTGAGAGCTTGATTTGCCTCTAACAAGAAGTCCGCTGTCAGTTGATCATAATCCAAGTTGAGTTTGGCTTCTTCGGTCAAAATCAGTGAAGCGGAAGTTTCGCTAAAAGTCCCCCCTTGTGCAGTGCAGCGAACCAAGGCGTTCCCCTCAACCAGGGAAGTCAACAATATGGTTGCAGAACCTAGCTCATCGGTGACAAGGTCCAGAGATGATAAGGTTTCAAAGCCCCCAGCCGGAGCAGCTTTCAAAGTTCCAAAATCGCTTGTGAAAACCAGAGGCACTCCAGGAACCGGTTGACCTAAAGAATCTCGCAAAACAGCCGTGAGTTGAGCCGCGAAACCCTCGGTTTGATCGATGGTTTGCGATGTCAGTTCCAGATGAAAAGCATCTCTGTACAAATCGCGGATCGTGTAGGGAGGGAGATTAAAGGAAATGGGATACGGATCGTTCTTGAAGCTCCATTCATAAAGGCTGGCATGTACACTATAAGCGTCAGCCCCATGTCCGGTAAACCCGGGGTAAACATCTCGAATCACTTGACCTTCCGCTGTTTGAAACACGCTACTTAAATCCACATCTGCCGTAAGGGTTGGCACTGTGGGATCTTCCAACCCTTCGTAGACTTGGAAAACCTCTAGCTTTTTGGTAGAACCATTGTATTGGATCCACACGTTAAACCTTTGATTGGCTGAAAGATTTCTCTCCCCTGTTTCCATATTATAAATCGCAACCGGGGCAACAGCGAGCGGATGCTGGTAATCGCCATTTAGATACACCGCAATGTGTTGTTCGGTATCAGTACCTTCGTATTCGTAGGTCGCCGTGTCGCTGTCACGTTTGGTGTCAAATTCTACGCTAATACTGGGGGTTCCCTCTGGCACGCCCATGGCTTCAAAAGGACCGGAGCCTAGCGAGGTTGAAGCATCGGCTTGCACGGTAAAGGTGAAGCCTTCATCGTAATTCTGATACATAGAGCTGATATCGAACAGGAAAAATGTGCTAAACGACAAGTCTTCTGCCAATTGAATCTTCTGCTTGGTAAAAACGCTCCCCGCTGTTTCAGAAACGTTATTCAAGCTAAAAAGATTGGCGTTCGACATATCGGTTACACCCGCCTGAGCAGAACCGTTGATTTGTAGCAAATCAGCAATGTTCTCGGTATCTTCATACTCCAATTGCATGGCTAAACTACCCGGTAACGATACCACAGAGGCGTTAAAATTCGAGACCGCAGTAGCTGCGTTTTGGCGAATCGTAGCAGTTAAAACCACATCAACCGTATTTGCACAGGAATATGCAGGGCGAATCACCACACCGGTATCGGTAAGGACACTGCTATTGCTTGAGCTCCACGAAATCTGGCTGCCGTTCGCACCAGTTGGAGGTAGCATTAAATCCGTCTTAAGCCAAGGCAAATAAGGATAATCATTTAATATGAGGAAATTCTCTTCAAGCCAACCCTTGTCTGCAGCAACGACATCCTCATCGGACAAAACAGCTGCGCTTACATGCGGTAGTGGCAGGCCGGTGAAAATGATGGCAAATACGAGCAAGCAGACGAGAAACTTGTTAAATCTTTCCATATTATCTCCTCATTTCTATCATACAAAAAAGAAATTAAATCATTCTTTCGAGAACTCTTTCTACAAATTCAAGCTGTTTACCTTCCCAACAAAAAGGTAAATCATTTGAGAGCTAGCAATAAAAAAGCCACCCTAAATTAGGGTGACGTTTCACATGAGGTTGCGATATGGTATTCAATTATGAATTTGAAGAAGTACGCCAATCTTCATCGAGCCTCTCTGAGATCAAGGCAGGCACTTCCTCTTTTTCGATTCCATAGACGACGGCCAATTCACCAAACAATAATTCTTCAGCCAACTTCAAAAACTTCTCATCAATGGTGCCCGTTTTTCGGCCTTCTTCCTCAAATTGTTGTTTCTTGGCGTAAACTGACATGCATAACTCTACTAAATGGACACAGTCATACGTGCTCAAATAGGAATTATAGTGCTCATTTAATTCGCGCAAAACCGAGCTGTGGAAAACTTCTGTTTTAATTTTGGGAATTTGCTGAATAATCTGATCGGCTTCCTCCTTGCTGATGATTGCACGAATCGGAATACTCGTGGCATCAACCGGTATAGAAATAACACAATCTTGGTATAAGGGCGTCAGAACATAGAACAATTGATCTTTGTCTATTCCAACCAGATTTCGAGTGGTGATATCTGTGACGCGACAAACTCCGGTGCTTCCATACAAAACCAAATCTCCAACTTTGAACATGACTTGTCCTCCAATTCTTCAAATTTCTCAACAAAAAAAGAGGGGACTCCTCTTTTGAAAAGCACTATTCAGCATTTTGTAATACTGCATTTACATTATAGCATATTTTCCGATAAATTGTAAGGGCTTTTTGGGTCATAATGCAAAGAAAGTGCTTGTTTTCCTTACTCAAGATTGACTATAAATGCATTGATATTGTTATTCATAGTATTGATTTTCGTAAACTGCCGTGATATGATACTCTTAGCTTGAAAAAGCAATAATTGCATTGAGAGGGGATGTTTTTTATGTTGGCATATTTGAGTGAGGTTTGTTCCAACAATTGAATATGGGCATAAATCACAACCTTTTTATTGTACTGCAGCAGCAATCACGATAAGGTTGCTTGTTCTGCAGCTTTTTTATGCCCATTATTATGAGAAACCTTGGAGGTGATACCATGCCAACCACCACCGTTTGGACAAAACAACATACGGCAGTTTATGCACAACTTCAAACACATGGCAGATATACTGCAAAGCGCTCCTACATTCAGCGTGATCTGCAAGAACAAGCACCTCTTGTATTAGAAGTCTACGATTGGCTGGTGCAGCATCATCCACAAGCACAATGCAAACCCGCCGATGCTGACTACCCGATTTGGGTTTCCTTCACCGGTGAAGCTACCATGCTACCGAGTCCCGGTAGCGTAGTGCTGGAACTGCGCGTCCCTCATGAGCGGATCACGCCTATCCACATTGCTAAGTGGGGGACGGTTCTCAACTACGCCTATATTCCCTTAAACGAGACCGATGACACGCGGCACCAAAACCTGCTCCGTGAATACGGCATCAGCGACACCCAAGCTTATATGTCACAATTTTACCCCCAGATCAAGCGTGAAATAACCGATAGTTGGCAGCGCCTCTTTGACCCCAACATCCTGCTAAACAGCAATGCAACTTACGGAACAATATGGGAGATTCGAAAAGAATGGATCATTGATTAAGGAAGGAAGAAACTATGGAATCGATCAACCTAGCAACATTGCAACAAGTGGTAAGTACAATGCTCTCAACCCCAATTACAGAATTAACCTATGAAACTGAGATGCTACAAGGCGGAACCGTAGGGCAGGTGTATTTGATTCACGGTGAAGCAACCACGTTAACCGGCACACGGCTTCCCTTCAGGGTAGTTCTAAAAAACCAGAAGAAGTGGGAACGTCATGGTGATGCCGATTCATGGCGCCGCGAGTATGACTTGTATGCCTCGGATTTTGCAAGCACTTTCCCACCCGATTTTCATTGGCCTGCTTGCTACCATGCTGAATTGCATGAGGAAGAAACCCACATTTATATGGAAGCCATAGAAGGAGTGTCGGGCTTAAACTTAACTGGAGATATGTATGAAAAGGCGGCCTATGAGTTGGGAAAGTTCCAAGGAACATGCTTTACAGAAAAATCGGTGGCTTTACAGAATATAACGAACCTCAGCCATCTTGACTACTTGAAGCAATGTTACCTCCGCTACCGCACCTGGCTAGAGGTCTACGATTATATTCGCTCCAGCGATTGTGATTTACCAAAACACCTTTGTGAGATGATGATCGACCTTGATGCACGTTCGGAGGAGATTTTTGCGCAGATTGAAACCCTACCGGTCGTGCTATGCCACCGAGACTTTTGGGTGACCAATATTTTCTACGTGGACGACAAAATCGTGCTGATCGACTGGGATACCGCGGGTTATGGCTACTTAGGAGAAGACATTGCCAGCCTGATTGCCGATGAAGCCGATGTCGAACATCTGGTGGAGTATTATGATCGCTGCGTTCATGCCTTCTACAAAGGTTTTTCTGAAGCTGCTCCTCGTCCAGTGAACACACGTTCTTATATTAAGGAAATGATTCTCTTCATGTTTGGCTACAGGACAGTGGCAGACTATAAGCTCAAAAAAGCAAAGGAAGCCAAAGCACTTGCCCTGGCCACCTTGCAGAAAATATTCGATATAACTGATAAGACCTTCTAATTCAATATTTTCATTCGATATAACCAACAAAGTTGGTGAATAGGAATTACTCTTTGAACTCCTCAGCAATACAATTTTGATAAACTTCCGGGTAATAGGCCTTGAGCACTACGTAGGCCCGAAAGGTGTTGAATCTGCCATACTTCTCAGTTTCCAATTTGAAGTGAGTTAAGCCTGAAATCCTAGTTCCCTTGGTCAACTTCCCATTTTTCAAATGACCTTTTAACACAGACAGCGCCGGTTCCATCTCTTTCTGATACGGATGCCCTATTCTAGCCAGCATTTCCAAGATACGCAAATAGTCGTATTTCCAGCGGGCTGGGTAATGGTGTTCCGTCATACTGGGATGAATGGGAGTGTCTGTGTTTTTTTTATAGATGAGCTGGCGCGCCATTAGAACCTGAATGCCTCGCTCTATTGCTGCTTGCACTTCGTCTAGTCGGTAGAGGTATCCCCGCTGTCCATACTCCACTAGACCCTCCAACACATTCATAGTGGTGTGCACGGAACTAATGTGCGGGCGTGGTTTACGATGCCAACAACAGTTCCAGGCGCCGTCGGGCATAGTGCGTCTCAGGGTATAGTCGATCATTTGGTTTAGGCGAGGGTCCTGGATTTTAGCATAGGATACTAAGTTGATCAGCATGCCTGTAATACATAAATCCATGGTGTCGATGCCATATTTATTGATGCTCTTCTCCCACTCGTGATCCATGTAATGAAGCAGACTTTCAGTATAAACGGGAGTCTTAGGCATGATTTCCATATATTTAAGTTCCATTAGGGTGTAATGGGTGGAAACCCATTTGGGACCATAAAACCCATTGCCCCATTTCATGGTTTGCAGGTCAAGAAGATCTAAATAGCGTTGAATCAAACCTTGGTTTTGGGTTTCCGTTGGTTCATTGAGCAGATATTTCTTCACCAAATGAGCGATAACAGGATCGCCCCCCAACAACCATTCCAAATTCGTCATGCAAGCTCTCCTTCTTTCTCAAATCTTCTTCACCATGATCATACAAGGATTATTCTTGTCCCACAAGGTGGGAAACACTTCAAGCTTAACAAAACCCATGCGCTTATAGAAGGTTACGGTTTGGTCGTATTCTTTGTAACGACCTTCCTCTACGGTTTTAACCTGTATATAATCAAAGCTTTTCTTAGCATATTGTTCGAGTTCGTGATACAAAAGAGTTCCAATTCCTTGGTGGTGAAACTTCATTTTAACACCCATGCAGTGCAATTCGGCGCAATCTTCGCTGGACTGAGATAAGGTTACAAACCCAGCAGTCTCATCTCCAACCAAAGCCAACCACAGAGGCAGCGCCTTCGAATCTTCAATATACTTTTTGGTGCTTTCGGGTAAACCGAACCAATCGGGCAAATCTAACAGAATTTCTTCTACGATCTTTGCTTTTAGCTCGGGTTCCATGATTTGATCAATAGAGACCTTTAGATTCATGATTTTGATTCCTCCAAGTTGAAATGAACATCGATTGAAGCACGATCACTGACCAAACGGATGAGTTCAGAGGAACCCTTGGTCATGGAGATTTCGACTCTGCCGTCGAGCGATTCCTTGATATAATCGCGCATTTCGCCTTGGTTCGGCGAAGCCAATGCTGCCGGATTCTTTTGTTTCGCAAACAACTCAATTCGCAACGCTCCTTTACCAATCCTAGCCCGAAAAGAGTCCTTTGTAACATCGAACTGCAACATTCTTGCTCCTTCAATAGAACTGAAGCGATACTCTTCCCCTTCGTGGTGAAGCACCAAGAAAAAGCCTTTGGCAAACTGCCCGAGCACCGGGACCGTTGCATAGCTGAAGACAACACCACTTGATTTCCAACCATTGGCGTGTAACCAGACATATTCCTTGGGAAAACTGGTTCCCCAATCCTTTTCCATATATCCATCTGCATGCTGTATGTCCCATGATCTTTCACCTAGACTGAATTTTCCATTCACGGTGTGATACATACTGATGATCGAATGATTGCACTCGTTGGGAAAATAGGTTAGCCAACCCATAATATTTGGTTTCAAGAAGGATGTCCTAATCGGTGTTAAGTTGCCAAAGCTGAAACTCCCTTGCACCCGCACCCCATCCATTTCAAAATCGAGTTGCATCTCTTGTTCGGAGAGGAGATTATTCCCGATTTTTAAGACAAACGGATGCTCTTGCCACTGCATTTGCTCCAAAGGATACCGAATGTAGAGGGTTTTGTGCTCCAAACTATGGGTAAACTGAAGAAACGCATGTTTGCTTGTTGCATGCGTAGAGTATCCCCATATGACCGAGAGCATGAGATCGTTTTCCTGATCGTCAATTTTGCTGAACCATCCTTCAAATGCGGCTGGTTTATTGAACCCTACCATAATGCCAAACTGATTCATAGTTCACCTTCATATGTTTTGCTACTTCTTTAGATCTGCCTGTATAAGCTCGGCAAAGGCTTTTCCTGCTCCCTCTAATGCCGGCAGCATATAGGATTTGTTGAACTGTATCACGGGCAAACGCTCTACCGGTTTCATCCCCATATGCTTTAATGTCTCTTCTAGGTTGAACAGGCATTTAATCGCCCCATTGCCACTGCCACCGGCACAGGCAACCAGCATACTCTTTTTGTCTTTCAGGTAGTGGTTATGAGCCGCTTCACAACGACGTAAGCGATCCAAGAATGACTTAAGTGATTCGGCGAGGTCATGCCAATAAACCGGTGTGACAAAGACAAGGCCTTCGGCGCGAACCATTGCTTCATAAATAGAAGCAAAATCGTCAGCAATAATGCAGCTACCTTTACTGCGACAAGTGCCCCAACCGTTATCACAGGTTAGACAGCGTTGAAGATTGCAGGCGTTTAGATGAATCGTTTCTGTTGCAGCTCCTGTTTGTACGATCCCCTGCAAAACTCGATCTTTTGCTTGTGCGGTCAAGCCTTCTAAATTTGGACTTGCCCATAGTACTAAAATCATTCTTCGCACCTCTTTCAATAATGTATAACATAGCCAATATTCTTCCAAGACAAAGCAGTATCCTTTTATTTACTATAAACGAGGAGGATCTTCAATGAGTAAACTTCTAGAAATCGAGTATCGTGCGCGACCTTACCTGATTATGTTTTTTGTGTTCGTTGCCCTTCTGAAAGTTTTTTCGACCCAAAATGTGACTTATCTGCCGGCTTATAAAATTTCAAAAATTGGTACCGTCGTTTTCGATATACCCTACTGCGTTTTGCAGTTTCAACAAAAGAAGAAGCCTCTGATTGAAAACCTATTTCATATTGCATTAGGACTAGCTATCCTCTTTAAATGGATATGAGAAAAAAACACCACTGATGATTATATATGATATGCCCCCTTTGTGACAGACAGTGAAAAGAAGAACACTGCCAAACACGAAGGGAGCATATCATATTTCAAGATTTTTTCTATTTAGCAATCGCTAACGACACATGAGTTCGTTATGTGAATATCCTGATCAAGGATAGTCACATTTGCTAGTCGGTGTAAAAAACTGTTATTTAGCTACGATATATGCGCTACTTAGTTCAACATATCCACTGGTCAAAGTTAAATATATTGTGCCTTCGATGTTACCGTTCGTCTCAATGTCATCTATTTCGCCACTTAAACCACTAAGTATGGCATAATAACCACCATAACTACCTGTAGAAACAACTTTGTATTCTCCCGGAGAAATGTCACGACCAATTTTATACATACCCTCTAAGTATTTACCTGCCACTGGTTTTAGAATTGGAGCAGTCGCCATCGGATAAGCAGTTCCCTTGCTGAATGACAAATATTGCCCGGTTATTATATTGACGTAGTGAGAGTTATCAAAATTTGCATTTTGGAGGATGCTTTCGAAGGAGCCAGTGCTATCTGAGGTAACTTCCATGTAAGTGGATTCATTTGTCATGATTAAGTAATCTCCTGCTGGTATATCGGATCCAACTTTATACATACCTGCTGCATATGTCTTTCCATTTGGTTGTGCTTCAACTGGTGGTGTTCCGACTTCAACTCTGAATTTTTCTTGATTCCAGTTAACCTGCACGCCGAGCGCTTCACCTATAGCCCTTAGTGGAAGAAATGTACTACCGTTGATTGCTACCGCCCCTGGTGTTGCTGTAAACAAGCTACCATTTACATAAACAGAGAAAGTTACTGGCAAAGCTTCGTAATTAGCAGCATAAACAATACCACTAAAAATAACTGCTCCCAGTAAAAAACCTAACATAAACTTTTTCATTTCCATTCCTCCTATTTTTTGCAATTTACTTTTTTTATAATAACATATCATAAAATTAAAATCAAACAAAATTTATTCTTAGGAAAGTTGTTGCTTGTATTGACCGGCTATGTATATACTGTTTGAAGATCAACTGCACTTCAGCACAAGTTAGTCATGTGAATGTGGTGACTAACTAATATATCTATTCCTCCCTGTATCCTCAAACTCATGGTCAAGAAGACCTGACTAATCAGCATAATAGTTAAGCCACAAATAAGAGAAATTTAGATTGCTGCCATATTAGCTCCAACGTAAAACGAGAACAAAGCGCCATCTTGCATCAAGCAGAAAGCTCGCCTTGTTCTCGTTTTTAAACGTAATTTAATTTTATTTTGTGCGTTATTGGAATAATTTTCCTATTCCCACTCAATCGTCGCAGGCGGCTTCGATGTAATATCGTACACCACTCGGTTGATTTCGGGTACTTCATTGATAATGGCCACGGATATTTGCTCCAACACATCATAAGGAATGCGTGCCCAGTCGGCAGTCATGCCGTCGACACTGGTTACGGCACGGACTACTATGGCGTGACTATAGGTACGCTCATCACCCATAACTCCAACAGATTGAATGTTTGGTAGCACTGTGAACGATTGCCAAATGACTCTGTCGAGACCGGCTTTGGTGAGTTCACGACGCATAATCCAATCGCTTTCGCGTAATACATGCAACTTTTCGGGGGTGATTTCACCTAAACAACGAATGGCTAAACTAGGGCCCGGGAACGGTTGTCGCTGCACCACTTGATCCGGCAGACCCAATTCTATTCCTAACTCACGCACTTCATCTTTGAAAAGCTCACGTAAAGGTTCAATCAACATAAACTTCATATCTTCCGGTAAGCCGCCCACATTGTGATGCGATTTGATCACGGCTGCGGTAGCTGTCCCGCTTTCTACGACATCGGGGTATAAAGTGCCTTGTACCAAAAAGTCGGTTTCACCCAGTTTGGCCGCTTCTTCTTCAAAGACGCGGATAAATTCGGTGCCAATGATTTTGCGCTTTTTCTCCGGTTCAGTCACACCGGCCAATTTGCTCAAGAAACGCTCGGAAGCGTCGACCGGAATCAGGTTCATCTTGAGCTCGTCGCGGAATAACTTTATGACTTGTGCGCCTTCGTCTTTGCGCATTAAGCCATGATCTACAAAAACACTGGTTAAATTCGCACCAATCGCTCGGTGCACCAAGGCTGCCGCCACAGAAGAATCGACTCCACCAGACAGTGCACATAACACCTTGCGGTCGCCAACGCGTTCACGAATACGCTCTACTTCTTCTGTTAGGAAATTGGCCATAGACCAATCGCCACTCAAACCACAAATGCCGTAGAGGAAGTTTCTTAAAACAGCCATTCCTTCATCGGTATGGGTAACTTCCGGATGAAATTGCACTCCATAGAGCTTCTCAGAAGGCAACGCCATGGCTGCTACCGGAGAGTTGGGGGTTTGAGCCAAGACTTGCCAGCCCACAGGGGGTTCTTCAATATAAACACCATGGCTCATCCAACAAGTGCTTTGCTCGGCTACATTTTGCCAAAGCTCATTGTTTAATAACTGTAATTGTAGAGGAGTTTTGCCAAACTCTTTCTTTTCGGCGCGGCTGACTTTGCCACCCAGCAAATAGGCCATGAGTTGCATGCCGTAACAAATGCCCAAAACCGGGATTCCTAACTTGAACAACTTGGCATCCACCATGGGAGCGTTTTCAGCATAGACCGTTGCCGGACCACCGGAAAGCACAATGGCTTGAGGTTCCATGGCTTTAAGGGCCTCATGTGATATATTGTAGGGTTTGATTTCACAATAAATATGCAATTCGCGAATACGACGGGCAATAAGCTGCACATATTGACCGCCAAAGTCTAAAACCACCACTTTTTGATGTTTCATCTTGTGAGTTCATCCTCTCTTTTACTCTCAATGTAGTATGGACTCAGTATATCATATACGAACATTACTTGGCAAGTGTTTGTTTATTGTTCGTCTTATCGGTTTTTAATATTTATTGTCTTCTTTTTTGACCTTCTTTGTTGTAAGGGGTACTTCTCGTTGCATAAGAGCCAACAATTCATATTTATTCTTCACCCCGGCTTTGCCGAGAATATTATGAACATGGAATTTAACCGTGCTGACACTGATGAATAAATGCTCCGCAATCTGCTGATTGGTAAGTCCTTCAAAAATATGGTCAAGAATATTTTTCTCGGCGGGGGTCAATTCCTTGAGCCACAAGGGATCACGATTAATAGAATCCTCTCTAATTAGATGATCTTGATTGTGCTCTTGCATTTCGGAGTAATGAAAATGGAAAAGCAGCAATACAAACACAAAACTCAAAAGCAAAGAAAGGAGCTTATATTCCATTAGATACGTAGCTAACACATCTTCATATCTTGCTGCAATGAAGGAACTGAACTCCATCACAAAATAGTAGCTAACTACACCCCATGCACAAAAGAGGACTCGTCTAAACTGTTTCGCCAGGTAGCTGATCATTAATAAAAGAAAACTGTCGACCCCGGCAGAAGCAATAACGAAAAGAGATAAGGATACCTCTTTAATTCTCGGTATTCTTGTGCTGGGAATACTCAAAGCGAAGGCGCAGCCAGCTAAACTGATGATAAACCCCATTGTAAATAGGACTCGGTATTTCCGAATCAGAAATGGTAAACTCCATAGCATTGCTACGTAGAGTATGATAACCCAAATCACCAGGGAACTTCCAAATAATGAAATTTCTCGAAAAATTTGATTCATTAAAAAAGTTCCTTGTGTATAGACAATAAACATGGAAACGAGTGCTATCAGCACTAATAGAAGAGGCCTGCGGGGCATATCGGCTTCTTCGATTTCTTTTTCTTTGAGGAGAGAACCGTCCCCAACTCCTTGGAGAGAACCGTCCCCAACTCCAGCTCGAGCGGTTCCCAATAAAATTATGAGTCCCGTTATCGCCAGGTAAGCAAAGACTAAGCCGGGATGTATTTCAATCATGAAAGAGGTTAGGTAATAGAACAAGGTCGATGCCATTAGTGCTCCGACCCATGTCGTAACGGCATCTTCTGTATGATAAATCAATCGACATTTTTGCCAAAGAATGGCTGCTGCACCGAAAAGTTGAAGACAAAAGAATAGCGTATTGATCCATGAATGACCGACAAGAGAACCTCCTAGAAAACTAAGCCAAAGTACCATTGCCGAGAAATAAGGCCGATCTATTTTTGTTTGTAAATCCCAGATGTTTCTCTCAATTATGAACAAGAAGATGGAAATAGCTCCTGCCCAGATTCCAAGATGATTCCAAGTCAAGGTAGAATCTGCCAACAGAGGTCGATAAAAAGGTGCTGAAATCAACCAACCAAAAGTCAGACCGATGAAAGCCCCCTTATACAAAGGTCGCTCTATGAATCGAAACTTCTTCATGGTAGATCTCACTCCCATCCCTCTCAAAAAAGTTATAAAACTAATTATTCTTTATCATACGACTTATTCATGTTTTTTGTAACCAATTTCATAATACTATACCTAGGTACAGTAGTCAATTCTTTTCGTTTCTCCTACAATAGAGATGGTGCCATATACCCTACTCTACATTGCAAGGAGTGAAGCTTTATGCAGAAGAAAATCAGTTATCCTTATTTACTCATCGCACTCGTTCTGTTTATACTTGCGTTCATCATGCTGCTGTTCTCACCCACTCTCGCTTCTGAATCGAAGTTTGAAACCTATATGGAGCCGGCAAAAGCGGTCGTTTGGTACAACGAGTACGAACGCGGTTACACCAGCCCCATGCTTTATCCTAGCTCTACCCTACCTTTGCGCTCTGGAAACTTAGCCGTGGTTTACAAATATACGACTGTCCCTCAACAATTTCGCATCGATATCCTTTCCGACACCGGGCAGACCCTGTTGCAAAGCAAAAATTTCGGTATCAGTGGTATTATTCCTTATGCGACTAGGAATCGAGGACAAATCGAGATCATAAAAACTATGGAGACGACCGCTGGCCATATATTGGTCCTAGGTACGTATAAAGATAGTTGTTTAGTAGCCGCTGGGAACAACACTGGAAGCTTCTTATTCTGTATTAATCCCCTTGACTTAAGCGTGTTTTTTCAAAAAGCACTTTATAATGAAACAAATGAGATTGTTTTCGAAGATCGAATTAACGATGTCATCGAAACTTCTACGGCATATGTAGTGGGTGGCAACTATACAACCAGCAGTTACAGTCACCCTGTGATTCTTGGCCTTGACAAAAGCGATGGTTCCGTTGTATTTCAAGAAGATGAGACAACACGTCGGACTGGTTATGAAATCTCCCTGAATTCCCTTATTGCAACCAGTGATGGTGGATTCTTTGCTGTAGGCCGTAGCAATCATCCTAGTGTACCTAACTATGATTCCAACAATAAAAGTTATAGTTCCGATCCTCCTTGGAAATGCCACGATGGTTATATGGTACAATATAGCGCTCCCAATGAAGGTTTGGTGACTCGAATCTTGGATAAATGCTATGGAACGCTGAGTGTCGATTCTTATGATTGGGTTACTTCTGTATCGGATGGATTCATTATTCTCGCCGATTATGCGTTATACGATTCACCTAACACTGTGGGTGGTATTGAAATCACATTTCAACAAGATCAACACTTAACACTGCAAAAAGTCGATACTCAAGGAAACTTAAAATGGATCGAACATATAGGCTCCAAATCTGTAGGGGGAATCACCAGCGACACCCTGTTAAATGTTCGAGTGGAAGCAGATGATCATCTTCGCTTATTAGCAAAAATAGGGTTCGGTAATAAAAGCATTATAGTGACAGGGGATGCTGTTAACAATATTTATCATGGAAGTGCCTTATGGGATGCCACAATCGATTGCACTCCCGGCGAAAACCACGAACCTTTAGAAATTATCGAACAAAAGACCCTATTTGGGGTTTGGTCTTATCTTTCAACTCAAGGAAGTCCTAATTTACCAATGGTTCAATGGTTAGACAACGCGAATTATTTAATCTGTGCGCAAAGAGAGTACTTTGGTCACGTATTATTTGTATTCGAAGAACAAAAATTCCACGATATCTCCTCTACTTTGAACACAACTGCTACTCCACCCCTCTATAGCGGCAATCCATTCAATGTAACACATGAAATCCAAAATAGTGGGCCGGATGACTTAGCAAATGCTAAAGCCATCCTCACTGTTACACCGGCTGAAAGCATTACCGGTATTCAAGTACAAGATGCCATTGGGGATACCCATACTATAAACGGGAATATTTTGACGCTTTACCGTAATCAAATCAGCAAAGAAGCTCCGAGGCAGAGCATCATCAACCTACAAATCTCCCCCACATATGTTGGCTCAATTACAATAAATTCTACCTTAGAATTACTCAATGGTGCCGATAGCGTTACAACCAATAATACCTCCAGTCTCGCCGTTACCATACTGGAACCTCCCCATACTTGTGACACTTATGTATCCCTATCTGTGAGTGAAAAGGAAACCTTGGGCAGTTACACCGGCCGACTAACCTTTGGCAATAAAGGATCCTTTACAGCTGAAAATGCCACGATTCAATATCTTTTGGATTCCCGGGTAGATGTGGTTACTGCTCAGCCGGAAGGATATACTACCTCTGTGAACGAGCAAGAGCAGACCGTTCTAACCTGGAGTGTCGGTAATTTAACTTCCGGCTACTTCAATGAAACGATTGGAGATCCAGCAACTTTTTATATCGTTCACGCTCAATTAAAAGATGGCGTTGAGCGCGGCACGTTACTGAAAGACACTGTAAACATCGTCAGTGATACCGATGATGCCGATCTCACCGGAATCGGATCCCAAAACAGCAAAGATTTCTTGTATGGCTTAATTCCAGGGTTAGATCTAACCCTTCATGCGGGAAATACAATGATTCATACCGATGCCGAAGTCCTACCCACCTATAGCTTTGAAGTTCAAATTCTAAACAACGGGAACGCCAGTGCTCACGACCTAGAAGTACGGGTAGCGGTGCCAAGTGAATTCAAAAATCTGCAATACAGTATGCCGCAAAGATCCGGGCTCAACCTCTCTTTTGACACCCTACTTAATGAAATCGTATGTGAATTCGATACCCTGGATTCTAAGGAAGAAGTCTTCCTCACTTGTTCTGCAGAAGTCCATTCATGGTTCAATTCCAACGATAATAATTTTGATCTGGAAGCCGAAGTATCCGGAAAAAGTAACACTTCCTTTACAGAAGCGGACTTAGGCGATCTGGAAAGCACAACCTGCTTTGTTTGGCAACCCGACCTTGCAGTAGAACTGAGTTACCCCGGTAACCAACAGCCCTTTTTGGTCTGGGACCGTTCCGTATTACCCAAGAAAAAGGTTCAAATCAATTTCACAAACCTAGGAGCGGGCAACAGTCATGCGGTAATCTATGATGTACTTGTTCATGACCCAAATGAGAACATTGATGCCATTTCCATTACAGACGCTTCCTTTAACATCCAAAATATTCAGCAAACTGCAGAGGGTTTCCGGTTCGAAATTAAAAATCCACTCTACCAATATTTGGGATTGACCGGTTCTGAAAGCACACGGTTCTCCGTACTCAACAGCACCGCAAATATTGTTTTTGAATTAGAATATGATCCCCTTGATTTATATTTCGATAGCGTAAAAGTAGAATTACAGCCAACTTATGCTCCGGACCCCTATTTTCAAAACACCATCGTAGCCGACGATTATCCCTTAGCTGATTTCGATCTTTCCGATAATAACGCAAGCAGTTTCATCGAGGTTGTAGATCCTCTTTTGAGCGCATCCCATACCTCTTATTATGATACAAAAACAGGGGACGTATTACACGAACTGAACTCACAATTCAATTATCGAGCAAGTGGCTTCTCTTTTATACCGCTCACCCAATTGGAAACTACGATTACCCTCCCCTTCTACAAAGACCAGGGCTATGAAACACCTTGCGAAATCGGTTATTCTTCCACCAGTTACAAAAGCGTTGTCCGCAATATCCCCACCAGAAATGGCTTCCAGTTTGAAAACGAATTACCCCTATGGGAAGGATCGCATAAGATTTATACAATCTTTGAAGCACCCATTGAAGATTTCTCTCCTACCTATTTGGCAGCAAACTCTTTCCCCTGCACAGTCGATGTTTCTTTTATGGTAGCCGGAGATGCTACCGTTTATCACATTTCACTAAACACCACCTTTAGCATTGAGGCCAGTCGTCCCCGCATTTTTTCTCCGGGGAACGGGGAGTATTTAGATACCTATCTTCCCATCCCCATTGAAGGATTTGCCCGTCCCTTGGCGCAACTGTCCTTAGTCAACGCCAATACACAGGCAGTAATCGATACCACCACGGCTACAGCCGGAGGTGCTTTCCTTTTCTACACCGTAGATGAAGACTTTCTCTTGGATCCCATCAGCTTTTATGTATGCGAAGGATCTCCTACGCCAAATTCCATAAAATCAGAAACGATAACCTTGATTGAATCCGGCACTTGTTGGTGTCCACAACGTTCGTTCTGGCAAGGAAAATCCGTAGCCGGCAAAGATTATTTGTTTACGTTCCGCGACAAAACCGGCAAGTTCTCAACCACGAATTGGACCCTGCCGGGTGTATACGGTTTTTGGGATACGAAACTATACCTGTATGTGAACCCCGATATCATCGGTGAGGTCTATGTCATTGCCGACAATGTGAAATATGAAAACTACAAAGTTTTGGGTAATTATTACGTTTTTGACATCGGTCTCGCTCACAACATTATGTTTTATGCAGATTGTGGATGTCTCAACAAACAAAAATCATCCAATGGAAGCATTCTCATTGACCCCGATGGCTTTGTATTTGATTCCGGCTTAGGCTTCTCCCATGTTGTTCCCGGTGCCGAAGTCACTTGTATGTTCTATGATGAAGTCAATAAAAATTGGCTTCCTTGGCCGGCACATGCATATAATAACCAAGTCAATCCACAAATCGTCGATGAAACCGGTTATTTCGCCTTCTTCACTCCACCCGGAACGTATCGGTTGGAAGTTAGAAACCCACAGCCGTATCAGAACTGGACCAGCCCGGATTTGACCGTGGTAGATCAATTGGTTACACAAAATATCCCCTATGCCAAGAACATTGAAGGCGATGCAGACTACCACCTGCTTGTCACACAAAACGGTATCACCTACGGCAATGGCAACGATGCTACCACGATGACCATTCAGGAAGACCAAAGTGTCCGATTCAATGTTCATGTGCCCGCCACGGTCCCTTCGGCTCAAATCGCAGAGGAGCAGTTGCATCCGGTCATCCGTTTACTCAGCACAATTCCGGTAGAAAGTAATGTGGCGGGTTTTGATTCCGGTCTACTCTCTCCTTATGACTCCTTTGTTTTCGCCTTCTCCTACCCCGGCACTTATGTCTACACCTATGATCATAAAGATGAAACCAAGACCGCCACCATTGTCGTTACCGGAGCGGAAACGGTTGATACAGAGACGCCTACCATGCCATCTGCTTTACAAGCTCAAAAAAATGGTGAAGGCGAAGTCACCTTGAGCTGGCAGGCCTCGACTGATAATGCAGGGATTCAGGGGTATCGAGTTTATCGAAAGGTTCTACCAAGTGAAGAGGTGGTCTTGCTGACAACCTCACAAGTTTTGTGGTATAGCGATCGTCAGTTGACTTCGAACACCGAATATCAATATTATGTGCAAGCAGTGGATCTTTCGGGCTTAAGTTCGGCTCAGAGCAATGCAGTAACCGTGCAAATCGGGGTCATTCCGCCTCCTCAAGAACCGGAAGAAGAGCCACCGGTGCAAAAACCACTGGTTATTGAAGGGATTCCGATTCTACAATGGTCTACCGATCTTTTAGAGGAGGATTTGAAGGAAGACCACACTCCTTTGACCCTTGACTTGACAGAAACCATACTGCCGACTGGAATTCAACTCAGTCCGGAGCAAGTAGCACTTTTGGTAGAAGGGGTGCATACTTTGGAGGTTCAAACCACGCTAGGTATTCTGGAAATCCCTGCACCCTGCTTTGACCCGGCTATCCCCTTTACTTTGCTGTTCCACGAACTTGACCTCGCTGATTTGTCTTCCGCAGTTCAAGGAACTCCTTTGGTGCTTATGAAGGTTGAAGTATTATCTCCTTTGCACGCAGCTGCGACCTTCCACCCCCACTTCAGTGATGAGTCCGAAGCGAACGGGGAATTGTTTACCTGGATTGCTCAAAGCCCCTTTACGGTTCTGGCAACTGAGCCAACTCCCACTGAAGCCCTCTCCTGGACGGATTCCTTCCAAATGGTAATCAGCAGCGTTCAACCCGAACCGGAAGTGGTTCAACACTGGGCAGCAAGAGCATTTACCTTTGCTCAGTTGCGTGGAATCCTCAACGAAACCGATGTTCATGCTTTGGCAACACCCCTAACAAGAGGAACCTTTACAACCATGATTGCCAAAGCGCTAAACCTTCAACCTGAAGGCGATGCCCATCATTTCTTTGACCTCACGCAAGATCATGTGCAGAATGCTGCAATTCAAGCAGCACTTCATGCGGGCTTGGTGTCAGGGTACCCTAATGGCAACTTTGAGCCCGAAAGATTGCTGACACGGGAAGAAGCGTTGATGATTCTTTCTCGCTGTCTCCACTTGAATCCAGTGGAGATTGATGCTACAGCAGCGTTGGCACAATTCGCCGATGCCGGAGAAATTGACACTTGGGCAATCGAGGGTATCTCGGCTTGTCTAAAAGCACAGTTGGTTGAAGGAAATGCACAAGGAAAAATCGTCCCCCATGCTTCCCTCACAACAGCGGAAGCGGCAGCATTGATGTATCGGTTATTACTACATCTGGAAGCATAACGTATGCTGCCGCACTAACAGAAACCGCCCACCTGCGTATCTCCTACGCCGGTGGGCGGTTTCTGTTTATTTCGATCTTGAATCTTGCTCTTTATTTCTTTCTCCCGGTCACTTTCCATTGTAACCATCTTGTATCTAGTACCGTTGCTTTTTCTCTGGTCATAATATCATCGCATGGAAATTGCACGCAAGTACCGCAAAATTCGATGCCTTGCTTGTCGACGCAATCAAAGGTAAAGCAATCACCCTTCTTATGAGCTGTACGGCACCCTGAACAAGTTCCTTGAGTATAATCCGGGCAACTACCACAGTAAAAGCCACATTTTCCAATGAGCTGTCTAATGGACTCGTTCATCTTATGCCTCCCTCGTTTAATGTTTGGCGCGAATAGTAAGCTACTTAATTACGCAGCCAATACAGCATGTAACTTTTCTTAAGAAAGATTCTTCTTACACTTTCTACTTCAAATAGAAAACTTCTATTGTGTAGTAGTTTATATTATTGTATAATGGGATGAATTGAAATTTAAATTAATTCACAATTAACAACTGAACTTAACGGGGTATACAAATGTTAATTGGATTTTTCTCAGAGAAGTCAATAAAAGCGATTGGGTTATCGATCGAGATAGGGACACCAATATACTTAGGTGAAACCAACATTAACCATATGATTAATTCTCATCCGTTAGATTACACAAAATATGAAGCCTATTTACCCGAAATAATACGTTCACCTGATTATATTGGAGCTGATGAAAGTGATGGAACGATTGAATTCGTGAAATACATCCAAACTGGAAACGAACATATCAAAGTTGCTGTCCGAATTGCAAATAGTGGTAAGTATTATGTAAGAACACTTTATACTATCACACAAAGAAGAATTGAGCAATTCATCACAAAAGGGTATTTAGTAAAACTTGACAAAGACAGGTAGATACTTTATAATTTAGATACAGATTAGATGCGAATTCGAGGACGGAACGGGCAGCCGTCGCCCTTAAGTGTTAGGAGATGTGGGAAGGTCACCCCACCGAATACGCATCGCTTCTCAGCCGGTTGCTTTTTGCGACCGGCTCTTTATAATAATACACCGCCCACAGGCGTATCTCCTACGTAAGTGGGCGGTTACTATGTACTTATTTAGTTTCTGTTAGCTGGAAAGGATTTTCATATACACTTCCCTTCCCTGCCTCCACCCCTGCTATGATCAGCATGCAAAACTAAAATATAGGAAATTAGCAAAAAAGTCTATGACGTTAACAGTTCGGGTTACTTCTGGGTGGATGTACAATTTTGGTCAATATAATTATTCTTTTTTTCAACGTTTTCTAACATCTCTGCCTATATTAGAATATTATTTCAATTTAATCTTTACAAGTTCACTGTATTGTAGTATTCTGCTTCTGATGGGCTTATTTCAATACTTTTAAGTTGCCTTCATAGAATTTGAGCAACCAACCCTCATTGCTCGAAATATAAGTTCTTATTGAACTGTTTAAGGGGCGAATACTTTGAGACAAAAACTATTTATTCTTGTAGATCAATCCGTTGGAGATGGTTTGACAGACAAAATCTATGACTTCTCGATGATGTTCATAATTCTAGTTAGCCTCATTCCATTAGCTTTCAAAGACTCACAAACCCCTTTATTTGTATTAATTGATCGCGTTGCGGTAACCGTGTTTATTACCGACTATCTGCTAAGATGGTTAACTGCAGATTACGCCCTACCCCAGAGAGGTAGACTATCTTTTCTGTTTTACCCTTTTACTCCAATGGCTATTGTTGACCTCCTTTGCATCTTACCTTCAGTTACAGCATTGAGTAGTGGATTTCGAATTCTCAAAATCCTTCGTTTGCTACGAACCATGCGAGTACTTCGTGTCTTTAAACTATTACGCTATTCAAAAAGCTTCGTAATGATTATCAACGTTCTTAGGAAACAGAAAGAGCCACTTTTAGCAGTGGCTTCTTTGGCCATAGGCTATGTTGTTTTATCTGCTTTGATAATATTCAACGTTGAACCGGATTCTTTCGATAACTTCTTCGAAGCAATTTACTGGGCCACAGTTTCTCTGACTACAATGGGATATGGTGATATTTACCCAGTGACAACAATTGGTCGATGGGTCACTATGATATCTGCTGTTCTAGGAATAGCAATCGTTGCCCTTCCAGCAGGCATCATCACTGCAGGGTATATGAATGAGCTTAATAGTCTTAATAAAAAGGAGGAGGATTAATCATGGGAAACAAGTCTTTCAAAATTCCAGGTGTAACTTTTTCAGCAAAACGTGCATTAGGTATCACGTCTGCGAAACGCAAGATTTCCAAGTCAATTGGAATACCGTTGACTAAATCCGGCCGAGAAAGAAAGGTTGGAAATTTCTTTTTACGTTTATTTGGTATTAAATAAGGAGCGAATCATGAAAAAACGCATACGAGTTTTTATAACATTGTTCGTTCTGTTTGTGCTATTGATTTCTGGGTGCAGTTCTTCAAAACCAAACACTGCTGCTGTTTCTGTGACAGATGCAAAATCTAGCGAATCGCAACCTCTTACTCCAAAACAAGAAGAAAAGACGGCTTTACCGCCCACTCAACTCCCTGAACCCACAGAAAAACCAATTGTATCTGTTCAAACGCAACCACAACCAATTTCAACATCAACACCTGTAGTAAATCCAACCACAACCACTACACCACCGGCTTCAGTCTCTGATCCAACACCTATTGTGGCTACTGCAATCATTGCTGGTGCCGTTGCAACATCACAACCAACTACAAGTCAACCCGAGCCTCAAGTTGTTCATAATCAAACAGCAACGGAAAAACTGGTATGGATTCCCACAAACGGAGGCACGAAATACCATTCAATATCTACTTGTAGTAACATGATCAATCCTTTAGAAGTCCCACTTAGTGAAGCTATTTCAAAGGGATTCGAAGCATACAAACGATGTTATAAGTAAATTTAAGGGGGGGGCGATCTTCAATGCAATACTATATAATAGCAGCCCTGGATTTCCTGTCTTCTGGGTGGTTAGTTTTTGAATTCAGCACCATCAATAAAGCGCAGAGCATAAGGTGGCTCTTGATTTCTATTGCAATATTTGCAGGACTAGTTCTCATTGCCTGGAAAGTTTTCGATAAGCCTTTCAATCCCAGTACAGAGTTTCTGGTCTTTAAAGTTTTAGTCATCATTCTTTTAAGGATTTACAGAAAGAAGCGCGAGAAAAGAATTCAACTCCAGAATAGCTGAGAGAATCGTATTTGATTTAGTTAGAGTATTGCTTCTTAATTCATTTTGCCAGCGCCGGCAAATCAATATCTTTGCTTAAATCAAAGCGAGTTCTACCATTTTGTTGCATAGGCATTAAACAATTGAATTCCATGGAATAGGAAGGGGTAATCATATGGCTAAATGTTCTAAGTGTGGCAAGAGTGGGTTCTTCCTAAAAATCAACAAAGAAGGGGTTTGTTCTGCTTGCTCCTCTCAAGCAGATGCCGAAAAAACCTGTATTCAGACTTCAATAATCCTAAACGAACCTACAAAACACCCGGAATTTGTGATGGTATTGACCGACTGGCAACACCTTCGATGATCAAACAAAAATTGACCGGGCTTAATCCATCAAGGTAGAACAAGACCATGACAGGAGATTTGGTTGGACTAAACGTGATGAAGAGCTTTCATTCAATTTCTCTCAGAAATATTGTAATCGTATTGGTGATTATGAAAGCGCATTATATGCTGCAACATCACAAGCTGTAAAGACAAAACTCAAAGGGTTATCTTCCGAGCAAATACCCGAGCAAATCGAGTTAGCTTAAGCTGCACTTGCAATATATGATCGTTTAAATGATTCTGCTATAAAAAGAGTCGGGGTGGAACTGTCTATTTTCAACAAATGTGGGAGCACTGTTTCAATTCTAAAAACCAGGATTTCTCTTTTGTTGACGATGCACGCGAGCGACTAGTAACACTGGAGGAATTAGAAAAGAAAATGACAATTAATAAATGAACACAGAATATCAAATCTCTCGCCTGTGTTCTACTAAAATGAGCAGATTTCAGCTCTTCCTGTTACTATCGTTGGCAAGGTAGTAGAATCGAGAGCGAAGTTTTAAATTATTGAAAGGGAGTGCCTTAATGTCATTATTTAGCAAACTAATAAACGCAATTTTAGAGAAATCTGGTAAAACAGATTGCAAGAATACATCTATGGTCACTCCGGAAATAACTGCAAAAACAACTGACCTAATAACTACCGCAGAAAAACAAGAAAACATGATTAGTGGCAAGACAACCTACGGCAGCGTAACGTTATGGAAAACCGATGTAGATTACACAAATGCTAACAGCATCAGGAAACGTTTTATTGCTTTTGATGTTGAAACAACCGGATTTTACTGCGCAACGGATAGAATTGTTGAAGTTGGAGCTGTTGTTTTCTCGAATGGCAAAGTGATTGATAAATTTTCATCTCTTGTGAACCCGGGAGTAAAAATTCCACAAGCTGCTACAAATGTAAACCATATAACTAATGAAATGTTAGCAATGGCACCTTCTGAAAACGAAGTTTATCCTAAACTGATTGATTTTCTTGGTGATGCTTTAAAAGGTGAAACTATGATGTGCGCACATAATGCTACATTTGACTTTAAGTTTCTTGGTCATGCATTAAGGAGACTTGGCTTTGATGCAGATATTTTATACGTTGATACACTAACTATGTCGAGAAGAAATTTGAAAGGTTTAGAAAATCATAAACAGGCAACAGTCGAATCTCATTTTGGGTTATATAATCCAGAGTCTCATAGAGCTGTAACTGATGCCGAAAACTGTGGACACATTCTCAATCGATTAATTGATGTATATCAAGAATTAACAGAAGAAGAAAAACAACAAATAGAAAAAGTTAAGCCAGTTGCACAGGAATCAGAACTATGTGCATTTATACATAAAACCATTGCTGACTTCGAAGGTGATACATCTGTTATCAGATATAAAAGAAATAGCTCCGGCTATGTAGAAGCTTATTGCCTTAATAGATTCCTGAGATTCAGATTTACCAAAAAAGGCAATTATTTCATAGTGAAAAGCGAAGTTGAATTAATCGATAAATTTGTTACCGAGCCATGTAATAAAACTGAAGGTGGAACAGATTTTGTGAGAGTATATTTTTCAAACCTTTTAGATTTAGAAGTTTTTGCAAAGTATATATTCGATTCGTTTATGGAAAAATATACATCTTTGATTGAATATTCAAAAAACGGAAACTATGCTCAACAACAAATAGAAAAAAGCATGCGGTCAATGTATGCTTTAACAGACGAGGTAGCTTATTCGCTCTTAACACCAGATTTTGAGCGTGTAAATTAAACATAGGAAGGCAAAGCTATGATTAATTCAAATCTATCAAAAAATGTCTATAGCCAACGAACATAGAGCATACCACACTTACGTTGCCGGGGTTACTTACAATAATGCAGATGGATCCTCTAGGCAAGAAACCATTCAGAAGATGAGCCCAGGCGATGTGCTTTCATTTAATGCAACGAAATTCAATGGTGAACCGGCAATTGAACTTTATTACAAGGAAAAGATGATTGGTTATTTACCAAAAGCCGAAGCTCGGATAAACTACCAGCGAATAAAGAATGAATTGCTTTTTGATATTGTTGTTGAGACTGTAGTTGAGAAGAACGGCCAATAATACTTGGACATTGTTGTTAAGTATTTAGAAGCAGATGGGGAATAAGGTATCGCATTGTGTATAGTCTTCCATTTCTCTTAAGTGTGATTGATTGTTTTATTGGAGATCAAGGGATACACTAACGTTAAGTACCAACTTTTTTCAAGAAGTAACAAAAACGTAACAAGGATTTCACCAATCTGCCGTTGAAAAGTGGTATTACATATGATACCATACTCGAACGGCACCACGAGGAGGACAATGTGTCGCAAAAAGAAAAATTAATAAAAAGAATTCGCGAGAAACCAACCCCCCGAGATATTACGTTAAATGAATTCAAGAAATTTGGCCAATTTTACGGTTTTGAACTGAAGGATGGAGCTAGACACAAGTGCTTAATAAATGGATCAAATGGCGAGAAATTCCCATTTCCTGTAAATGGGAATTTAGTTGACTATGTATTTATTAAAGATTTTTTAGAATTAATTGACGATCTGGGGTTAGGTGAATAAGTCCAGCTAAGAATTGTCAAGATGAATCTTCGGAAATGATCTAAAAGCA
>CAYRNW010000024.1:0-40990 GCA_964425745.1 uncultured Eubacteriales bacterium | reverse complement strand
TACTCTCGGTCAGGCAATCTAAGCATTTTATGGCCTGTTTGAGCTGGCTATAACAATTTAGTTTTTCGGCAATGCGTTTAATGGCACCGCCTTTCCCGGCAGCATCTCTTCCTTCAAAGAGAATTACAACCTTCAACCCTTTGTGAACGACCCAGTCTTGAAGATTGACAAGTTCGTTCTGCAATTCTTCTAACTTCTTCTCATACAATTTTTTTGATAACTTTGCCATTTCTAACCCTCCTAATCAGCCTAAATCATACTATAATTCTCGTAACCACAGCAAAATCCCTTGTTTTGCCAAAACAGGACTGCAATATATTAATTATGAAAAAAAACATAGAGCACCTCAGTGTCATAAGTACGACCTGCGATGCCCTTAGGAATCTAGTTATTTTTTTCTTAAAAATCCTTGTAACAAACTACCTACTTCGTCAACCACACTACCATCATTGTCGGTATCCAGTAGATTGGTGATTTGATGTAGTGTAAGCTAAATTAAGGAATGATCAATTTCTACGGATCACGCTCAATCTGCTCAAAATAAGTCTTTTTGTCCATAACATATAAAACATGTTCTCGTAAAGGGCTGTCTTCTGGAAACCCCGGATACATAAAATTCTCAATCTTCTTCATCAAGATTCTTTTCATTACATTTTCAGAAGCAACGTTCAAAACCGGTGTGTTACTGTAAATTTTATCAAAACCCAAGGTTTCAAAACCGTATCTAAGGCATTCTTTCGCTCCCTCGGTAGCATAACCGAACCCCCATGCTTCCGGTTTCAATCGCCAACCAATTTCAATGCAAGGAGTAAAGAACGATTCGAAATTCAATCTGTGAAAGCCTATGAAACCAATAAATGTGTGATTCTCTTTCAGTTCGACCGCATAGAGTCCAAAACCGTCCTCCGAGAAACCCTTTTGCACAACATTTTGAAAAAATCTTTCGCTGTCTTCCTCTGTTATCGATTTTCGAAAATAGCGAGTGACCCGAGGGTCGAGGTTCATTCTTTTGAATTCGGGTAGATCGTGCTCATTCCAATCTCTAAGGATCAACCTCGGGGTATCAAAATAAACCTGATTCTTCATGGCGTTCTCCCTTGAACAAGTTCAATGGCTTCTTTACCCGATAAATGCTCAATATCGATCGCCACCAGTAAAGCTTGTGTGCAACCGGAAACCTCCTTTTGCTTTGCTTCCAATGGCTGATCACCGGAATATTTTTCTACGATTGCTTGTAAAGCCGTCTGCTTTTCTTCACCTTCAACGAAGCGTGCTTTTCCAAACACGATGACACTTCGGAAATAAGAAGTATATTCTTTGCTAACAATCGCATCTTCATCAATAACACAAAAAGACACCTTGGGGTGTTTTCGAATGGCATCTAGCTTGTGACCTTGCTTGGCTGAATGAAAATAGATTTTGTCATTTACATAAGCATAACTTAAAGGCACCGCATAGGGGTAATCATCATCTCCTAAACAGGCTAAAACTCCATTTGAACAGCGTTGTAATACACTTACCGTAGCCTCTTTGGTTAACAGTTGCTTGCTTCTTCTCAGATCTCTAAACATCTCTTACCTCACTCGTCTCGATTAATTTATTGATTTTTTCGTTATCAAGAGGGGTTTCATAACTGGATTGATTTTTAAAATCTTGCACAGCCTTCTTGACTCGTGCAAGGGAGGCCAATGTGCCAGGCCCGGCAATACATCCCCCCGGACAAGCCATGCCCTCTAAGAGATAACCGTTCTTTTTTCCTGCTTTCGCCAACGTCATAAGCTTAACACATTCTGCCAAGGTCGAAGCTCCCTCAACATTGATTTCGCGTCCGGGTTCCAACAACTGTGCTGTCCTTTTCACCGCTTCAGCTACACCACCGGCAATAGCGTAGCCACGTCCCAAGTTTGAAGCATCATTGATTTCCTTTGAAATCTCAATCTCCGATAATTCAACTCCTTTGGCCACGAACATGCCCATTAACTCTTCAAACGTTATGACAAAGTGAACATAATCCTTTACATCTCCACGTAAAGCTTCAAGTTTCTTAGAAATGCAAGGTCCTATGAAAGCTACTTTGGCAAGAGGATCCTTTTCTTTTATGTACTTTGCAGTAAAGACCATGGGTGAAGATGAGTCAGAAATATAATCATATTGAGCAGGAAACATTTTCTCTACCATGATTGTCCAAGAATTGCAGCAGCTGGTTCCCATAAAAGGAATTTCATTTGGAACTCTTTTTAGATACTCTTTTGCTTCGTGTAGGGTCGTCAAATCTGCTCCCAGACTCACTTCCAATACATCTTCAAATCCCAATTGCTTAATGCCCTCAAAAATTTGTACAGGTGTTGCCAACGGGCCAAATTGGCCTAAAAATGATGGGGCAACAATAGCATAGATGCGTTGATCTGATTTTAACGCTTTTATTAACTGATAAATTTGAGATTTGTCAGCAATCGCTCCATAGGGGCAATAAACAATACACCTTCCACACGAAACACACTTGTTATGATCGATTTGAGCTCTTCCAAACTCGTCACTACCGATAGCATTAACACCGCACGCTTCTGCGCAGGGTCTCTCATATTTTACAATAGCACTATAGGGGCACGCTTCTTTACATCTTCCACATTTGATGCATTTTTCTTGATCAATTACAGCTCCTGTTTTTCCGAGGCTTATGGCATTAGTGGGACATACATTGGTACAGGGGTGGGCTAAACAATTACGACAGTTATCCGTCACAATGAAAGCCTTGGTGGGACAAGCCTCACAAGCAGGGGTGATTACATTGATCAGGGGTTCTGTTAAACGAGCTTCATTCACATCAACATCAATAATTCCATCAGAAACTCGATGATACTCGGATGGTTTGCGAGCGTCCAATCCCATGGACAATCTCAATCGTTCATCAAGAATAGCTCTTTCTCTGAAAATACTCTCACGATATCGAGCCGTTTCTCCCGGAAGAATTTCAAAGGAGGCTCTTTCTAGTTCTATTAAATCTGTGCCCTCATAAGCAAATTTTGCAATTTTTGCGAAGACTAGTCTTCGAATGTTTATAAGGTCAACATAACTTTCTTTCATGATGAATTTCCTCCCAAGTTCAGTCCTTCTTTAGTTTACTAAGAATTTTTTCCATGACTTCTTGGTTCGTAGCACTATAAATTATTTCATCATCAATAATAACAATAGGAGAACGTTGTTCATCGGTTTCTTTGCATAATCCTAAGCATTTTACAGCTTCTACTTCAATCGGTCCTTCGGAATATAAATCACTGTTTTTGATGATAAATTCATCTAGATATTCAATTTGATCAATAATGCCTACGGATCCAAGCAACATACAACTGGATCCAACACAGACTTTGATTTTCATTTCAAGATTCAACCCCTTATATATCTTAATGATGATTTCCGGTTTCATAACACCATTTGGCAATTTCTGCAACCAGTGCTAAAGGAACCGGTTGAGAATACTGAAACTGAATGGCTCCTTTGCTCGTCTTATACTCTTTGAGCTGATCTTCAAAATGAACAATTGCTTCCACCCCGGGATATAACCCAAGATGTTTCTTAAAACCGGCAAAGTGAATGATATTCTGCTTCTTTCGAAAGGTTGGCATGCTCCAAGAAATTCTCTCCTCTGCATCCGGTAAAACTTCACGAATTGTCCGTCGAACTTGCTCAAGAATCGGCTGCACTTCAAGCGGTTGTGCAGCGATGTAGGTATCGATTGTTTTGGGTGCTTCTTCACAGAAATGATCTTGATTTGTATTTTTAAATTCACGCTTACATTTGGGACATTGCCACATATTCTTCACTCCTGCCTTCTTGTAAAGTTGAGATGAATTAAAACGTCAGTAGGACCGGTTTGTAGGCCGTCAGCAACTCTTCTTCTATGATAAATTTAAAATTGTCATCATTGAGGGTAGCCAGAAACGATTCAAAAGGCAGGCGTTCGAATTCACACGTATAATCGTTGGCACCAAACCACTTTCCCTCTTTACTGCTCAAATTTAAGCCACGCGCGAATTTGGTATAGTTTGAACAGTCATGTACAACAAGATCCCAGTTTTCTTCAGCAGCATATGCCATAAATTCTAGTGTTAAATCTCTACTCCAAATCGGCGATATGTAACCATGTCTGGAAATATACATATTTTCCCCATGATAATTATCAATGTTGTTTTCATTGAGATGCAGTTCCGCACAATTGATAAAGTCGATCTTGGTATCTAATATGCTTTGCTTCTTCTTGAGGAAATCTTTGAAGAATTCAGGAGTCATTGGGGTTTCTATACCAACCCGCTTAATATATTTCTTCGCCAAAGCCATATTGGTAATGACAGAGTCTGCGGTATCGGATGCTCCCAAATTAAACCGCAACTCATCTAGCCCGGCTTCTCCCAGGGCTTTTAAATTCTCTTTGGTCGCTAAGGTACCATTGGTATACATATGCTGGTGGATGTTAAACTCGTTGAATTTTCTGATTACCGGATAATATTTTTCGATTTCCATGAAGGGTTCTAAATAGACATAGGAGATCCCTGTGGGCTTTTGATGAATTGAAAGTAAAAGGTCAAGATCTTTTTCATAAAACTTTGTGCCACCAATTTCCCACATGCCCTCGCCCACGGGAGCCATGGCGTCAAGTTCTCCATAGTTATAACAAAACTTACAATCCAAGTTGCAAACGTTCGTTTTACGAATTGCACTTAGTCCTGTTCCCAAGAGGCATGATTTACAACCACTGGGGAATTTTTCATCATTCCCTACATAAAAGGTGCGATTCTGCAACGTTTTTAAACCTTTAATCTTGGAGATCAGTCGCTCTCTTTTTTGTTCAACCGCAGCTTCGATTTGAGCAAAGGTTGCATAGATAATTTCTTCGTGCTTCATGGTGATTTCTTCTTCTTCTGTCATTTGTGAGAAGTAATCAAACCAAATCAAAGCATCATTTTTTGAGATTTTCACATTGTCCTCCTGGTTTTTTCAATTTAAGGATACTAGCAAACTAGACGCGTAAAACTCCGCGAAACCCTCTCACCGAATAATACGACTCTGCACCATTATGATACACAAAAACCGTATCATAGCGTCTGTCACAGAAGAGTGCTCCGCCAAGTTTTCGTATCTTTTCGGGAGTATTAACCCAACTGGAAGTCTTGGTATCCATGCTTTCTATTGCTTGTAAGTCGCGATATTGAGTTTCTGTTAGGATTTCTATTCCCATCTCAGTTGCCATATCCATCGCGCTGGTTTTGGGTTTGTTTTCTCTTCTAGACTCTAAAGCTTCTCGATCATAACAAATGCTTCTTCTCCCTTTTGGGGTTTCTGGAGAACAATCAAAAAATACGAACTTATCCGCTTCCATGTCATAGAAGACTACATCAGGTTCGCCTCCGGTTTCTTCCATTTGCAGAAGCGACCACATTTTCTCTGGATTTGCTTGCAACTTAGTTTCAATGGTTGACCAAACCAAACTAGGATGCCGATGCATATTCTTAATGAACCGATCTTCTAGGGTCTTGAAGAGAATTCCGATTTGAACTTTGGTTACTGTTCTGTTTCCCAGCAAGATTACTTCACCCCCGTCTTTCGTCCCTCTTTCATGGATTTACCGATATACATACCAACAAATGACAAAAATGCATATCCAATAATATAAACCCAGGCAGAACTATTGTAGAAGAGAACTACGGTTGGAGCGAAAAGCAACCCAACCAGAATAGGATAAAGCAGATTCCATCCTTGTTTAAAGCCATACAATAGTGCTGTAATTAAACAAATGAAGGGAATCACTACGAGCAGAATCAGCATAAAGCTTCCGGTAGTCTGACCCAATAGAGGTAACATATAGAATGCGATGGCACATACCATTAGATAGGGCAACATTTTTTTAATTAATAGCATCGGTTTTCCTCAATTTCTCAAAATTAGCTCGTAATAATATTCGTCTTGCTTTGTCTCTTCACACCACTTCATACCAACAAATTGAAACCCCACTTTGATTAGCGCTTTTTGAGAAGCTGGGTTATTTAAATCAACGGAGGCACCGATCTTTTCGATGTTCAATTCTCGTTTGGCAAAATCAATACAGCCCTTTGCTGCTTCTGTTGCGTAGCCTTTGCCCCAAGCACTCTTCAGCAAATGATACATGAGCTCAGTATCATACCCTCGTGCTGGAGGGTTAAAGCCGCAGACACCAATGGTTTTCCCGCTCTCTTTGACGATCACTTTGTATGGCGAAAAACCTTTTTCTTGCTGCATATGAATATAATATTGCAGCGCTCTCAACTCCCGTTCTCTAGTGCCTGCACCACCGCAATATTTCATGACTTCTGCATCTCCCCAAATGGGCATGATGCTGTCAAGATCGTCTAATTTTAGTTTCTCAAAGATCAAGCGTTCCGTTTCAAAAACCATTCTAACACATTCCCTTCAAAATCAGCGGTTCAAAATAATCTCTACACCAACGATCCATAGCTGGTGAAAACCAATCCTTATCATAGTAACGATTATGTTGGCTTGTAATGAACAACAAAATTGACAATGCATAAAAAGACTGCAGGTGGAGAGGGTCTATGCTGATTCCGCTACTTTGAGCATACCCCTCACAAACCGCCCTTTGTAGCAATGCATCTGTGAAATTCGAAGCGATCATACCACATTCCTGTGCTCTATAACCGTAACCCGAAAGAGAAAAATCGATTGGAGCAAACCCGTTGGGTGTCTGTAAAACATTGCCGAAGTTCAAATCTGCATGAATCAAGCTCTTTGAATCCGGCTTAGAATCTAATTCTGTCATAACATTGTCAATTTCAAAAAGAGCACTTTGGCAGATATTTGCGTGCTCCAAGGTTATATGGTTTAGTGTTTGCGCGTACTCGATTTCTGCTTGCATTGCTTTTATCAACTTGTGCGAGTATTCAAGCCGCACATCGCAAAAACCCTCTGATGCTTTGTGTATAAGGGCAGCCAAAGTTCCCAAATCACGAGCATACTCTGATGCCATATTCTTATCCAGCGGCGTGCCTTCAAGCCAGTGGAATAAAACTGCCGGTGAACCATCGGAAAGGACCGAAACATAAGCACCAGTAGTACCTCGAACTGGCACTTGCACTGGAAACAAATTTGAATGTTTCAAGTGAAGCAAAAGATGAACTTCGCTTTGAAAGAGTTGCTCATCTGTTACATGTGCATCAAAGATTTTTTGTTCAAACCCCGGCTCTGGCTTGTGGATTCTTAAGACATACGTTTCGGTTGCATCGATAATTCGACATGTAATATTTTCATTGTGTCTAATAAACTGGATTTGAGGTTCTAACAGTGGATAAAACGACAGTGCTTCGCGAACTAATCGCTCTTCTAATTCCTTCATGTTGCTCCTTCAATCTTATACAGTCTTGCTGCCTAAAGTATAGTCAATTGGTCCTCTTAAGTCAAACAAAAAAAGGAAACTTGGGTTTTATTACAAGTTTCCCGGTTCATAAAAAGTGATGAAATGTTAAATAAAAGAAGTGATAAGCTTCTCCAATTTCAGTTGATCTGTCTTCTTTGAAATTAACGGTTTATGATCCTTCAAAACGAGATGGCGATCGTGATAAACCGGTTTCTCAACTTTATATAGAACGCCTGTAGGAATTTCTTCACCAAAGGTTCCAGCTAATTTTATAGCAGCACTGAAATCGGTCGGGTCATGCTGATCTCCTATGGGTTTGACTCTCTGTTTGTACCATTCATAGGTATTGATTTTATTGAAGCTAACACAAGGTTGTAGAATATCAAGAAGTGCGTAACCTTTGAAGCGAATCGCTTGCTGCATTAATTCTGTCAATTGTTCCTGATCCCCGGCGAAGCCGCGAGCAACGAAACCTGCACCCGCTGCCAACGCGATTAGTAAAGGGTTCAAAGGGGTATTGATACTGCCATCGGGTTGAGCTCCTGTGATATGGCCAATCTGCGTTGTCGGTGAGGCTTGACCTTTGGTAAGCCCATAGATTTGATTATCGTGAACGAAATGACTAATATCAACATTACGCCTAATGTTATGGATAAAGTGGTTTCCTCCTTCGCCATAGGAATCCCCGTCTCCGGTATCAAGGATTACAACCAGTTCTTCATTGACAATCTTTGCAGCCACAGCTGGCGGTAAGGCCCTACCATGAAGTCCGCAAAACGCATTAGCACTAATGTATTGGGGTGTCTTGGCAGCTTGCCCAATCCCTGCTACCATGAGCACCTTGTGGGGTTCCAGTTCGAGTTTTTCCAACGCTTTTTTCAAACAACTCAAAATACTAAAATTCCCACAACCCGGGCACCAAGCAGTTTCTCTAGTAAAAAATTCGTGTTGGCTCACATCAATACCCCCTTCACGCGTTCAGCAATTTCTTCTCCGGTAATCTGGCGTCCATCATACTTTAAAATGCTTGTTGTGCATACTATCCCTGTCTTTTCTCGAATCAATCCTGCAAATTGGCCGGTTTCATTTTGTTCAATATTGATAATCACTTGAGCTTGTTTCGCTTTTTCCCTTAACAATTTTTCCGGAAGCGGGAATACGTCTCCAAAGACCAGTGCACTAAATCGATTGGGGGTTTCTAAATTCAAGAGTTCTACTGCCTCTTTAATAGGTCCCCAGGTGGAGCCCCAGCCAAGCAATAGCACCTCTGCCTTCAGTGAACCAAAGAAATCCGGTTCTTCAAGTTCTTCTGCAACCCCAATGAGTTTGCGTGTCCTCTTTTCCACCATGCTGTTTCGAACCTCGGCGGATTCCGTGATCAATCCAAGCTCATCATGTTCGTCGCTATCACTCAAGACCAATTTTGTTGTTTGTCCTGGGATTAACCTTGGAGAAATCCCGTTTTCGGTGAGGAGATAGCGCTTGTATTCACCTGCTGAAACTTCAGGTTGGTTTTTTTTGGCTTCCTTTGGCAGAGTGAATGGATTAACCGTTGAAGAATTATCAGCCAAATACTGATCACTGAGAATGATGACAGGAATCTGATACTTCTCAGCTGTATGGAAGGCTCGAATCGTTTGAAGATAGGCATCTTCATGATTGCGCAGGGCGATGACCTTTCTGGGAAATTCGCCTTGGGAAGCATGGATGACAAAGCGCAGATCACGATGCTCAGTCCTAGTCGGTAACCCTGTCGCCGGTCCCGGTCGCTGAACATCAACAATCACGATTGGGATTTCTGCAATACCACTTAACCCCAAAGCTTCAACCATGAGTGAAAAGCCTCCCCCTGAAGTTCCGGTCATCGATGGTGCTCCAGCGTAAGAAGCTCCAAGCACCATATTGATGGCAGCGATTTCATCCTCTGCTTGCTCCACGACTAAATCGAGTTCTGTACTATGAGCAGCCAAAAATTCCATGATACCGGTAGACGGTGACATGGGGTATGCGGAATAAAACTTAAGCCCTGCTGCCAATGCTCCAAAAGCAACTGCTTTATTACCATTGATAATCATATTTTTGGAGTAATCGGCTTTCAGTTTGTTGTAACGGGTTTCTACTAGTTCATATCCTTTATCATAAGCTTTCAGATTGATTTGAATGTATTTTTCGTCCAGCTCAGTTTTTAAAATCTCTTGGATTCCATCCAGTGACAAATCAAAAAGCTTCAAAAGAACCCCCGTGGCAATGCTACCGGCAACCCTCGGATTTCCAAGCTCTTTGGCAAGATCAGTCATGGGGATCTTTATAGCCCGTTTATCACCTGTTTTGATTTTTTCATCGCAAAGGATGAACCCGTCTTCCTTTAATTCATTAAGATGAAGACTTACTGTAGCATCGTCAAGCGCAATAAGACCATCGAGCTTCATACTATGAGAGAAGACCGGTTGATCTCCAAAGCGAATGAGGATAAAGTTATGACCCCCTCGAATCCTTGACATAAAATCGAATGATGTGAGAAAAGCATAACCTTCTTTTTTTAGGAGTTTACCGAAGATGGCAGCCATTGTATCGATCCCTTGACCAGCGGCACCCCCAATGAGCAAGTTATAATGCATGTGTCTTCCCTCCTGTTTCGTACTAGTCATCCCAAAGGTATTTTATTGGTATTTATAGTAGATTTCGACAAGGTATTACCCAGCTCCTTTTATTTGGTGTGATTAAAGTGCGTTTTTGATACAATCATAGCTAAACTTTACGTATTCGTTCAAAAAAGAGAAGCAAGGGTCTACACCCCCACTTCTCTCCCAAAGAACTATATCAGTTTTTCCTTGATGATCAAATTGACGATCTCAGGATCAAATTGAGTCCCTGCTCCTTTGATCAATTCCTGTCTGGCTTTCTCCAAAGACATACCCACTTTTCTATAGGGTCTAGAGGTAGTCATCGCATCATATGCATCAGCAATGGCTATTATTCTTGCCTCAATCGGAATCTCATTCCCTTTTATTCCCTTAGGATAGCCATTGCCGTCCCATCGTTCATGATGGCTGAGTACCCCCTCGGCAATATTTGAGAACTCGCTTGTGCCAACCAGCATTCGATAACCAATAGCAGGATGTTTTTTATCGAGATCAGTTCTATGAATGGCTCATAATTCATTGTAGAATGTGTCAGATCAAGAACAACATTTGTCTTCACTGCACTTCAGTTCAAGTTGAATATCGTTTGGATCTTCTTGGAACAATTCGTCATTTCTTTCCAAAGCGGGCTTACAGCCCAATTTACAATAGAATGCAATAGTGTCCTCAGAAGACCCGGCACAAAGATAGATTTTTTCGCCCCGAACTTGAGCGCTTGTCTTGAACAAAGAGAAATAAGCTCTTTTCCTATGCCTTTGCCACGGTAGTCTTTAGAGACAAACATTTGGTCCAACAGTACATACTTCACTTCTCTTCCAAACACTCCTGCGTCTAGCGTTGCATATCCTGCTAGCGTATCATCGTCAAAGCACCCAAAGGCCTTGCCACCGGATTGTAAAGTCTTTTCAAAGCGTTCAAGATGCCACTCAAAACCGTTCGGAAGCTCAAAGTCCGTCCAATCTATTTTAATCAGTTCATACTCGCCAGCTTCGTGATTCATCCTCCACGCATTTTCAATGTAACAGGTAGCATCTATCTGTTTAATCTTAGTTGACTCTTCTAGGTTCATCTCTCTTTATTGAAACATCTTTTACCTCTTCCGATTCTATTTAATTCGATCGACATCCACGGTAGCCAATAAACTGCCGACCTCTCCCTTTGTCAAATCTCTCCACATTCCCAGTGGTAGATCTTTCAACTCAATATTCATGATGCGAATGCGCTTCAATTTTACTACCTCATATCCAAAAGCAGCACACATCCTTCTGATTTGCCGATTAAGACCTTGAGTCAGTGTGATTCTAAAAATCTTGGAATTCAATTTAACGATCTTACAAGGATTTGTTATCGTAAATTCGTCCTTTACAGGATTAAAAATGCGAACCCCAGCGGACAAGCCCTCGAGAAAAGCAGGAGTGATCACTTGGTCTACCGTTACAACATACTCTTTCTCATATTTGTTTTTATCTGTTAAAATCTCGTTGACAATACTTCCATCGCTGGTAAGGAGGATCAACCCTTCAGAATCTTTATCTAACCTGCCAATGGGGAAAATGCGCTTGGGATGATTGATAAACTCAATGATGTTTCCTTTCACATGACGTTCTGTAGTGCAAGTAATCCCTGTGGGTTTATTTAAGGCAATATAGACATGTGCCTTAGTTCTCTTTAACAATTCACCATTGACCTCGATCTTATCTTCTGGGTTCACTACTAATCCAATCGTGGCAAGTTTTCCATTGACCTTAACTTTTCCCTGTTCGATCAGTTCGTCCGCTTGTCTTCTGGAGCATAGTCCTGTTGAACTGATGTAATTATTGATTCTCATATTTGACCTCCCACTATTGGTCGTTGAACTGCTTTCCTTGACAAAAGAAGAGAGAGAAGTTAATATCAACTATGCTCTCTCCTGGGAAAGGATGATTAAAAAAAGTGAATTTTAAAAAATATGTGGAATTGATCTCTCAAAAAAAAATTCTAGTACTCCTGATCCTCATGGTAAGCATTGGCTTAGCCGGTGCGTTATTCTACCAAGGCCAACTGAAACACATCACTTTAATTACCCCTGACAACGAAAGTGCGATTATTACGATGAAAGCTACCGTTGGCGATCTTCTGCAAGAAAGCAAGATCGTTTTGCGAGAATCGGACCGAGTGATTCCGGAAATCCATGAAAAATTGACCGATGATTTAATCGTTACGGTCTATTACGGTGTTTCGTATACAATTACTGTTGACGGAACAACAAACAGCGGAGAAAGCTCCGCTTTGACAGTTGAAGATTTATTGCTAGAGTTAGCATTAGAAGTTGGCGAGTTTGATCGTATTCAACCAGATCCATCGACACCTATTACAAAAGACATTGCGATTCAGGTTATTCGTGTCAACCAAGAAATTTTGACCGAAAGTATTGTTGTACCCTTTAGCACAACCTCGATCCCCCGAAGTGATTTACCCGCTGCTTACAAAAAAGTCACTGTCAGCGGTATCGATGGTTTAACGACCAGCACGTATCTAGTAATCAGCGAAGACGGAGTGATCGTAAGTAAGACACTTCAGAATACCGAAGAAAAAGTGAAGGTGGTAAACCAGGTAGAAGAATACGGTACCCAGGTTCAATTGGCCAACGGAGCTACATTGAATTCTTATAAAACACTCAACATGAGCACAACCGGCTACTGTTCCTGTTATCTTTGCTGCGGAAAAAATCCGGGTGACTATGGCTATGGTATAACAGCAAGCGGATTAGCACAAGGATACGGGGTCGTTGGTGTTGATACAAGTGTTATCCCCTTCGGAACCAAGCTTTACATTGAAGGTTATGGCTATGCAGTTGCCGGAGATACCGGTGGAGCGATTTTTGCTACTCATTTGGATCTAGGTTTCTCTACGCATGCAGATGCTGTAGCATGGGGGCGCAAAAATGCCATTGTTTACTTTCTTAACGATTAAGCTTATTTTATCTGGTTAAGGTCAATTGTCGATTTGATAGCATATGCTAGCAACAAGATTGCTAGGCCGATGACCACATAAAAGATCCAATCACTCTGAATCATGCTTTGAATCGCATTCAATAAAAAAATCACGCCAATCCCTGAAAAAACGATAGCTGACTGCCGATAATGTGGTTTCTTATTCATCCTTTTTCGCTCTTCTTTGGATGCATAAAGGTAGGCATTATTGAGCAATATCCCTTTTTCATTGAACTGTAAGTAACTAATCCAAAATGAAGCTAATGCAAAGGCCAAAAGAATGCCTGCAACAATTGTTCTAGACGAAGGCATGCTTCTCTCCTCCTCGTTTATGGATTACTCAGTCGTTGTATATTTTTCATAAATAACATAGAGAAAAATTAACTCTGCAACATAACCAATGATTACACCAATTGCTGCTGCTGTAGCACCTAATTGTGGCATTAAAACGGACATGGCAATAACAGAACTAATGGTTACAGAAAGATTGATGACTTTGCCAATACTCAATGCTTTTGTATTATTGACTTTCATCAATAATCCGGTGTAAAACTCGGTATAAGCCAGAATGACCGGTAATGCGATTAAGACAATCAATACCGGACGGCTAGCGTTAGCAATGCTCTCACTTACTCCAATAATATTGAGCAATCCCCAGTTCCCCACCGGAGTCAGCGCTAACAAAGCAACTGCCGCCATTAGGATTACACCAATACCCAAGTTAAACTTCTTGAGGTACTTCATTTTTGCTTCGCTGGTCCCAAAAATCAAAGGAACCTGGCGCATATTGTTTTCTATGAAGCCGAGAATGATCCAAACGTAATTTCGAGAAACCTGAAAGGTTGCTAAGGCGAGTTCCGGATTACTGGTGCGTCCCAACCCAGAGTTGATCATGGGTAAACCTAAGGTCCATATGAATGACGTTACGAGTAGCGGCCAAATAAATGTAAACGCTTGCTGTGTGGTGAGAACCTGCTTCCCCGACTCGTAATCAGGTTCTTCCGGTAATTCATTATAACTACCCCTTGAAAATAAATAATTAATTACAGCTTCCAACGCCATTCCTGATGTCCAAATCATGATTCCAATCATGGCTCCGGTTAAAACACTAATTTGGGGCAAGACAAAAGCCAGTCCAATCATAAATAGAATCCGAATTACGACGGTATAGGTTAGATACTGTGTTTTCTTGACAACAATCAAAATTCCTTGTGCATAAGAACGGAGCGTATAGATAAAAGGTAAAGAGAGCGTTAAAACGGCTGCGGCTCTGACATCATTCAATAGATTTGCCGGTGTATTGAAAATCTTCACAAAGACAAAATCCCCTATTGGCGTTAGTGCCAAGAGTGCCAACATGATTAATGAAAATACACCAAGTTTAATCATCATGGATCTAGTTACCGCTAATGATTTCTTGTCGTGTGCAAAGGTTACCAACAATTGCCGCGAGGTAAAACAAGGGGAAGCAAACATATTCATAATATTCATTGCTACCGAAAATGCCGCTAATCCAATTTCAGCATTGGCAGCTCTTGAAACCCCTAAATTCATCACACTATGCGATGTCATCATAATCATAGAATATAACCCCAACGGAACATAGAACAAGAGTAATCCTCTTAACATACCAGAGCTATCATTATTGTCATTTCTTACAGTGTTTACATTCATCACTACTACTCCACACTTCCCACAGTAACCTGTTTTGATTTTCTGAAAATTTGCTGTCAAACAAACTATAACAATTAAAATTCCACTTTGAACACCTGAATTCCTTTGCAATTTCAAAGCCACAGTTTTATACAGTAACTTGTATTTTTACTCAAACGTGTGATATACTTCACCTAACAAGTCCCCATTAGTAAAAGGAGGATCAACATGGACAAAGAAGCAATGAAAAAACTGGTTTGTGACACGATAGACCAACACCGTGAAGAAATCTTTAAAATCGGAGAGACCATCCGAGTTGCACCCGAATTAGGCTACAAAGAATATAAAACGGCAGCTTTTGTTGAAAGCATTTTTAAAAAAATGGGTCTCGAGTTCAAAAATAAAGTTGCTTTGACCGGTTCTATTGCAAGATTAAAGGGGAAAAGCTCGAAAGTCAAGATAGCCGTTATGGGAGAATTGGACGCGGTTGTCTGCCCTACTCATCCCCAAGCAGATCCTGTAACCGGAGCTTCTCATTCCTGTGGACATTTCATGCAGATTGCTTCCATGTTGGGAACCGGCATGGCGCTCAAATACAGTGGAGTTATGGATGAGCTAGACGGTGAAGTTGTACTCATGGCCACTCCGGCAGAAGAAGCAGTGGAGATTGAGTATCGAAACGACCTCATAGAAAAAGGGGTCATCAGTTTCATCGGTGGAAAACAAGAGATGATCAAACTTGGTTGCTTTGATGACATTGATATGGCAATGATGTGCCATGGCGTCACCAGCAACAAAATTGAGATTGCTGAAACCAGCACCGGCTTTATTGTCAAATATGTAAAATACACCGGGAAAGAAGCACATGCTGGGGCGGCACCTCATTTGGGTATCAATGCTTTGAATGCCGCAACCCTAGGTCTCCAGGCCGTGGCACTTCAAAGAGAAACCTTCCAAGAGAAGGATACGATCCGAGTCCACCCCATTATTACCAAAGGTGGTGACCTCGTCAATGTGGTTCCTGCCGATGTTCGCATTGAAACCTACGTTCGTGGGAAAACCATGGCAGGGGTTACCGATGCTTCTCAAAAAGTCAACCGTGCCTTCAGAGCCGGAGCTTATGCTATGGGCGCCGATGTAGAAATCAAAGAAATTCCCGGATATATGCCTCGTATCAATAACAAAGAGATGAACCAATTGTTCTACACCAATGCTGTAGAGGTTGTAGGAGAATCCAATGTGATCAACAATGGACATACGACCGGCAGTAGCGATTTCGGTGATATCATGCATCTTATGCCTGCCATTCATCCTTATATCGGTGGTGCGAGCGGTGTTGGGCATTCCAGTGATTATCAGGTCGAAGATCCTGAATTGTTCTACATTGCCCCAACAAAAGCCATGGCGATGACAATCATCGACCTACTGTATGATGATGCTGCAGTAGCACAAGGGATTATTAGGAATTTTGAACCTATTTATAAAAACAAAGAGGAATATCTGAAGGCTTGGCAAGAAATCGCCAAATAGAAAAGGTAAAAAAAGATAGCAACACAAGCTTGTGTATGCTATCTTTTCTGTTTTTAATGCTTGTTTTAGCTCTTGAAAATGTTATGCTTTGATTGCCCAACGTAATTTTGCCGATTTAGCCCGGCTATTGCTGTTGCATTCTTCTAAAGATGGTCGAATCGGATCTGGAGCTATTTCTCGATATACGCCTTCGCGGAAAAAATGCTGAAAAGACTTTTTAACCAACCGATCTTCACCGGAATGGAATGATAAGACTGCTACTCGTCCACCCGGAGCTAGGACAGAAGGTAGTTTCTCCAAAAATGTATATAACACTTCTAATTCGTGATTAACATCGATTCGCAAGGCCTGAAAACAACGCTGACACGCTTTTTTGATCTCGTCCTCACGGTTCCTTCCAGGCAAAATCTTCAAAGCTTCTTTGATGATTTGCTGAAGTTGAGTTGTGGTTGTAATCGCGAAGCCTTTTCTTCTTTCAGAAATAATCGCTCGAGCAATCACCGCCGCGTTGGGTTCATCTGCGTTCTCCGTTAACATTCCCTGTAGCTCTTCAAGCGTGATTGTACTCAACCGCTCAGCAGCAGACTTCCCCTTATTAGGATTGAGTCGCAAGTCTAAAGGGCCTTCTCGTTTAAAGGAGAATCCTCTTTCCGGGTTGTCGATTTGCATCGAAGAGACGCCCAAATCCGCTAAAATAAAATTCAAAGGTCCGCTTTCCGGGATGATTTGATCGATGGCAGAGAAATTCAATTGTCTAATCGTTAATAGATCTGGACCATATCCTAGGTTCTCCAATCGAGCTTGAGTCCGTGGCAATTCTAGGGGATCGACATCAATGGCATACAAATGCCCCTGTGCTCTAAGAGCTTTTAATATTTCTTCCGTATGACCACCATACCCTAAAGTTGCATCCAATCCAATCTGCCCAGGTGTAATTTGTAAGATTTCCAAGATTTCTTTGACACAGATAGGACGATGCATTCCAGCAGGAGTCTTCCCTTTTTGTATGATTTCCGCTACTGTATCTGCATACAATTCGGGCTGTAATTCTTTATACTTCTCCTGAAATGCCTTTGGGTGCGTGCCTTTATATCGAGGCCGTCGCTGATGAAGCTTCTCTTGACTCTCCCCGGCTTGAGGGATACCTTCCGGTGCTTTATTCATGTATGTTTCCTTCTCTTTCAATCTTCATTTCAAAATAGAGCTTAAATCTCCAATGCAAATGGTGTTCGTATCTTTATTGAAATAGTAAACTTTATCCTCTTCAACCGTTATTGCGTAAGCGTCATCTGATGATCTGAAGACAATTTTTCCTTCTTGATTAAAAACAAGTATTTTATCGGGCAGCTCAAAATTTCCCGATAAAGTGCACGCTAGATACTCCTTATCAGACCCCGTCAATTTCAGTTCGTGCACACCCCATCCGATTGTTTCAAAATCAGAATTCTTAAGTTCATGACTTGCTCCACATTCAAAATAGATCTGGCCACCCAAAACTTCGAAACGCTCAATGAATTCGTTTCCTCTCTCAAACGATAATAAAAGTGGATACTCCTTATCTTCCGAAATGTCATATTTAAAGAGTTCGGAAAATTCATTATGATAATAAACGACATCCCCCTCTACTCTGAACCCTGTAACGACCTGTTCGCTTACTCTTGTCGTATCATTGGTCTTGCAGTCCACCCGATACAAACCGGTTGTCGGTTTAGTCCCTCCGTGTTGCATATATTCCTCCGCTGCCTTGGTGTCAAATGCCAAAATATAGAAATCATCCCCTATAAGGAAACCCTCCCGCGAACCGGTTCCCCCTGCCCCTTGCTGTTTGGTATCGTTCCCATCATTCAAATGCCAATTCCAACCGTAGAGATACTTTGGATCACCAATGTTCTTCCAACCTGGGTATCCCAACTCATTGGAATCTACGGTTTCTGGGGTTTTCATATACAGATTCCCAGGACCCGGAGCAGAACCGATCCACCATTGAAACTCCATCTCCCCAAAAGACACCCTTGCGTTTCTTGTATTATTGATTAAGGATGCTCCATCGCTGGTTATATAATAAAGGTAGTCCGTGCCCATGGTAGCTCCTCCACTATAGTACGATAGATACGCCTTTCCGTCTTCAGAATACAACTTTGGTAAAACATAGTCTGAGCCACCCCAGAAACTGTTAATGGGTAGTTGAAACACAACTTTATGGACCGGTACCTGGTTCAGATCGATACTCGATTGCATGATTTGACCATTGGCACCAACATAATACACATAACCGCCTGCAATTGCCATCGTCTCCTTAGTGGTGTCTCTGTCTTCTGGCAAAACGCTTTGACGAATCTGAATCGTATTTGAACGGATGGAAAGTCCTAATTCGGGATCAAACCTGTAGCCCCAGCCAAACTCTTGGTACGCAAACCTCCAAGTTATTGGGAAATAGGTGATATCGCGAAATATTAGAAACGGATATTCTTCAGTGCTGTTATCGATCAACTTCCCATTGACATGGATAGGGAAAGTAGGAATCGTTGCCGAATAACTGCTACTATTCCAAATCTCTGTGCGATCAGGAGAATACGCAGCAGAGATGTCTGACATATCAATCCTTAAGCCCTCTTCCATCCCCTTCCAGTTGGATTCCAACCCCAAAAATCTACAAGCATTATAGGTCATGGGAAAATAAGTAATTTCCTTATATACTATGAAGGGATATTTACTATTTTGATTGTCCATATCGATCCCGTTCAATACAACATTGAATGTTGGAAGCGTCACCGGAACCCATACTGATTCAGTTGATGCGTAAGCTTGATTCAAGCCAAATACGAAGATTGTGAAAATAACAATGAACACAACCGTGCTTCTTCTAATCATCTTCTCTCCTCCTAATAAACATCTATGTACTCTTCTAACATTATAGCATATTATCGACTTATGATGCACGCTTTCATACCTTTTTCCTGTACAATAAAATCCGCACGGGATCCTATAGTGTTCTCACAGAAACCATACTTGTTCTTCTTAATCGTCAAAAGCAGTTTGTCACCGTAAATTTAAATAAAGTCCTCTGGAATCAACTTGCGATTCCAGAGGACTTTATGAATGATTTGCGTTTCTATGCCAATTTATTGGAACCTGCAAATACTTCTGTTACATGAAGGGCAGCCGCTGCGTGACCCGGGAGTCTAGTAGGATTCCATTTCTTCATATCTTCGAAAATCTCACCGTCTTTGTGATACGTGAAAGTACCTTTCAACTGGTAAGACTTGCCTTCTTTTGTAATGAACAGCAGTGAACCAGCACTTTTCGCGAGAATATTCGCTCGGGTTTTGTCAAAATAATTGTCGGCAACTACGAAAGTGTTGTCGTTGAATTTTGAAACACAAGTAGCGTAAATCGCGTTCGGGACGCCCTGTTCGTTGACAGTTGTTAAGATAATTGCTTTTTCTCGATTCTCCCACGCTTGAAGAACGACCTCGGGTAATTGAATCATGATTGTTTCCTCCTCTTTCTTTTTCTGTTGCTGCAAGTCAAATGTTGTCTCTTCATTTACTTACTATCAAAGAGTACAACAGATGAGGAGTTGTGTCAAGTTGATTTAGTGACAAAAATCGAACGTTGCTACGAGCTTACTCCGGTACAACTACGACTGCAACTTCAGAATCGCGAACCACCTTTGAGGTAACCGAACCGATCAATCTGGAAAGACCCATAACGCTTGATTTTGTCATTATAATTAAGTCAAACCCACCTTCTTTTGCTGTTTCAAGAATCATATCTCCGCTTTGACCTTCCAAAGAAAGTATTTCTACATTATAGCCTTCTATATGTTTCTCTCCTTCTTCTAAGGTTTCTATGCTTCGTTTTTTAGAAATTTCGTATATTTGACTAAAATCATATAATGAACTATCACCCAGGGAGGACATTTGAGGTATGTAAGTAGAGAGTTCAATGACGTTAAGCAAAGTAACTTCGGCTTCTTCCTTTGTAAGGAATTTTTTCAACCAATTGAGAGAGTGTAAACTTTTTTCAGAACCATCAAGTGGCACTAAGACTTTTAACTTAGTCATAGAAAACACATCCTTTTCAATTATACCTACTATTTACCTTCGGCAAATATATAGACTATCCTTCCTTCGTGTAGCATCAACACCTCAGAAATATTGCGATCATATTTTCATATTCTCAATTTTTTAAACCTATTGGGGGTTTGAAGAGCCAAAGAGAATTTGTTTGTTGATTTTCTGGTACAATTCCACAGGCGGATTTGCTATGAAACGTTCCTTTGATTCGGCTGCTTCTGTTGCGAACGCGGTATAGTCTGAATAAAAAAACATCTCATTTTGGAGATAGTCATAAAAGAAGTAATAAAGTAACGGGTACTGAGATGGCTGAATAGCGGCTAACAGACTTTGATCTCCTACACTACAAATCGGTCCCAACGGGAGTCCATTCACAACGTACGTGTTATAGGGGTCTTGAACTATGATATCTTCCTCGTAGAGGAATGCTCGCTGAAAACCCAGCGCGTATTCCGCAGTTACGCAACTTTGCAGAGCACTTTGATCGGCAAATCGGTTCAGAAAAACTGCTGCCGTCTCAGTATACTGCTTTTTTGCCAAACACTCGGCTTCCACAATCGAGGCTATGATGAGTTGTTCATAGGGCTTCAAAGTATTAATTCCGTCTGCTTGCGCAAGAAGGGTTGTGTATCGCTTTTCAGCCTCTATTACGATTCGCTCTATCCAATGATCCAATGATTCTCCAACAGGTACATCGTACGTTCCGGGAGGAATCACCCCTTCCAGTCGCCTAAAATCAGTCAATTTCTCATGAATTAAGTTCGATGTTATTGGGCGCTCTAATAAATCCTTGACATCTTGTTCTGTCAAATCAAAAACCTGGCATAACTGGGGAATAATATCACGCTCCAACATTTCCCCTTCTTTGACTTCTAACATGCCCCTGAATTTTGGTACATCTTTTTCTGTTTCGATTGTTTGTAGATCTGCCTCAGAAAAAAACTTCTTTGTGAAGAGTTCATGATCTGTAATAATCCGAAATCCCAAGGCCAAAATACTTACGAATACTAAAACAAGAAGAATGTTTTTGGTTTTGTGCTTCATGTCTTGACTCCGATTTCGTTATTTTTAGAAGACTTTATTGATAAACACATCGACAATCGTGGGATCAAATTGAAGTAATCAATTCTTCGAGCGTCATGTCCTTCACAGTTTTACTCATTAAAATCAGACTATATCAAGAGGTCCTCTCTCAGGACAGCGTGAAAGTCATCTCCAATTCATCTAAGCCCGAGGTGACATTTTTGCGTTTCCCTGTTAGAAGGAAGCCGTTTTTTCATAAAATCGCTGTGCTGCAGAATTGTTCTCAAGAATCCAGAGCATAGGTGTAGCACAACATTTTGATAATGATGAATTTAATAGTGTGGTGCCGTATCCTTTTTGCTGGCAGTCAGGGCGAACATACAAGTCTTCAATGAGTGACCCCGTAATTGAGATAATTGCCACTGGCAACTCATCGTCTATTAGCATATAAATATTGCTTCCTTTGCTCATTTTCTGACGCAAATAGTCTGTTTGCCTCTCAGCTGTATGTTTCTCAATAAACTCTTTGCTGCAAAAGGCTTCATGAGATTTCTTCCACGATAAAGAATGTATCTCACCCGCCGATGTGACATTCTCTTTGGTGACATCAACGATAACCATGCTTAGCCCTCCTTTAAATCAATCACAAATTTGCTTTTTTGCCGGTTAAAGGATCTCTACCCTTAGCTTGAAATCCTCAATCAAAGTATTGTGCCTCAGTGAAGCTACCAACTCATCCAACTCCATCGTAGTTTCCTGCCATTGATCATCACATTCTCCAAGATAAGCACTGCGAGCGGTCTCCATCAAGCCAGCTTGGCTTTTGGTTAATCGGGTCATAGCCCATTCTGCAGCGATATCTTTAGAAGTGATTTCTCCGGTGGAAATCGTTAACCACATTCTAGCTAAAGTTAAAAGAACATTACGTTCGTCACCTTTGAGATTTGCGACTAATCCTGGTAAAGAATCTGTAAGAGCCTTCCTCAAGTGTGAAATCGGTACAATGGGCAAATTTCTTGAGCTTTGGGACCAAAAAGCGTTTGACTGCTTTGTCTAACTTGAGTTAAAAGTATTGCTACATCCGTTTCGAATCTCGGCTCGGGAATCTTTCCATTCTCAAAATCTTTTCTTAACCATTCGCCATATTGAAACGAGCATTCTGGTGGATACTTCCATGGAACGATTTTCCGAACATCCGTTACAATGACTTCGAGAGGTCTAGTCCCTTGCAAATTGCCTACTTAGCCTGATATTTTCATAAGTTCGTTGCAAAGCTCTCTTCGTTCACCAGTATTTAAATCAACGTTGATAATGACAAGGATATCCACATCGCTTTCAGGTCTTAAAACGCCCATAACAGCTGAGCCATATAGATAAACGCCAATCAACTTCCCGGCGAGCGTTTTTTTAATGCTCTCAAAAACAAGGTTTGTTTCATTTGGAATGTTCATACTCCATCCTTTCAACCCAAGATATATTTTCTTTAGCGAATTAACTTTCGCATACTTTACCCTAAAAAGGTTTGTTTAAAACCAACTGCTAAAATTTCCTGCGGAATCTTCTGTTTCGCATAAACTTGAAGCATACCCTTGGGTGTGATCTTATACAGGGTGAGTTCATTGGCATGTTGGATGAGAGCACTGGCTTCAATATTGATATGATCTTTGAACGGTATGACTCGCACAAAGCGTTCGTTAACATAATAACTAGGTAATTTTGCCCACATTTTTTCTTCAACAACATCAGGAAAAGATTGAACCGCTATTTCTCTGATTTCCATAAACATTTGTTGAATTTCATTACTGTATTTCTCAATATAGTGTTTAATTTCTTCGTTCAAAATAGGCATCCCCTTTAAATAAAAATTCCCTTCTACCTCAAACTTTCTTCGCGAATAAAAGGCTTCATATGTTCGAATCGTAATCCTGTGTCTTTCCGAATTTCCTTCCATGGTATACAGAACGAAATTAATTTTTCATGGTTCTTGTTTTAGGTTACTATTCAGTTTTAATCAAAAAAGCAGCCCATTCATAGCTATCTTCTTGTTCGTGTTTTTGCCAAAACAAGAGTCTGTCTACAAATTGTTGTTTACGCTCCTCGACAAACTTTTCGCATTTTGGCAACCCATATTTCCGAACCAATGATGTTAATTCGTAGATTGGATACCCAATAGAGTGTCCGCGCGTATGTACCACACTGCAAGCTTGGCCAACAGCATGGCATAACGCAAGGTCCTCAAGAGAAGTCATATCTTTGGCTGCTGCATGAGCTTTCAAAATCGCTTGTTTAGCGAAGGACATTTTGATTTTTCCAAAAGCCCAATCTTTTGAAAGTAGGACAGCGGTTTCTAATCGGTGTTCATTTGGATATTTTTCTAACATTGATTTAACTGTTTCATCTGCAAATTCGAATGCCCATAAGACCAATGCTCGATGATTCTGTTGCTGAATCACAGCGACCAAATCGGCCAAAAAAGCACCATTCTTATCAAAGAGAACCTGATTTCCTTTTTTGATCCTACTTTCCACCTCGCACTGCCAATTCATATAAACACCCCCACCCACATTAAGGCTTAATCTGAAGAAGTATCTGACATCTGCTGTAGCAAGAAAGTGTTGTTTGAGGAAATCTTCATTTACATAGAACAGGTAATTTAATCCAACTTTTCTCTTCGACAATGTCAGGAGCAAACTCCTTCTATCCTAATAGTTATCATTAGAAGGGCTTAAATTTAATCTAACCTTAAAACCACAAAGCCCCTCGTCCTTTGTAAGACGGACGGGGGCTTGTATAAATATTGATTTCTCTATTCCATAAACAATTTGATATCATCTTCAACGGTGCCGATTCCGGTTATACCAAACTTTTCAACCAAAACACTAGCTACATTTTCCGATAAAAAGGCTGGGAGTGTTGGTCCAAGATGAATATCTTTCACTCCTAAGTAAAGAAGTGCAAGTAGTACAATTACCGCCTTTTGCTCGTACCAAGCAATGTTATAGGCAATGGGAAGTTTATTAACATCATCTAAGCCAAAAACCTCTTTCAATTTTAAAGCAATTACGACCAGAGAATAGGAATCATTACATTGACCTGCGTCTAAAACTCTAGGGATACCACCTATATCTCCCAGGTCGAGTTTGTTATATCGGTATTTTGCACACCCTGCAGTGAGAATCACCGTATCGTTGGGCAAGGCCTTCGCAAACTCTGTATAGTATTCTCGAGACTTCATTCTACCATCGCATCCTGCCATAACGAAAAACTTTTTAATAGCTCCGGACTTAACGGCATCAACTACTTTATCTGCCAAAGCAATAACTTGATGATGAGCAAATCCACCGACAATTTTCCCGGTTTCTATTTCTTGAGGTGCTTTCAATTTCTTAGCATGTTCAATAATCGCAGAAAAATCTTTCATCCCATTCTTATCAGGAAGAATATGTTGGCAACCAGGATACCCAGAAGCACCTGTTGTGTAGATTCTTTGTCTAACTTCTTCAGATTTGGGTGGCACAATGCAGTTTGTTGTAAATAGAATCGGCCCATGGAAGGTTTCAAATTCCGTTATTTGCTTCCACCAAGATCCCCCATAATTGCCAACGAAATGATCATACTTTTTAAAAGCGGGATAATAATGTCCTGGTAACATTTCACCATGGGTGTAAACATCCACACCAGTTCCTTTTGTTTGTTCCAAAAGCATTTCCAAATCTACCAGGTCATGTCCTGAAATCAAAATAGCAGGGTTGTTTCTAACACCAATATTTACTTCCGTAATTTCCGGATTTCCATATTTAGAAGTATTCGCCTCATCTAGAAGTGCCATAGCCTTAACACCAAATTCACCTGTCTTTAGTGTTAGATTAACCAAGTCTTCAATCGATAGATGATCGTCCAATGTTGCTGCTAATGCTTCATAAATAAAATTATAAATTTCATAACTCTCTTTACCAATATTTAGAGCATGTTCACCATAAGCAGCCATTCCTTTTAGCCCATAAGTAATAAGTTCCCTTAAAGATCGAACATCTACATTCTCTGTTGCTAAAATTCTAACTATTGAACTATTTGCTTTGTCTTCAATTTCTTTGATGGTTGAAACTTGATAGGTGCAGGCATCATGTAACCCTTCAATTCTTAACCCGGTCCTTAACCCTTCTCGATGAAGAAGCATTTTCTTGATCTGTTGTTCAAGAGCTTCTTTATCGAAATTAGCATTCGTAATCGTCATAAACAGGCTTTTCAGCATTTCGTGATTCAATTCGCCAAGATCCTTAACATCTAAATCTGCCTTTTTTACAATTTGAGCTATTCCTTTAATTGTATAGATCAATAAGTCTTGAATATTTGCCACGTCTTCTTTTTTCCCACAAACACCCGCTACTGTACACCCCTGATTCTTAGCTGTTTCTTGACATTGATAACAAAACATGCTCATTTCGATTCCTCCTTATGAATATTCAACAATGGCTTTGAAAGTCTTTTCTACAATAAAACGAAAGAATCCTGCACAATGATTCTATTTTCGATAACCTGTTTCGAAATCCACGATATTCTGAAGTGGCTTTGAGGCCAAAAATTTTTCAAGATTCGTAGCCGAGATTTCCACAATTTTGTCCAATGTCGCAGGCAAGTGGTAATACCCTGCTACATGAGGAGTTATCATGATATTTCTTTCTTTCCACAGCGGATGTTCGCTGGGTAGCGGTTCAGGGTCAGTAACATCGAGACCGGCGGCAGAAATCTCTTGGTTCTGTATGGCCCATAATAGGGCCTCTTGGTCAACAGAAGTACCCCGTCCTCCGTTTAGAAAGATCGCGGTTTTCTTCATTTGCGAGAAAAACTCCGCATTAAATAACCGGAAAGTTGCAGGAGTTTTGGGAAGAAACGATACAACAACATCAGATTTTGCAACAACTTCATAGAAGTCGTTCATTAGATGCAATTCATCCACTTCTTTGGGACAATCGCTTTTTCGGCTCTTCAAACCGATCACATACGCTGCACCTAGTGCTTTGGACAGCCGAGCAAATGTTAGCCCAATATCCCCCAAGCCAACAATTGTTATTGTGGAATCGGTGATAGAGGTCACTGTTCCGTAATCATTCCAATCTCCATTCATTCGGTCATCTCTATAAAGATGTAACTTCTTCTGTAAAGATAACATCATGGTAAACATATGTTCGGCTACGGCTTTCCCATAAGCTCCTGTGGCATTCGTCAGTATGGTGTTGGGAGCAAGAACTCCGGGTAGAATATAAGCATCGGCCCCAGCTGTGTTGAGTTGGAGCAGTTCTAACTTGCTGGAGGCTTTGATGAAAGAAGCCGGAACATTCCCAATGATAATCTCTGAATTTTGCACCATAAACTCTGTCACTTCCGAGGCTTGAACATAGAGAAAATCACAATTCGTACGATTATTTTCCAATTGGCTTTTGTGAAAACCTGTCACTGGTAGAGTTACTAAAATTCGTTTCATTTCAACTCCATCCTTTCATCTTGTAAACCTTACCTCACTCATCCGAGCCAACAGTATAAAGCCATATTGATTCGCCCATCTTCAAGAAAAATCACTCCCTCTGCTTCGAGCATGGCTCTTTGCAAATCCGCGCTCATTCTGCTGGCAATGGATCCATCCTTCAAGACCACCCTATGCCAGGGCAAACCCGCTGGGCAACACCTCATAGCTCTTCCTACCTCTCTAGATCCGTGAGGTTTTCCCAGCATGCGTGCAATTTGACCATAAGAGGCAACTCTACCATAAGGAATTTGTTCAACGACTCGATATACTTGTTCAAAGAATTCATTCATGCAAACCTCACCCCTCAATCGTTTTTATGTAGTTTAGAAAACTTATTATTCAATATTCAATGAGAATGTTCCTCCAATTCGAGCTATTTTGAAACAGAGATTGACCTGCCTCATTGAGTCTTCTCTTTGAGACAGGTCAATTTATATGAACAAATAAAATTCTAAACTTTCTTCTCGGTTTCTTTGATACCCACATCAACAGGATTTGTTTTTACATTTTCAACCACTTCTTTTCGCACCGCTCGAATACTTTCCGTATTCACTAATAATTGGTCCTCGGTTGCTGTAGTGTTGAAAATTACATCTTCCAGAGCCGCCGCTGGGTACTCTTTTTTTGTTTCTTCCTTGTTCAATGCTGGTTCCTTGTGATCATCCATAAAGGGATTTTCTGGATTTGCTTTAACGTTTTCAACTACTTCTTTTCGCACCGCTCGAATGCTTCCTGTATTCACCAAAAGTTCACCTTCGGTTGCTGCAGTGTTAAAGATTACATCCTCTAATCCTTCCGCTGGGTACTCTTTCTTAGTCTCGACCTTTTTTGTAGTAGATTCTTGCTTCATTTCTTCCTCGTGCAACGTTTCTTTTTTATCAGCCATGAAAAAACCTCCTTTTGCTTAGTAAATTGTCGTTTCTGCTAATTGGTAGTATTATTATGTTACTATATAAAGGTGGATTTGTCAAGAGAACACCCTAAAAGCTGGATTTTCAGATGCTTCTTCGACTCATAGCTAATCCGTATGCTCACATACTCAAGGTAAATCATAAAAAATACTACTTCCGTTGCTCAAGAAATTCATGGACAGCTACAACGGCGATATTTTGCTGTTCCTCACTTGATATCGTAGCGTCAGGATCCCCTTTTTGCTTACCATAATTACCAAACTGGGCATGGTTTCCGCCTTCTATAACAACTATATTTTCCGTATAATTGATTTTCTCTTCAACGCTCGTATTGAACGAACCATAAACCGTTAACGCATTTTCTTCAGGGTAATTTCCATAAATATATGCACCGAACAATAATAGGCCCATTATTTTATCCTGGTTTTTTGAAGCAAAGTCACTGGCCATTGCTCCACCCATGGAATGACCTGCTAAATACCAGTTTTCAATATCAGGAAACCGGTTAATAATTTTATCGGCAGCATCCGAATCAAAAATAGCCATATTGAAGGGCATTTTAACGAGAATGCAAGTCACATTAGAGCTCAGCATGATTTTCTCCATCATGGGCAAATAAGAAAAATACTCCACCTTTGCTCCCGGATAAAAAATTATAGCGGTATCCCCTGGGGTGTTTGGAGATAAAACAATGAAGTTGTCTTCGACTAATGTTATTGCATCACTTTGCATTACAGCAATTGCCACTTCATCTGCTCTGTAATAATCTGATGCATAGATATAAAAGGCTCCAACCAATAGTATTATAAGCAATAGAAGCCCAATTAGTATCCTATTCAATGTCTTTTTCATATACTTCCTCCTCAATCTTGTCTGACGGCAAGCTAATGACTGAACCAACCGAGTTTTACACTTCAAACTCATACTTCTTGAACTTTGACTTGCTCACGGGCATAGCAAAATTGCAGACGATTATAGTTCTTTTTTCATATAAAATCTCTTATAACCCAACGGAGCGTCCTCTAATACACCAAATACCTCATAGCCAAGTTTTTCGTAAAACTTAGGTGCTTGAAATTCATGAGTATCAAGGTGAATCAAAGTCACACCTTTTTCTTTTGCAATACGCTCTAACTCGAGCATTAGCTTTTTCCCAAAACCTTGTTTTCTAGAAGCTTCTTCGAGCCACAAAATATCAATTAAAATACAGTTCCAATAATGATTTGCCAATAATCCTCCACACACTTTTCCCGAATCGTCTTTCAGAATTAGATTAATTCTCTCAAATACAATGGGAATGTTGGAACCATTGAACTTCCACTCCAACTGAAACCTTATATACTCAGTTCAGTTTCTTCTGTTTTCTCTAAATTATGATATACGATTTCCATGAATGTCCACCTCAACTCCCCTTATTATGTTGTCCTCTTTGGTTCGGGTAATCAGCTTACTCTAATGGCTTTAACCCTTCAAATAATTCGTTATAACTCTTCATTCCCGCACATCTTCCATATGAAAATTGCTTGTTCTCACCAAAAGCAAGCAAAAAGCATTTGGTAAGCTCTTCTACCGTGACCTCCAAATTCGTAAAAAACTGCGTATAAGCAAACTCATACCCCTTCGATTTTTCTTCAAAGTTGCTTGTTATGAGGGATTCGCAAACTTGGTCTAAAGGATATAGCTTAATATGAAGGAGTTCGTGCACGATCACTTCCTCGAGGTTCTCTTGTTTAGGATTGATGGTGTTCAGCAGAAGAATGGCTTTACGATCATCTGGATCTATTTTAATGTCTCCGGTTTTGCGCCAACTCGGGTCCGTCACCGTTTCTAACTTAATATCCCATATTGGAGTGATTCGAAGTATTGTACACCATTTCTCAAAAGTCGCTTGAATATCCATGTTGTTTCCTTTCAACTATTTCATTTTTTTATTGTTACGCATTTACTTATCCTTCACATGCTCATGTGAACGCTCCCCTATCTGAGTGGATTCCTAGCATAAGTTCTCTATGTCTGTCTGCACGGTTTTAGCAGACCAAGTTTATCTGATAAAACAGTCTTTCTTATCTATATCCAGTCAATTCAACAGTTGCAAACTCTCGCTTTGGCCAGAAAGCACATAGGTGCAGTCTAGTAATTTTTCCGACGAACGGATTAAAGGACTTCATAAACACAGACATGCGCTGCTGTGTATCGTTGTCGAAATCTGCCATCAGTGTCAAAAATTCTTCTGCCATAATTTAGACCTCCAAAGTAAATTACTATTTTCTACACTTACAGGATTTTTAAATACATTTCCAAGCGCTCTTTGAGATATCCTGCAACCCGTTTTTCCATAGCAGAAAATAAAACTATAGAATACCAAAAAGAGGCTATGTAGGGTCATCATCATCGGGACCAAACGTAGCCTCTTCTTTTATGTGTCCACTAAAATACCCTCTTTTACTTATCTTTCACATGCTCATGTGGACGCACCACATAATCTTTAACCTTATACTCACCAATGCTTTCATAGTTTCTAGCGACAATAGCAGTAACATCCTCCTTATTGAGGCTATCGCCTAATATTGCATCGGCAAAAATTCGTTCAAGATATTCGTGTTTTGAGTAAATTCCTTGAGATGCCCAAACTAAGGCATTCCTCAGATATGCCGAATGGGTTTTAAAAAGTTCATGATTGACTTCAAAGCCAATGTGTTTTGCCAGTAGTACAGCAAATACAATACAAGTTCTCGTGTTGCCCTCTCTAAAGGGGTGTATTCGCCAGATTGTTGCCATAATTCTCTCTAAACGAAACACAACCTCCTTATCATTGCTACCTGTTCTGTTCAGCTTCTTTACTTCCTTCATTATCACATCAAGCTCTTTTTTGATCTGTTTAGGGAAAGTATATCTAACCGTATCTCCCCCCAGTACATCTTCATATTTAGCAATTTGAATTGTACGGAACTCACCAGCCCAATCGTAAATCTGTCCAAAAATATCTGAGTGAATTTCTTGCAATGTTCTTGTATCAAAAACCTTATAAGATTGGTTATAGACGGCAAGCATAGATAAGTTTGTTATATCTGCTTCGGCTCTACTTAACAAATCATGATCTTTGATATTACCACGATTTTTCAATATATCAACATCATCATATAAATAAGGATCCCTCATCTTACTCCTCCGCAATAAAGCCGTACATACTTAGTGTGGATTGAAATATAGAAATAAAAGATTCCTCTCCGACCTTCCACTTATCAATATTCTTTTGCGTAGTTTTGCTAGCATATACACCCTCAATGGCATTTAGTGCATTGGCAAAGGACGCACTACGTTCTTTTTGCTCATTACTTAGAGAATCCATACCACAAGATAGTTTAAGCAGGGTAAGTTGTCTGGCAATGCTTTTATCAATTAGTTTAGCTGCTTGTTCCAGTTCTTTTAAGCGTACTTCAATTTGAGGAAGTTGTACTCTATATTGTTTACTAAGCTGCACTTGTTTTTTTACAGTATCGATCTCATTTTCTTTCAGGTATTTACTTATCATTTTCCCATCTATTCTATTCTGAAGATAATAATATTGGTTTTCTTTAATAGTTTTCTTAGAAAGATATCCTTTCGGAAGAGAAGGGAGTATTTGCTCTATTCTATTTTTCCGGAGCAAAAGCTCTTTATACTCATTTATAATAACAGCTGACACCCTTATCACCTCACTATATTCATATGTGTATTATATCATATGTTAACCTAATTATCAATATAATATTCACTTGTAGGTTAATTGTGTGCAGAGGACTATTCGACAAATTACAGCAAGGAGAAGAGTTCATTGGGACAATCATGGTAAGAAGTCCATCGTCTGGCGTTGTATAAGCCGACTCGAAAACACTGGTCGATTCTGAGTAGTAAGAACTGTTTCTGAAACAGATCTTGAAGAAACGCTAGTGAAAGCAATCAATAAGGTGTTATGCGATAAGGACGACTATCTTGAGATCTTGCTCCTCTCGCTTTTTGGCAATATTCTTCAATTTCTGCTCTGACCATTTTCTTATATATATCAATATTCGGTTCCCATAACTCTATATAATTACCAAATGGGTCCGTAAAATGAGCAAACTTTCCATAATCATAGTTAACAATATCATCGGTTTCAAGATTGAGTTTCTGAAGCGATTCCATCATTTCAACTAGGCTATCGACTCTGAAATTAACCAGTGGTGTCTTATCAGACTCTCTCTTAAAAGATAATAGCATCAATTGTTCTCCAGCAAGAAAACCCGATCCATAATCGGTCATTTCCAATTTAAGATGCTTCTGATAAAATTTGTGCAGCTCTACCTTATCTCCTTTAAACTCGAGAAATAAGCCACCAATACCAATTGCTTTCGCCATTAAAACTACCTCCACACTCGATTTCTCCCACCTATGATACCTATACAACCTTCTTAATGTAATAGAGTCCGTAAAATTAAATACTTTCGTTAGTCGATTGGTTTTTCCTCAACACTTTTCATTCCCAAAGCGAACTTACTAAATCCCAATTTCTCGTAGAAATGGATCATATCTTCTTCACAAAAAAGTTGTATATGAAGGTTCGCTTTCCGGCAATAATCCACTAGTTGCTCAATTATTCGTGTTGCAATCCCCTGATGTCTATAATCGTTATGAACCCCTACTCCGCATATATAAGCATTTGTGATACTATCTGAAATCACTCTACCTGTAGCTACCAAAATTTCTCCTGAGTATGCATATACCGAGTAGTACGATTCAGACATTGCTCTCATTAGTGTTGTAGAATCTAATTTAAGAAACTGATTCCATCCCAACACTTGATAAAGTTCATAAAGGTCTTCTTCCCCAGGTAAAGCTGAGGTAATTGTAATCTCCACTTGCAACCTCCTTGTTCTTGCACTAAATAAACATTGGTGGAAATTAAAGTGATCCTTTAGTAATCATAACTGCATGTGCTTAGCTTCCACAAAGACGAGATATTAGTGATGAGATGGTTTTTTTTTAGAACGCAAAACCATAAGATCTTTATACGCAATGAAGATATCACCCCAACATCTAAAATCTGCTGACATCTAACTCGACTTCTTGCGAGTCCCCATAAGTGCTTCAAATCCATCTTACACTCTCAAAGATTACGAAACAGCATAGATGTACTCCAACGAGTGCTAAACACCCCTCTAAAAATCGTTGATTTTCACCCAAAAACGGCCAAATATCTGCGATTTTCAAGGCTTTTCTGCCCTATTTCCCCATCCTTGACATCAATACTACCGTCTCAACGTGGAACGGGCCCCCCAGGATTGATGTCTTGGGTGGGGTTACTATATTGGAGTAAAAATATCACAGTTCTATTATGTTGTCAGTCCTCCGTCACCATGGCATTTTCAATAGAAAAAACCTGTTCATCATCAGGAATATCATCCAGATTCATATTGTTAATGTGTTTCTGATGAACAAGATAGGCGATTCCGAGAACGATATAAGCTGCTGCAGTTACGTCATAAGCACCGTAACCGATTTTGGAAAACATCCACAAACCCAAAATTCCACCGAGAGTAAAGACTGCGAGTCCGCTGGCAGGAACAATTCCCATCCATACATCTTCCTTAATTTCCCCGCGTAGTCTGTAGCCAATGTAAACGCCAAGGTCTGTAAGGTAGCCTGTCATGTGTGTCATACGCACAAGAACACCTTTGAAGCTAACAATCATACCGTTCTGAATACCCATAAGAAGAGCAAACAGATAGACTATCATTCTGCCTTCACGGCTGAGGGTGTGAACTCCAACAAAAAGCATAACGCCAATAGCAATGACAATATATCCGTAAATACGCCTAAGGAAGAACTTGCGTTCTCCCGTAATGTATGCGGAGATAATTGCACCCGCAAGAAAGGCTCCAACAACAGATAGAAGCCAGCCTGCATTTGCAGGGGTTCCATTATATATTGAAATAGCCGTGTTGGAAACAATACCGGTTATATGTGATACAGTTATTGCGAAGTTTCTGATGGAGAGTGTATTGATAAGACCCGCTAACACGGTCAATGCACACATCCAAATAAATATTCGTTTCTTTTCCATTTAAAAACCTCTGACGTATAATTTTTAATGATAATCAAAAAACAGTTACTTAGGTTCGATTTGCAGACTTGTCCACGATATCACAATTTCAAGGTAAGGTTCAAAGTGGCTTCACCCTTGACATCCAAACTACCGTCTCAATATGGGTAGAGATTAGTCAACTGCTGCCAGATTTATTTGATTTTTGAAAATCACCGTTGAGTGTGAATTTTTTTCCATCTGTCGCTAGGGTGCCATTGAAGTTAAGAACGATATTCTTAACAGTTAGATCTTCTTGCCCAGGTATTTCTATTTTCAGCATATTCATTCTCCGATAGATTTTTCCATGAACACATTGTTCCGACCAAACCTCTTTGCTGCATAAGCGGCATTGTCTGCACGCTCTAATACTTTTTCGTAATTTGTTACTTGCTCTTCGCCACAATATGCAACTCCAATACTAACAGTTGTGCTATAACCTTCCATTTCTGCTCTTTGTACAGCGACACGCAGACTTTCAGCTATGGAGAATAAATCGTCTTGATCATAACCGTATGCTATTGCCACAAACTCCTCACCGCCATAACGATAAAAGTGTAATCGAAAAGCCTTCGTGAAATTAGTCAACACTTCGGCAAAGAGTCTCAAGCATCTATCACCGGAAATATGTCCATACTTATCATTGAAATCTTTAAAATGATCAATATCGAGCATCATGATTCCAGTAGGCTTTTCAGCATCTGAGCCCTGTATCATCATCAAAGTCTCAAATAGTTTTCGGCGATTAGGTAACCCTGTTAACTCATCTGTTTCTTTCTCAATTACAAGCAACCGTCTTGCTTCAAAACTTTCCAACCGTACCCTCATCAAAGTGTTACCGAGATAGCATCCCAGAACAGCTGCAATGAGGCAATTGATTGTATCATCAAGTACCAATAGAGGTTTCAAATAATAAGCCACTAGGGTATGAACCACTAACCAGAAAGCAAGAAATAGTATTGTCCGATGTAATCGGTCAATAAAAGTAAGCGGCATGAGAATGAAACCACCAAGTAAAATGGTCGCACGCATATTGGGGGAGTGTATAACACTAAGATATATCCCTAAAAGAAACAAAACAGAAAAACTGGTATACGCCCCTGTTAATGTATGCTTTTTTATGCTTGGAACCTTATATAGAAAAAACAAAGCGAGAAATGTTGCGAATGTTAGCAGATATGCAGGAATAGCCCCCGCCTTAGTATTGCTAAAGGGAACGGCCATTAACGGCAGTAAAATAAGCACCCACCCCATTAGCAAGAGTGCAGACAGCGTCTTTTCATTATAGTCCTCGATACCCCTGAGATTATTCGACATAAGATTTTCAACTGTGTTTTCTTTTATAGAAAGTAATTTCTTCTCTTCACTCATGCATAAACCCCTCAATCAGACCATTTCAAATATTGACATTCTTATCGGTGGAAAGCAGAACATCCAACACGACCACTAGCATTCTCTAAAAATAGTAGAAAATCTAACTTGACCTCTCGTAAACCCTCAAAAATACAAAACATCTATCTTACTCTGTCAACCGAAAATCACTAAATTGGATATTTACCACTTACCCGGAAACCATACAATGCTTTTCGAAATTTTCACTCAAAACGACCTTGTTTTAGCGATTTTCAAGGCTTTTCCGCCCTATTTCCCCACCCTTGACCATACTACCGTCTCAACGTGAGTCGGAAGTTTATTTAACTGACAACAGTTATTAAAGTGGCTCATTAGCCAAAAAAAAATGTGTTCTTTAGTGAACCCGAGACATAACCGAGTTTGCTCGAATGTTTAATTCAACTTTGAATTCTCTCTTGTTTGAGAAACTCAATATATTCATGACCGGTAAACTGGCTTCCCTGATTAGAGTTCAAAATAAGAGGTTTAGCTGCTTCAAGTGCTATAATGGTCAATATTATACTTATTTATGAAGTTCATTCTGTCAAAAGTGGAGAATACATCATTATCGCAGAGTTTTTGACAATGAGTTCTTCCTCAATCAGACAACCATCCATATCAATCTTCTGCTTATATAACTCGTTATGTCTGCTATATCCGCCCCAATACTCTCCTTTCATTACATGATTTTTTTCAACTATTTCATATCTGTACTCGCATTTGGCTGACGATCGCCAAACCCCTTCAAGATAATCTGTTCCTACACAAACACTTAATTGATAATCATCTACGGTGTCGTTTCGTATCATTAAATCGACGTAAGGGTAAAAACAGGTAGCACCACTTCCAAAAGGTTGTGTTCTATTAGAATCGGGGAAAACATCATACCCGTGTCGATGCCTCTCTATGACCGTCAGGGGTGTATGAATCGTCATCCAAAAAATCAAATTGGATAATTGGCATAATCCTCCACCTGTTCCAGCGGAAAATGTGCCGTTATTAAGTACCATCCCATCAACATAGCCTTTTCGCTTTGTCGGCCTCCCTATCAATTTCCAATAACTAAACACTTCGTTCGGATGAATGATGATGCCGTCTATTTTCTTTGCCGCAATTTTTAAATTGATAATTTTATTATATTGCATCCACATATCAACATCTTTCAATTGTCTCAATAGCGGAGTTTTATGTGAAGAAAAACAGAACGGAAGTAGTGCAGGTGATGTCTGAGATGCAAAAACAGCGTTCATTTTAATCCACAGAATTTTCCGCAAAATTCCATAGTAGAAAATCCCCATTTTCATCCTTGCAGCAGAACGTCTTATAGGTTTTTCGATATTTCTATTTGTTTCCATACCTACTACCTCGCATCATATTCATTATTCGAAATTAAAGCTGACCTATATTCAAATTTGCTGATCTACTTAGGCGCCCTACTAATACGAATTAATTTACTGAGCAACATCATGCCTAATAACCGTTTAGAATATATTGCGGTCATGTTGGTTAGCCTATTTCACAACTATTTAATTCACTCATCCTTAAAAAGCAATACTGACCACACAACCTCGAAGAGCCCTTATATCAAGGGCAATTTCACACCAATTTTTCCTCCCTTGACATCAAGACAACCGTCTCAACATGGAACAGAGTTTATCAGGTTTTAACTTTCGATTCCACGACATATCCCCATTTTCAACCATCTTAGAATCTTCAAAGTGCATTGCGATTTTCACATCGTAATTTTCTCTAAGAAACTTACAATTTCCAGCATGGTCAGAATCGCCATGAGTCAAAATAACAAGTTTTATCTTTTTAGGTATTTCTCCGGGCTTATTGAGTGCTTTTTTCAATACTTCATCAAGAAACATTTGTTTAGCTAAAAATCCGGTATCTATAAGCACAAAACCATCATCTGCTTCGAGTAAATAACAGTTCACCCCACCTACATCGATAATTTCTATACCTTTTAACATGGCTTTTCTCCTTCTATTTACAGTAAATCCTTCTAGTTCATTATATCACGAATTAACACAAAATAATAACAAACATTTGGTGTCAACTCCGACCGTAGAACAACCTACGGTCAACTTATATGAACTATCACTCCCTAGCTCTACATTTTTCACGTTTTCTGCATTTGTGGGAACATCCCCACAATAGTTTACACAACCTTTTTGTTCTATCTGTTTTCTTACATTTCATGGTCTAAATTTTACATTTCAAACCAAAAATGGGTTTCAATATTTTTTTCTGATAAAATATAGTCAAACGTACTCAAAAAAAAGAGAAAGGAGTTTGTGCGTATGAATGTTGAGATTGCCTATGAATGATTGAATGGTAGGGTTTAAAACGCTCTAGGATGACCGATACAAATCACAATCGTATTAAAGAAAGAGGGAAAAACATGATAACTAGGAGAACGTTGTCTTATATTTTATCCATATCCATCCTATTTACAATACTCCTTACATTTTCCAACAAGGTGTATGCGTATCAGGAACTAAGCTCAGTATATTACGATAAAACAAACACGTACGGTTATCGGCTGGACGAAAACGGGAATGCCCTCCTGGCTTCATATAAAGGAAGTGGACCAACCTTTGTGATTCCGAGCAAAGTGGATGGTTATCCGATTACTTACATCGGTACTGAGGTTGTTGTAAATTCTGACGAAATCAAAAGCATAACAATACCAGGTAGCATCAAAGATTTTGATGAATGGGCTTTTGCAGGACTTCCGAACCTAGAAAGCGTTGTCATATCAAATGGTGTTACTTTTATAGGAAATGGAATGTTTTCCGGTTGCGAAAAACTTACCAGTGTTTCCTTACCCAGTAGCTTAAAAAAAATCGGTAGTAACACCTTTGAATATTGTCCATCGCTTCAAAGTATAACAATACCCAATGGTGTAACTCACATTGGGGAATGGGCCTTTGCCGAATGCAGAGCTCTTAGTAGTTTGAATATTCCAAACTCCGTCATAGAAATTGGGGACTCTGCTTTCCGTAACTGCACCTCACTCAAAACCTTAAGCATTCCAAGTTCGGTAACCCTGATTGATTACTACACCTCTCCTTTCGCTAGTGAGAATACCACTCTTCATGTGGCGGATAATAGCTATGCCTTATTATTTGCAAAAGAAAATAACCTTAAATACACTGTTGTTGCTGAACCAAACAGAGTGGCTGTGTCTTCTGTAAGCCTTGAAAAAACTTCGTTAAACATTGGCATCAATGAAATCTATAAACGCACAACTCCTATATTTAGTCCAAGCACTGCTACCAATAAAGCAGTCACTTGGAAATCCTCGGACAAGAGTATTGCTACCGTTGACGAATATGGCAACATAGAACCCGTTTCTTTGGGCACGGCAACCATCACCGTAACAACGCTCGATGGCAACAAAACAGCAACTTGCACAGTAACAGTTGTGCCTGAAGTGGTAACCACGGATACAACATTATACGACCCAACTGACAAAGCAGTTATTGATGAAATGGTAAGAAGTTTTGGTAACATCATTAACGTTGGTGTAGTTTGGAGTGAAAGCGAACCCAAAACAGTCATTGAAATGGATTTATATGGACTCGGTGTGAAGGGAGCTCTTGATGTTAGCGGACTGAAGCACTTGGTTAAGTTTAGTCTTAAGGAAAGTCAGCTGACATCCATTAATGCGAGTGGATTGACATTGCTCAAGGTATTGGACGTTACGAATAACGCAGTAACCGCAATCAATGTTAGCGGCTGTACCGCACTCACCGTTTTAAACTGCAGTTATAACCGACTGGCTACCCTTGACCTTAGTGGGTTAACCTCTTTAAGGTCGATGAATTGCTCCTTTAATTATATCACAACAACAAAATCATTGATCGGGCTCGATCAGTTACGACAATATGTTATGGTTGAGTTTGCTCCACAGTATGTAAAATTAAGCCCGTATACACCACCGGTTAAAACAACGCCACCCGTAAACTTATCGATCTATGAGAAAAACGAATCCACTACCTTTACGGATGCGGCTTATGTGACAAAAGATGGTGACCTTTGGTGTACAAAGAATCTTTATGGAAAGCCTTTATCGAGCAAGTCCATGAGCGATGTCGTTGCCATCTCTTCCAATGGCAAATATGGCACATTGGCAATTAAAAAAGATGGTAGCCTTTGGGGCTGGGGTATGAATAACACCTCACTGTTAGCAGGAAAAGCAGATCCATTCTATTTTGATGGGACCGTTATTAAAATAATGGACAACAATGTCACCTCGGTTTCAGTAGGTGGCGGTTATGCATTGGCTGTTTTAAAAGACGGTAGTCTTTGGGGCTGGGGTTCCAGTTTGGAAGGCGTCCTTGGCAATGAGGTGGAAGTAAGAGATGTTGAACCCTTTAAAATCATGGATGGAGTTGCTTCTGCTTATGCGGATGATGAGGGGACATGTACGTTAATCATTAAGAAGGACGGCACTCTTTGGGGCATGGGCAGAAGAGGATTCTTCGGTTTAGAAGAATATGATAGCACCGGCTGCGGCTACATCTGGACGCCTATGAAACTCATGGACAATGTGGCTTCTGCTTCCATAGTAAAAGGTACCATAATGGCAATCAAAAAAGATGGCACTCTTTGGGGTTGGGGAAATAATGCTGAAGGCGAGTTAAACCAAATGCTTCCGATGAAATATGGTATTTTACCGACCTTGCTTATGCACGATGTGGTCTCCGTAGCAACCGAAGAAGGCACTTCTATCATACTGAAATCGGATGGAACGCTAATTAAGATGGGTTACACACCAGACGTAAAAGAAAACATCCTGCTCCCAAATGCCAGCCCAACTCCACCTCTCACCGCGACACCCACCGCTTCAAAGGTGTTGGTCAATGGCACAAAGATTAGCTTTGATGCATACAACATCCAAAGCAACAACTACTTTAAGCTCCGTGATTTGGCAAAGGTGCTTTCCAGCAGTGAAAAGCAATTTGAAGTGACTTGGGATGGTGCAAAAAATGCGATTAATCTGATCCGTGGCAAAAGCTACACGGTCTCTGGCGGAGAGCTTGCAGCCGGCGATGGCAAAGCAAAAACACCCACGCTTTCCACTTCTAAGATTTATATCGATGGCACAGAGGTACAGCTAACGGCCTACAACATTAATGGCAATAATTATTTCAAACTGAGAGATGTGATGCAAAAGTTTAATGTGGGTGTTGGTTGGGATGGCGCAACAAGCACCATTACCATTGATACGAAAATAGATTACACGCCATAAAAGTGAGGTTTTAACGGTAGTAATACTTCATTGCTCTGACAGATATTCATAGAATGACTAAAAAAGAGGCTATGTTGTGTCACAATTATGCTGACACAACATAGCCTCTTTTTCTAGAGTTAAAAACAACTTTTATCCATCTTTCTTTTTTCATTATGTTGTCAAACCTCCGTCCCCACGGCATGCTGATGAACAAGATAGACAATTCCGAGAACGATATAAGCTACTGCAGTTACGTCATAAGCACCGTAACCGATTTTGGAAAACATCCACAAACCCAAAATTCCACCGAGAGTAAAGACTGCGAGTCCGCTGGCAGGAACAATTCCCATCCATACATCTTCCTTAATTTCCCCGCGTAGTCTGTAGCCAATGTAAACGCCAAGGTCTGTAAGGTAGCCTGTCATGTGTGTCATACGCACAAGAACACCTTTGAAGCTAACAATCTGGAGTTGTCAATATTAGTTCAGTCGTAAATTCGAGATCGTAGCCCAAGGTA
>CAYRNW010000023.1:0-41521 GCA_964425745.1 uncultured Eubacteriales bacterium | reverse complement strand
CATTACTAAAAGCCCAGCTGAACTCGCGTTCATCTGGACTTTTTTGACAGTCTGACACACCCGAAAGGGTGTGTGTTCTTTTGTGGTGGAGGCGAGGAGAATCGAACTCCTGTCCGAAAATGAATCCAAAAGGCTTTCTTCGAGCGTAGTAACCAATTTGAGTTATCGCCTCAAGCTGCTTCCGGTTACCGAATCAGCCCTACACTATTCCGTGAATTTCCCCGGTGGAGACACAGACCTCTCTCCATGGGTAGCCAACTATTTGACGCTCTTCCAGCCCCGTCGGCGGCAGGCTGGTCGAACGGCTACTTATTTACTAAGCAGCGATTAATTGATTATTGTTGACAGTTATCTGTCTGTCCAAGTTTTATTGTGGCCCTGGTCCACAGCTCGCTTACCAATCCAATCCTATCCCCGTCGAAACCATTGCGCCCCCATATTGGCTCCTTGTTCGGGAGTATCTTGAAGTATATCATTTCAGGGCCTTTTGGTCAAGAAAAAAGGTAAGTTTTGATTTGTGGCGAAAGGATATTGATGCATTCTGTGCATCTTGCGCCGTATAAAATACCACTTGGGGCCAGACCACTTGCCTTTTTATGGAAATTGTTTTACACTCGTTTTAGGAGGGATGACCATGAAGATTACCCACGTCCAAGCACCGGGTATAGAGAAAGAGATCATCCTTCGTTATGACGTTGAAGATGAGGAGATCAAAGAGATCTTGCAGTGGTTGCAAACCCGTGAGAAGAAGATTCCGGTCAAAATCGAAGACCGCTTCCGCTTGCTCTCCCCTAACGAGATTCTTTATTTTGAATCGGTCGACAACAAAGTTTTTGCCTATACTACGGAGCGTGTTTTACCGGTTTCGTCTACACTCAGTGAGTTAGCAGCCGAATATGCAAGTGTGGGTTTTATCCATTGTTCCAAAAGCATGGTCGTGAATCTACATAGCATTGAAGCGCTACAAAGTGATTTTGGCGGACGCATTATTGCTACGTTGCAAAATCAAGAAAAAATCATCATCTCACGTCACTATGCGAAAATGTTACGAGAGCGTTTATTAAAATAAGGAGGGATGCAAGTTGAGGGCGTTTAAGAATTTCTACGTTTGGGTTTTGAATGCAAAATTGCTCATGGCAATGTATTTTTTGAGTCTAGTATTTCTGACTGCAATCATTATTTTCTTCCAAGATGTCTTCGTGATTCGGGTTTTGCATCTGTTCCAGATGCTATTTTTGAGTATCGTCATTGCTATGACACAGGTAGTTTTTGTGGATCAGTATCTCACACTCAGCCAAAGCTTTCTTTGTCAAAGGAGTGTGGTCTGGTTGTTTTTCTCAGGAATCATGACCTTTCTCACTGCAAAAGCATTTCTCTGGTTCCCCTTAACACCTACCTTGGGACCTGCTCTTTTGGCTTGTTCCATGGTTCTGGTTTTAGCCCTCATGCTTTTAGGGAATCGCTGGGAACAAGAAGCCGATACCCTTCGTTTAAATCGCAATCTCGACCATTTCAAAACAAAAGGAGGATCTTAATTCATGAATCCTATTATTGAAACCAACAAGCTGACCAAGTATTATGGCAAATCCAGAGGTATTATTGATCTTAGTCTTACCGTAGAAGAAGGTGAAATCTTTGGCTTTATCGGTCCCAATGGCGCCGGCAAATCCACCACCATTCGCACTTTGTTAGGCTTGATTCACAAGACCAGCGGAGAAGCAAAGATTTTTGGGCTGGATTGTGCCACCCAAGGTAAAAAGATCTTAGAAGAAGTGGGCTACCTGCCAAGTGAAGTCTTTTATTATGAGAACATGAAGGCGATCGATCTTTTAAAGTATTCGGCTAGTTTTTATGCAAAAGATTGTGAAGGCAGAATCAAGACTCTGGCGGAAGCTTTGGAGTTGGATTTGACGCGAAAAATCGAAGACATGAGCACCGGCAATAAGAAGAAAGTCGGTATCATCCAAGGTTTGTTGCATAGTCCTAAGCTGATTATTTTAGATGAACCCACCAGCGGCTTAGACCCCCTGATGCAACGTCGTTTCTTTGATCTGATCAAAGAGGAAAATGCCAAAGGAGCTACTGTGCTGTTCTCTTCGCATATTTTAAGCGAAGTCCAACGCATCTGCGACCGCGTGGCAATCATCAAAGAAGGGCGTATCATTCAAACGCAGCGTATCAGTGATTTGCAAAAGAACAATTATAAGAAGGTCTCTTTTGAAGTGGGAACAGGTGTAACTCCACTAGAACCCGCTTTAGAAGGTGTTACCAATTTCGATGCCCACGAGCAAAAAGCCAGCTTCTTGTTCAACGGCAATGTCCATCTGCTTCTGCAAGATCTGCTCCAACAAACCTTGACCAATATCGATATCACCGACCCCAGTCTTGAAGAAATCTTCATGCATTATTACGCTGACTCCTCTTCTTTGGAAGGAGGATTCTAATGAACGTCTATAAGTTTGAGCTTAAGCGCCTCTGGGGCAGCGTGCTGACTTGGAGCGTGACCATTGCACTTATGATGCTCTTCTTAATGAAGGGGTTTTACCCGGCTATGATGGGAAGCCGAGTATCGGTCGAGAAAATCTTTGCCAATTTCCCTCCTGAAATGCTAGTCGCCTTTGGCATGGATGTAAATCGTATGTTCAGTTATGAAGGCTTCTTGAGTTTTTCCAACATCTATATTGGTTTACTTTCGGCGATGATGGCAGTCTCCATTGCCCTGCAGGTGTTCGCCCGAGAGAAACGCGATAAATGCACCGATTTTTTATTGACTCGTCCCATTTCCCGTTCCGAGGTCTTTTGGGCGAAATTCTTTGCCGGACTCACGAGTTTAAGCATCTTTGGGATTCTATATGGAGTGGTAGTTCTATTTGATTTCAACGCCCAAAACCTGACCCCGCTTTATGAAAACAGTTTGGTCTACTATATTCTCTCCCCCTTCCTAACCATGTTGCTCTTCTTCATCTTAGCGACGGTCTATGCTGTTTACTCGAAACGGGTGCGAACCATCGCCGGTGCAGCGACGGCATTTGCTTTTGGCGCATTCATCCTTTCTGCAATTGTGGACTTGCTGGAAAAAGACTTCCTGCGTTTTTTCGCCCCTTTAGATTATTTCAATACTGGATACGTATTAGAACACGGCAGCTTTGATTTTCCCCTAGTGATCACCGCATTGGTTTTGTTCGTGCTTGGCACTGCTGTTGTGTTTTGGCGCTACAATACCCATGATGTTCAGGCAGCTTAGGAGGTGTGAAACATGAAAACGATGATCCAACATGAATTGAAAGCCAATTGGAAACCTTTCTTCTTCTGGTCCTTAGGCTTAACCGTTTTAGTCGTTGCTGGTTTTGCTAAATTCCTTGGCTTCGATGCTTCCAGTGGCGCCGATGTCAATGCATTAATGGCGCAATTTCCAAAAGTGTTTTTGGCGATGTTTGGTATGGCTGGACTCGATGTTCAAAGCTTAGGCGGATATTATGCTGTTCTACAAAACTTTGTGCTCATCTGTACTTGCATCTTTGCTCTGCAATTAGGGGCGAATGCGGTTTCGAGAGAATCGATTGACAAAACCTATGAGTTCATCTTTACAAAACCTCGCACTCGCAATCGTATTCTCATGGCAAAATTGATAGCCGCTGCAATCTACCTGACTGCATTCAGCCTCTTAAATTTCGCCTTCTCTCATATCGCTTTGCCCATTTATCAATTAGAGAATACGATTTCAACACCCATCTTTTTGTTTTCAATCGCCAATTATGTAGTGGGTCTTTTCTTCTTATCTTTGTCCACCCTCCTTGCAACCCTATTTGTTCGGGCTGAAACCGGAATGAAAGCCGGTACCTACGCGTTTATGGCTTTTTACGGTTTATCGGTTGTTTACGATATGCTGGACAATCCCGAACGTATACAAATCATTTCTCCTATGCGTTATTTTACAGCCATTGAACTGTTAAATAACCGATTTTCTTTCAGTTTTTTGGTGATTGCCTTGGCAGCAAGCCTACTAGCTTTGCAATTTGCCTTTTCAGAATTCCGCAAAAGAGACTTAACCGCTGTGTAAAGTCTTACATGACGATTTAATCTGCCCATTTTCGAAAGCATCACCTTTCTGGAGTAGGCAGGTTTATTATATTCCCATGTTACTTTTCCTGCGAATATAATGATACAATACGCTATATAATGGGTACTATTACCACATTTTAAGAATTTTAATGCTACAACCAAAAATTTCCATTGCCAAAACAACCATATTTTATGCCATATATCACTCTAATTTTTGAAGCCGTTATCTGCTAATTATTATCATTAACAGCGAATCGTAATTTTTTTCTGTAATTAATGCAAAACATCTTGTATTCGAGTGGAAAATTGTATATAATGGGATTATTTGGTGGAATAGGAGATGATGCATCTGATTCTAACCATTTTGATAGCCGTCCTACTCGCCAAATGGAGAAAGTATGATCTAAAACCGATCTTTAAGTCTTGGACAATTTATCCTGTCCTTTTGGTTCAAGGTGTCATTTTGATTTTTCAAGCAAGCATTTTTATGGGTTCTCATGTTTTTATCCCCTTTGCACCTTACGTGACCAGAATGGTGATCTTATCGTTTCTCCCCTCGATCTTGGCTTATCAGCTGTATCTCCCAGCGGTTTTAGGCTCCTTTGCTGTCTTGGGAGGCACTTTGCTTAATAAATTCGTCATTGCACAGAATAACGGGCGCATGCCGGTCTTCCCCACGTTATCGTATTGGACCGGATATGCTACTCCAACCTCCTTTACCTATGACGACGGAATTCATGTTTTAGGAAGTGCCGTAACCCAGTGGAAATGGCTAACCGATTATATTGACGTGGGCTACAGTGTGCTTAGCCCGGGAGATGTATTGATTCACGCGTTCAGTGTAATTCTGCTTTATGCAACCATTAAGGCAGCCAATCATAAATTTAACGAAACCAATAAAGGATGATGTGACCATGGAGGGTATATCCATTAGTTTAACCCAATTGCTTATGAAAGGCGTACCGGAAGGATTATTGATGACTCTGGCTTTTCATTTGTTTACGAATACGAAGATTGATAAGACAAAGTTTTTTACGCTCGCCTTCACAAACATCCTAATAACGTATTTAATCCGATTTCTTCCAATTACACGGGGTGTCAATACGATTTTATCTCTGTTAGCACTGATTGTTTTGTTTCAAATCACGTATCGTTCCCAATTAAATGTTGTCGTGCGGTCTATCGTAACAGCTGTAGCAGTTATGACCATGATCATTATTGCAGAAACCTTGAATTTTCTTATGTTATTTGCTTGGTTTGGAGCAGAGCAAGCGGAGGATATTTTGAACAATGGCTCCGAGTTTCTAAAAAATGCTGTCGCGATACCATCCACCTTCCTGTTGATAATAATGATTTTCTCCTCTTATTGGTTCATGAAAAAATTTGAGAATAGGAAGTCCGCTCATGCAACGACTAAGCAAAAAAATAGCCGCTGATATTTCTCAAAGTCTAGGCAAAACCAAAAATGAAGAGGAAATCATCGCATATGGGCTTCTAGGTATTTTTCAGCTGATTTCAAATATTGGATTGACCTTGCTGTTCGGTTGGCTCTTCGGTGTCCCGTTTCAAGCTTTATTGCTCAGTGTTTCGGTCAGCATGTTACGCCGATTCTCAGGTGGAGCCCATGCTGAAACGCTCAATTTTTGCACATTGGTAGGGCTTCTTTACAGCGTCTTTTTTGCTAAACTATCAGTATATTTAGCTTATTCCACTATCAACAAAGTGATTTTATATGGCTTTTGCACCTTAATCCTTCTTGCATCTTGGTATATTGTTTGGGCTCGTGCCCCTGTTGATTCGCCTCAGAAGCCCATTCGAAGCATTGAAAAAAAGCAAAGGATGCGAAAAGGAAGTTTTCAGGTTTTAATATTCCTTACCTTAAGTGTTCTTGGATTGTTTATTATAGGTTGTAGCTATTCGGCAGTAATGCCCTATGGCTTAAGCATTGTCTTTGGTGTATTATGGCAAGCATTCAGTTTGACAGAACCGGGGGCAAAGTTCTTAAACAACCTTGATAAAAAATTAAGCGTTCAAAGGAGGTGAAACAAGAATGAAAAAATTCTACGGTGTCGTTGCTGCTGTCTCTACTATTATGGCTGCAATGCTTGCAACCTCTGCGTGCTGGTGGTTCTTTTATCAGCCGGAAGAGCCGGCCGCTCTGAAAGACGAGTAAGAAAAATCGCATAGAAGGCAAATAACCTTCTATGCGAATTTTCTTGAAAAGGTGGGAGGATACCCATGTATAATCTCGATAAAGACAAGAGAACATTAATTGATCAGATCTTGCAAATTGTTAAGATCGCTTCTTTAGCATTCCCTGCAATCGCTTTTTTTCAGTATTATTCTAAAAGCCATCCTTCTTCTGTGTTCTTTACACACAGCTTTTTATTAGCTAGTGCATTATTGTTGATGTTATCGATTTACTCTATTCTTTATTGGGTTCAACAACGAATGGACGATAACTCAAAAATAAAACCTTGGGTCAATCCCATTGTATCTTTATTGATTGCCTTCGCTTCGGTAATGTTGACCGGCGCTCATCTCAGCAGTTATAAATACCTCTTCCTTTTAGCGATTGTATCTTGTAGTGTAGAGAATGAGCCAAAGGTGAGTTTAACCGTTTCCGGAATTTCTGCAATCATTATTCTGGGCATTGATTTGATTTTTGCTCCAACCGGAGTAGTAAACCCCTATTTTGAAAGTGACCTAATTCTGGTCAGTATCTTTTTGATTATCGCCTGGACCATTGGCTTTTATGTGAACCTTGAACGGCAGCATATTATAGGCTTAAAGGAAATGATCAAAACAGACAGTCTGACCGGTTTATATAATCATCGCCATTTTTATGACTGCTTAGCAGAGCAGGTGGAAATCAGTGACCAAACCCAGACCGAGCTCTCGCTCATGTATTTGGATATTGACGACTTCAAGTATTACAACGAACTTTACGGACATGTAACTGGGGATGACGTCTTACGCATCATTGCCGAAATGCTTAGAGAAGATATGCCCGATAATGCGATAATATCCCGCTTCGGAGGCGAAGAATTCACGGTTCTCTTGCCGAATACCAGGGTAGAAGAAGCCCTGCGGTATGCTGAGGATATCAGGCAAAAAGTGCATACCTATCCTTTTGAAGGCCGCGAGAACATGCCAGGAGAAGCGTTGACAATCTCGGTTGGTATTACTTCGTATCCGGAAAAAGCCAAGAGCGAAACCGATTTATTGAAATATGCCGATGACGCTTGTTATCGAGCCAAATTTATGCGTAAAAACCGGGTGGAAGCCTACTTCTCCATTTTAGAAGAGTTGCAAAAAGGTGCCGATGATGCAACCAAGGAAATGTTGACTTCAATCAAGACCCTCATTGCAGTTATCAATGCCAAAGATCGCTACACCTTCCGCCATGTTGAACGTGTTGTCTACTTTTGCACACTCCTTGCTGAAAAGCAAAACTTCAGCGAAAAAGATACCCGTGATCTTATTTATGCAGCATACTTGCATGATGTAGGGAAGATTAATGTTCCGGAAGAAATCCTAATGAAACCCGACCGCCTTACTCCCGAAGAATGGGAAATCATGAAAAGTCACCCCCACAATGCTGCCGAAATCGTTCGAAATTTAGATTCACTTCATGAAATTTTGCCCATTATCTTACAGCATCATGAGCGTTATGACGGTAGTGGTTATCCCAATCAAATCAAAGGGGATGAAATCACGTTTCTTGCCCGAGTGCTTTCGGTCATCGATAGCTTCGATGCCATGACTTCGGTGAGACCGTATCAAACAAGAAAATCGCTTACCGGTGCAATAGATGAATTACGGCGATGCAGAGGAACCCAATTTGACCCACAAGCGGTTGATATGTTCTTAGATACCATTGGCAATATGGTGATATAGTAATAGGGGACGGTTCTCCCCCCCTTTTTCGGGGGGAGAACCGTCCCCTATTAAAGTCTATCTATTTTCTTAACGCTTTAAACTACCGAATAACCCGCGTAGCAGTGCTTTGCTGGCTTCTCGACCCACTGTGGTCAAGGCCGTATCGGTCATTTTTTCAAACGCAGATTTTCGGGTTCGTGAACTGGTTTTTCGGCTTGCTTGTTCCCGCTCCTTGGCGAGGCGGGCTTTTTCTTTTTCCAACTCTGCTTTTTCTTTTTCATACTGATCCCGTTGCGCTTGCAGTTCTAAATCGCGCTCCTGCTTTTCTCGCAACCGTTCCAACATCTCATGGGCAGAATCGCGATCAATGGTTTGACCATATTTATGCTTCAAATCACTCTTAGAGATTTCTTGCATGCGGACGTCGTCGCCAATGGTTCCCATGAGGCTTTGGGGTGGTAAGATAAAGGCTTGTTCCACCATGGAAGGTCTTCCCTTTTCGTCTAAAAAAGAGACTAAGGCTTCCCCGGTCCCTAATTGCGTAATCACTTCTGCAGTATCAAGAGCCGGATTTTGACGGAAGGTTTGCGCAGCGGTCTTGACAACTTTTTGTTCGGCTGGAGTATAGGCACGCAGAGCATGCTGTATACGGTTCCCCAGTTGGGCTAGAACCGAATCCGGAACATCCATAGGGTTCTGGGTCACAAAGTAGACTCCGACCCCTTTAGAACGGATTAAACGCACGACTTGTTCAATTTTTTGCAACAATACTTTGGGAGCTTCGTCAAAAAGCAGATGGGCTTCGTCAAAGAAAAAGACCATTTTCGGTTTTTCTACGTCGCCTTCTTCCGGCAAAATCTCGAACAATTCCGAAAGCATCCACAACAAGAATGTAGAATACAAGGCCGGCGTTTGGAACAAGCGCACGCAATGCAAAACATTGATTACACCCCGGCCACTACTGTCGGTGCGCATCCAATCCATGACATCCAATGCCGGTTCGCCAAAGAATAAGTGTCCTCCCTGGTCTTCTATGGTCAATAGAGACCGTAAAATAGCGCCGACACTGGCTGCAGAAATATTGCCATAGACGGTTCTAAACTCTGTGGCATTGTCAGAGACATATTGCAGCATGGCCCGTAGGTCTTTGATATCGATCAGAAGCATTTGCTTTTCATCGGCAACCCGGAAGACGATGTTTAGAATCCCAGTTTGTGTTTCGTTCAAACCAAGCAGGCGGGAGAGCAGCAAGGGTCCCATTTCGGAAATTGTGGTTCGCACAGGATGCCCAAATTCACCAAAGATATCCCAAAAGCGTGTGGGATACGAGGTGTATTGGAAGCCGTCAAGACCAAAGCGTTGAATTCGTTTACGCATACCTTCGGTATCGAGCCCAGGTCTGCACATGCCGGCTAAGTCTCCCTTAATATCTGCTAAAAAAACCGGCACTCCTAAATCACTAAAGGATTCCGCCATTACTTTTAAGGTGATCGTTTTTCCTGTTCCGGTGGCACCCGATACCAAGCCATGCCGGTTTGCCATATTGGGTAGCAAAAAAATCTTGTTTTCATTTTTGCCGATCCATAATTTCTGTTCGAATAACATCGTTCTCCTCCTCGTCGGCCTTGCGTGGCCACCCCTTTTCTTAGCTGAATTCTCCCTTGATAAGAAGAATTCCTATCTACCTTGCTTTATTTATTGTTTTAGACTACAATCAAAAGAGAAAACTGAGCAGGATGTGACTTCGATGCAAAACAAACGCCTCTGGCTTTGGCTTATTTTGGTGATAACTTTGCTCTTAGGCGGATGCGCAGATCTAACTCAAGATAACCCCCAAGATCAAACACCGCTACCGGAAGTACCGATTAAAATCGTTGTTACAGAGGACGGTCATTACAATAGCAAAGACGAAGTAGCGCTGTATATTTTTACATATCAGAAGCTTCCCGGTAATTACTTGACCAAATCAGAAGCCGAAGACTTGGGCTGGGTCAGTAGCAAGGGTAACTTAGACGAGGTGGCTCCGGGTATGAGTATTGGCGGAAATCGCCTTGGGAATTACGAAGGACTTCTACCCGATGCCAAAAACAGAATCTGGACCGAATGTGACATCAACTACGAAGGCGGCTTCCGCGGCGCTGAACGTATCGTCTTCTCAAACGATGGCTTAATCTACTACACTGCAGATCACTATGAGACTTTTGAGAAAATCGAGGTGGAAGGACCATGAAAACCATCTGTTTGGCACTAAATAAGTTTTCTACGCCCAAGGATGTGCATCCGTATCTCAAAGAGAAGCTGGCCTTCCAATCCTACTTTGGCAATAATCTCGATGCCCTATATGATGTCCTGAGCACCTACCATGAACCGCTCACAATCTGCATCCATTGTGGACATGCCGCAGTCGCTCAAAATCCTCAATGGCACTCGTTTCTTCGTCTATTACACGATGTTTCCAAAGAAAATCCTCGCATCCAGATTATCGACTAACAAAAAAAGGCTGCCCTCATAATGAAGGTAGCCTCTATTTTATTTAAAAAATTGCAAGAGGAGTAACGGAACGAACGGAGCTAAGACGTAATTGGCGACCTTTAATTTTGTAATATTGAGCACATTCAAGGCAATGCCAATGATCAGCAAAGAACCAACTACGGTCATCTGGTCAATCATAATGGGTGTCAAGAGCCCCGATACAGCCTGGGCTGCTAACGTGAGACCCCCTTGATACACCAGCAGAGAAAGCGCAGCAAACCCAACACCAATACCCAAGCTGGCTGTCAAAAGCAGCGCGGTTACGCCATCGAGCACCGACTTGGCATAGAGCGTATCATGAGTCCCGGTCAAACCACTCTCCATGGAACCGACAATCGACATTGCTCCTACACACATGAGCAGCGTGGCATAGACAAAACCTTCAGCAAAGGTGTTGTTTTCACCTGCGACATGGAAGCGTTTTTGCAAAGATTCTCCAAAACGAGTCAGTTTTTCATCAAAGTCCAATGCACTTCCAATAACCGCTCCCAAAACCATGGACAAAATCGTAACCAAGCCATTGGTGCCTTCTGTTCCTAGCGCACCTTTTGCTCCAACATATAAGACAAATAAACCAATGCCGCTCATAATGGAAGAGGTAATCTTTTCCGGAATCCCTTTTTTAAAAAGCAATCCAATTCCACTACCCAAAACAACCGCTATTGCATTGACCAAAACTCCGGTTAATATCATAGGGAACCCTCACTTAAGAAAAATCAAATCAGTTCAATGTCCTCTAATTCAGGGACAGTCTCTTCCACATACTTTAACACTGCCACATGGGGTGGGGTTTCCAAGGTAACTTCCATTTGGTTCCCTTCGTAGAACTTTACTTCAGCGGTGGAGCAAGCTAAGAACGGCTCCAGCGTATCTAATACCGGAAAGCCAAACTCCTCGCTGCGGTAATGCATTGGAATCACAACGCGTGCCCCTACTTGCTTTGCCAATTCACAAGCTTGCTGTGCATTGATCGTATAATGCCCGCCAACCGGAACCATAATCACATCGACTTGACCTAACGCTTCTCGCTGTTCAGGGGTTAACGGGGCGCCTAAGTCCCCAAAATGAGCTAAACTTAAATCCGCGTATGTGAAACGATGGATCAGGTTCTTCCCTCTTTTGGCGCCACCTTCATCGTCATGCGCGGCTTCAATGATTTCTAAGTGGAACGGTTCACTGATTTCGGTAGGAATACAGCTAACCGCTTCTGTCCAGCCGTGATCATTGTGGTTATGGCTGCAATAAACATCGTTTGCGGTTTGCATCGCTAATTTGATTCCGGGTACAGAACCATCTTTATAAGGGTCCAGGATGACTCTGAAATCGCCAAATCGAACTCGAAAGCAGGAGTGTCCTAACCAAGTAATCGTAATCGGTTTACTCAAAACAATCGCCTCCTATTATTTTCTGTAGTAACCATTTAATTCGAGATGCGTCCTCAAATCCCCTCCTGAAATCAAGGTTCAAGATTCATACCAAAGAAATGACGGTTGCACACTAAAAACAAAAACCATCGAATGACTTCATGTCATTGGATGGTTTATTTTTTATGGCGGAGAAGGCGGGATTCGAACCCGCGATAGCGTTTTACCACTATAACCGCTTAGCAGGCGGCCCCCTTCGGCCAACTCGGGCACCTCTCCATTTGGGCTGACGAAAGTATAACACAGACCCATCTTTTTTGCAAGGGTGGAACTTGCTGTTTTTGTTATGATTCTCTCGAATTTACTCTTCTAATTTTGCAATATCTTTTTTGCTACCCACCACTACCAAAACATCTCCGCTCCAAATACGATCTTCTGCAGAAGGAGTCACATTGATTTTTTTCTCGTGGTTAATGGCGATGATGTTGAGGTTATACTTATTACGCATGTCTAAATCACGCAGCCGTTTACCATAGAACTGTTCCGGTGCTACCACTTCAGCAATGGAATACTCCGGTGACATATCGATATAATCCAACAAGCTGGTAGATGCTATGCTGTGAGCGATGCGGATTCCCATATCGCGTTCCGGTAAGACAACCTTTTCCACACCCAACTTTTCCAAAATTTTTGCATGATTGGTTGAGTTTGCTTTGACAACCAAATAGCGGCATCCCATTTCTTTTAACGACAAAGCACAGATGATACTCGACTGCAAATCTCGTAAGGTTACAAAAACAACATCATAGTTCGCTAAGCCCATGCGTTGCAATGCCGATGCATCTTCTGCATCTAACTGAACTACATGGGTCAAGCGGGTGGACAAAGACTGCACAATGTCGGCATCGTTGTCAATTCCCAAAACTTCATAGCCCATACCCAACAGTGTTTCTGCAACAGCTGTGCCAAACTGACCTAAGCCTATGACAACATATTGTCTGCTATCTGCCATTTCTTTCTCTCCTATCCAATCAATACATGTTCTTCCGGCCATTGCACATTATGGGCATCGTATCTTCGCCATAACGATAAGGCTAAGGATAATCCGCCAACACGGCCGATAAACATCGTAAATATCAAAACAATTTTACTGAACGAAGTCAGTGACGAGGTGATTCCTGTAGACAAGCCTACGGTTCCAAATGCCGAAACAACCTCAAACGCCACCTGTTGGAAACCAAAAGGTTCTGCCATGAGAACGAGGGTTGTTGATACCATGACGATAATCATACCAATGAGTACAACCATAATGGCTTTGTCTAAGGATTCTCGTGAAATTCGGCGGTTAAAAATTGTCGGCTCATTGCCGGTTCGAACCATAAACCACAGCATGAGGATTACAGTCGCCATGGTTGTGGTCTTAACTCCACCTCCGGTGGAACTTGGGGATGCACCTGTGAACATCAGGATAACAGTCAATAGTGCTGTTTCAGGTTCCACTTTTCCGTAATCGATCGTTGCAAAACCAGCTGTTCTTGGCGTAACGCCTTGGAAAATAGTAGCCAGAATTTTACCGCCCCAGTCTAAAGAGCCTAGGGTATCGGGATTATTGAATTCCATTACAGCGAAACCGAGCATACCGATGACTAATAAGATTCCGGTTGCAGATAAAACCACTTTACTATGCAAGGTTAACTTTTTCCAACTTCTCTTGGTGTTAAAATCCTTAAGCACTGTAAATCCCAAACCACCCAAGACAATTAAACTAGCAATCGTGAGCGAAACAATGGGATCGTTAGCAAAATCAATGAGGCTCCGGAAACGCCCATCTCCCAATAAATCAAATCCCGCATTGCAAAATGCAGAGATACTGTGAAAAACACTATACCAAATGCCTTTACCCACCCCATATAGAGGGATAAAACGGAAAGATAGCAAAATTGCACCCATCAGCTCGATCAGCCCGGTTAAACCGGCAATGCTTAAAACCAATTTGATGGCTCCGCCTAATTGATTTTGGTTAAATTGTTCCGCAATCAGAAGTCGATCTCGCAGAGAGATTCTTCGGCCTAATACCACAAACATCATGGTAGTAAAGGTCATTAAGCCCAACCCGCCAATTTGAATTAAAACAAGAATGACGGCTTGTCCAAACATGGAAAAATAGGTTCCGGTTTCTAATGTCACCAAGCCGGTCACACAAACAGCCGAGGTGGCCGTAAATACGACATCTACAAGAGGTGTGAAGATTCTTTGCTGATTTGAAATTGGCAAGGTCAACAATAAAACCCCAATGCTGATCACCAAAACGAAGCTCAAAACCACGAATTGTGTCGGGCTGAGTTTCTGGTAAAACCTGCGCATGTTCTTCGCTCCTTCTATGATGTTGAACATCACTTTCATACCGAAACAGTATACCATGGTACAGACGAATCAACAAGGGTTATGGTCGATTTTAACACCATCTTAACATTGCTTTTCGTTACATAAAAGTGTTTTTGGAGGCAGGAACTTTTTCCCATGTTGTTTTCTGCTTTTTTCTGACACTTTACCCTTGTTTTTTAGTGTCTTTCGCTATATAATGAAGATGCATTTAATGCAACATTACAAAGGAGGGAAACCCCATGGCTAAAGGCAAATTTATCATTAAAACCACCCCCAGCGGCGCATTTCGCTTCAATCTTGTTGCTTCCAATGGTCAAGTCATCGCAACCAGTGAAAATTACAAGACTAAAGTGAGTTGTGTCAACGGAATTGAGAGCGTTAAGAAAAACGCTGCTTTAGCAAAGACCGAAGATCAAACCGTGGATCCCGTGGAAACAAAAACCCACCCGAAATTTGAAATGTATAAAGACAAATCCGGTGAATTCCGTTTCCGCCTCAAAGCTCGCAACGGTGAAATCATCGCTACCAGTGAGGGTTACAAAGCCAAAGTCAGCTGCATTAATGGCATCGAATCCGTTTTCAACCACGCTCCTGAAGCAGAAGTAGTTGATACCAGCGTCGAATAAAAAATACTTCTAATTATTATGTAGGTTTGGATGGCACCCCTTGACATTGGCAGGCGGAATATGATATTGTAAATTCCGTTGATGCGCCCGTAGCTCAGCTGGATAGAGTGACAGACTTCGAATCTGGAGGTCGCAGGTTCGACTCCTGCCGGGCGCGCCATTTTTATGCCCCCGTAGCTCAGTGGATAGAGCGAGGGCTTCCTAAGCCCTGCGTCGGAGGTTCGATTCCTTTCGGGGGCGCCATCCTCCAACTCGATTTCTATGAGCTGCAAAGGTGGGGATGTTTTTTGGAAGACGAACTTTACATGAGGTTAGCTTTGCAACAAGCAGCCACCGCTGCTCGTATGGGTGAAGTACCCATTGGAGCAGTCATTGTTCAGGGAAATCGCATTGTTGGTCGTGGATTTAACCGACGTGAAACTTGGCGTGATCCCACCGCTCATGCGGAGATGATTGCAATCCGTGATGCCGCCGAAACTCTAGGGGGTTGGCGCTTACCAAATTGTACCCTCTATGTCACTTTAGAACCTTGTGCTATGTGTGCGGGGGCGATTGTCCAAGCCCGTATCGATCGTGTTGTTTTTGGAGTATACGATCCCAAAACCGGGTGTGCAGGCAGTCTATATAATCTTTTACAAGACCCCAGAATGAACCATCAAGTGGAAATCACAACCGGCGTCTTGGCCGAAGAATGTTCTTCTTTGATATCCTGTTTTTTTCAAGAGCTACGTGAAAAGCGGAGAGATGGCAGAGTGGCCGATTGCGCTCGCCTCGAAAGCGAGTAGGCGTTTGTAGCGCCTCGTGAGTTCAAATCTCACTCTCTCCGCCAAATACTCTTCAGGATACTACTTGATTTTAACCCCTGCTTTTGTTATAATGCTTTTGTTCTTCCCTGTGGAAGTTTATATGGAGAGATGGCTGAGTCTGGTCGAAGGCGCACGACTGGAAATCGTGTAACGGGTTAAACCGTTCAAGGGTTCGAATCCCTTTCTCTCCGCCACCAAAAACTCACCGATTGATAACCATCAGTCGGTGTTTTTTACATTGAAGGGGGATTCGTAATGCTGAAACCAAATCCTGTACATGTGCTTCCCTATGATCCAGAGTGGGCTACAGAATTTGAAAAAATTCGAAATGCATTAGGAGAAAAAGGGATTCCCGGCAGAGAAGCCGCTTCCGAGTGTTGATTCACTTGAAGCGGCTTCTTTTCTATTTATTCAAAAAGCGAAGCAGAATCCCCTCAAACTCCCTTGAGTGTGTCTCCATGGGACAATGCCCTGCACTGGAAATAGATTCTACTCGAATTTGTGGTAATACTTCCTTGATTTTCTCTTTGCAGGATGCGGAGTCCTTCTCTGAAGTTCAACCCCTGCACTTGACTCATTTGTTTTAAAATACCCCTGAATCCTATCTTTCTCTTTGTAACCTTTGCCCTCTAGCGGTCACTAAACCTTTGAAGGCACAAAACAAAGGAGTGATTGGATTGAGCTTTTCTGTATTGGGAACCGGCATGTATGTGCCTGCGAAAGTGGTCACAAATCATGACCTCTCTCAATTTTTAGAGACTTCCGATGAATGGATTCAACAACGAGTGGGTGTTGTGACCCGCCATATCAGCACCAAAGAAACAGCTGCCGACATGGCTTATCATGCAGCGGTTGCTGCCCTAGAAAACAGCAATTGCAACAAAGAAGACATTGACCTGATCCTTGCTGCCACCATAAGTGGAGAGCGCATCTCGCCATCCATTTCTTGTGAAGTTCAAGAAAAACTAGGTATAAACTGCGTAGCTTTCGATTTGAATGCTGCATGTTCAGCCTTTATTTTCTTATTGGAAACAGCTGCTGGCTTTTTTGCTCGTGGCTACAAGAAAATCCTTGTCATCGGTGCAGAACGTAATAGTCGCATTGTTGATTGGAAAGATCGCAATACCGCTGTCATTTTCGGAGACGGTGCAGGCGCTTTAGTGTTGGAAGCCGGCGAGAATTACTTGGATTCAACAATGACGGTTCGAGGCGGTAGTGATGTAATTAACATCCCCAACCCAACCGGAAATTCTCCGTATTATCAAGGAATCTCGGAAACACCCTATATTCTGATGAACGGACAAGAGACCTTCAAGTTTGCAGTCAATGCGATTTCAAATGATTTGAAACTGCTTTTGGAACGCAATCAGATTAGTATGGAGCAAATTCGCTGGATCGTACCGCATCAAGCCAACAAACGGATTATTGATATGGCCTCGGTCAAGTTAAAAGTTTCGACTGAAAAATTCTTTTTGAACATTCAAAAGTATGGAAATACTTCTTGTGCCAGTATTCCTATTGCTTTAGATGAAATGCATCGAGATGGATTATTACAACGAGGGGATTTGATTTTGCTTACTGCGTTTGGCGGTGGCTTAGCCCATGCCTCTTGTTTATTACGTTGGTAGTAGCCTGAAAATCAGGTATTACATAAAATACAAATATGTGAAGGAGATATGAATCATGGTTTTAGAAAAAGTAGCCAACATTATTGCGGAGCGTATCGATTGCGATGCAGCAACCATTTTACCCACCACCAAATTTGAAGAGTTGGGGATCGATTCCCTTGAAGTCATTGAGTTATTGATGACCATGGAAGAAGAATTTGGTACGGAAATTGAGCTGGAAGGGACCAAGCTTGCCACCGTCTCCGATTTAGTCAGCATTATCGAGGCGAAGATTTAAGGATGTCCACTGCTCACATCCATTCCCCCTTGTGTTCCCTGTTGGGTATTGAATATCCAATTTTTCAGGGAGGAATGGCCTGGATTGCCGACGGGAAACTCGCTGCTGCCGTATCCAATGGCGGTGGCCTTGGTTTTATTGCAGCGATGAATGCCGATGCCGCTTTTTTGCGCGAACAAATCGCGATCGCTCGCTCGTTGACCAGCAAACCCTTTGGAATCAACATTATGTTGATGAGCCCTTATGTGGACGAAACTGCCCGTGTCGTGATTGAAGAGAAGATTCCTGTTATCACAACCGGTGCCGGTATGCCTACCGCCTACATGGCCGCCTGGAAAGCAGCCGGAATCAAAGTGATTCCAGTCGTCGCTTCTGTAGATACAGCGCGGGTTATGGAAAAATTAGGTGCTGATGCCGTTATTGCCGAAGGTAGTGAATCCGGGGGTCACATCGGTGAACTCTCGACCCTAACCTTAGTTCCCCAGGTTGTCGACGCTGTAAAAATACCGGTTCTTGCGGCTGGCGGAATTGGCGACGGCCGAGGGTTAGCTGCTTGCCTGCTCTTAGGCGCAGTTGGAGTGCAAATGGGTACGCGTTTTCTGCTGGCAGAAGAATGCAATGTTCATGAAAATTACAAACAAATGGTCATAAAAGCCAAGGATATCTCTACCGTAGCGACCGGACGCCGTTTTGGTGGGAATACCTGTCGTTGCCTGAAAAATCCTTTTAGCCGCAATTTTCTTAAAGAGGAATATGCCCCCGAAGCGACCCCGGAATCGGTTGCCAAATTGGGGCCAGGCGCTTTACGAAAAGCCGCGGTTGAGGGAGATACCAAAGATGGCTGCTTTATGGCCGGACAAATAGCCGGAATGCTTCACAAGCGACAACCGGCTGCTGAAATCATTCAAGAACTCGTCAATGAAACCGTGACACGGATGAAAGGAGCAAACACATGGGTCGTTTAGCATTTGTTTTTTCCGGACAAGGTGCTCAGAAAGTGGGCATGGGTCGTAGCTTCTATGATCACCACCAAGAGGTCCGGACTCTTTTTGATAAAGCAGAAACCCTCCGACCGGGGATCTTGGATCTGATGTTCCAAGGCTCCGAAGAAGAATTGAAGAAAACCGAGAATACCCAACCCTGCCTCTATTTAACCGACTTAGCGGCAGCCATGGTTGTGGAAAAATACGGGCTCAAAGCAGAAGGTGTTGCTGGGTTCTCCTTAGGAGAATTACCGGCTTTAGCGTATGCCGGAGCTTTCGATGCTTTCACCGGTTTTAAAATCACAGCTTTACGTGGGCAAGCGATGAGCGATGCCGGAAATAAATATCCTTCTACGATGATGGCAGTCTTAAAATTGGAAAACGCCATCGTAGAAAGCCTTTGTCAAGAAGTGGGTGGGGTATATCCGGTGAATTACAATGCCAAAGGGCAATTGGTGGTTGCCGGTGCCAAAGAGCGGTTGGATCTACTCGCCCCATTGTTCAAGCAAGCCGGTGGTGTCAGTATCCCTTTAGCCGTTAGTGGCGGCTTCCATTCTCCGGCTATGGATGAAGCAGCCGTAGCATTTGGGGCAGCCTTAACGGGTTTTGATCTTCAAACCCCTTCCCTGCCGGTTTACGCCAATGTGAATGCTGATATCTATACAACGTCACCGGCCAAAGGCTTGACCTTACAGATTAACCACCCGGTATTTTGGCAGCAATCCATTGAACGCATGCTGGCTGACGGTTTCGACACCTTTATTGAAGTAGGTGTGGGAAATACGTTACAGAAATTGATTAAGAAAATTGCGCCGTCTGCCTATGCCTATGCCGTAAGCACCGATGAAGAAGCTCGGCAATTGGTGGAGGAGGTTCGGCATGCTGTTGCATCATAAAGTCACGGTCATCACTGGCGGTTCACGGGGAATTGGAGCAGCGATTGCACACAAATTTGCAGAACACGGCTCCGATTTGGCTCTTCTCTTCCGCAGTGGTCGCGAACAAGCCGAACGCTTACAAGAAGAGTTGAAAGCGTTCTCTGTGCGTGTTGAGTTGTATGCTTGTGATGTTGCCGATGCAGACCAAGTCCAACAAACCTTTCGTCAGGTTTTAGCCGACTTTGGCCAAATTGATATTTTAGTCAACAACGCCGGTATCACTCGCGACAAGCTTCTTCTGACCATGAAAGAAGCCGATTTTACCGATGTCTTGGATGTGAACTTAAAAGGAGCGTTCCATACGGTGAAGCAGGTCTATTCACCGTTCTTAAAACAACGTTCCGGAAGAATCATTAATATTAGCTCTGTTTCAGGGCTTATGGGCAACCCAGGTCAAGCCAATTATTCAGCATCGAAAGCTGGTTTGATTGGGTTCACAAAAAGTGTGGCCAAAGAATTGGCAGGCCGCGGGATTACCTGCAATGCCATTGCTCCAGGTTTGATCGCCACTGAAATGACCGAAGGGATTGGCGAAGGCAATCCGCTTCTGGGGGCAATCCCCATGAAACGCTTCGGAACTCCGGAAGAGGTCGCAAATGCTGCCCTTTTCTTGGCTTCCCCTTGGTCCGATTATATTACCGGCACAGTCATCCGGGTGGATGGCGGCCTGGCCATGTAGGAGGAAACTATGAATCGTAGAGTTGTGATTACCGGAATGGGTGCTTTAACTCCCATTGGTCAAACGGTTGCAGAATTTAGTCAAAATTTAGTACAAGGGGTCCATGGTATTGGACCGATTACCCGCTATGAAGTGGGCGAAAGCAAGTTCAAAGTGGCAGGAGAAATCAAAAATTTCGATCCCTCCACCCGGCTCGACAAAGCCACGGTCCGTAAAACCGATTTATTTGTCCAATATGCCCTTTTTGCCGCTGAAGAAGCGATGACGGAAAGCAAATTGGCCGAGCAGATCGACCCTGAACGCTTTGCTGTCTATTTTGGCTCTGGTATTGGTGGTATTATTACATTATGCCAAGAACATGAGCAATTTTTAGCAAATGGCCCAAAAAAGGTTTCTTCAATGATGGTATCAAAAATGATTGCCAATATTGCTGCCGGTAATTTGGCCATTCGTTATGGAGCAAAGGGTGCTTGTTTACCTGTTTGCACCGCCTGTGCTACCGGAACCAATGCGATTGGTGAAGGCTACCGTGCGATTTTACATGGCTATGCCGACGCCGCCCTCTGCGGTGGTAGTGAGGCCGCGATTTTGCCTTTGACCATTGCCGGGTTTGGTAATAGTCAGGCTTTAACGACTTCAGAAAACCCAGATCAGGCTTCCCTGCCCTTCGATGCTAGGCGAGGTGGTTTCGTCATGGGTGAGGGTGCCGGTGTCTTGATCTTAGAAGAACTGAACCATGCGCTGTCTCGCGGAGCGACCATCTACGCAGAAATGGTGGGCTACGGCTCCACGTGCGATGCGCACCATGTAACAGCACCCGACCCGGAAGCCAAAGCAAGCGCCAAAGCGATTTCCGATGCCATGCAAGGATTAGAGGGTGTGGATGTATCGCAAATCTACTTCAATGCGCATGGAACGGGAACGCCCTTAAATGATGTGACCGAAACTCGGGCACTGAAACGGGCTTTGGGAGATGAAGAAGCTAAAAAGCTGCATATCTCTTCTAGCAAATCCATGACCGGGCACATGTTAGGTGCTGCCGGTGCGGTTGAAGCAATTGCGGCAATTATCGCCTTAAGAGAACAGACCGTGCCACCAACACTTGGCTTAGATCAACCGGATCCTGCTTGTGACTTGAACTACACGCCTAATCATGCCATTAAAACCCAATTGGTAGGTGCATTATCCAACTCCCTAGGTTTCGGCGGGCACAATGCCTGTGTGGCCTTCAAGTTGTGGCAGGATTAACGGTATGACAGAAGACCTCAATGCACAATCCTTAAATGTTGAATCGTTATTACCCCACAGAGCACCGATGTTGCTATTGGACACAATCAGCTTAGAGGGCGATTTAGCCAGAGGCGATAAGACAATTCGAGCCGATGAGTTTTTTGTACAAGGTCATTTTCCCGGACACCCTGTGGTGCCGGGGGTTATCTTATGTGAGATCTTAGCTCAAAGCGCTTGTGCCTTAATGCAAATCGATGCCGAGGGTAGCAAACGTCCCATGTTCACCGGCTTGGATCAAGTGCGCTTTCGCCATCCGGTTGTACCGGGTGATTGCTTTCGCACCGAAGTCAAACTGACCAAGCACAAAGGTCCCTTTTACTGGGCAGAAGGTCAAGGTTTTGTCAAGGACCGTCTTTGCGTAGAAGCCAAATTTTCTTTTGCTTTAGTTTAAAATCGAGAGAACCGTCCCCTCGGAAAATAATCCGAAGAGACGGTTCTTTTTTTATTCGTCTTGGTCGTGGTATTGTCGCCACAGAAAGAGGGCGAGAACGGCAAGGCTAACAATTACATAAAACCCTGCTCCCGAGGTCAACAGATAGCGGCGTTTACGCATCCTTTTCGCGATTTCTTGAAACTCCAATCGCAATTCTTCTTCCGGGGTCATGAATTCAGGTTCCGTAGGCTGAATCTCCGCCAATCGGTATTGTTTATAAGCTTTGCGGCAAGAAGGGCATTGCTTCAAATGGGCATTAATAGCCTGGACACTGGTTTCACTGGCTAATTTATCATGATAAAGGGCCACTAAATCCAGGACGATATCACAAGAGAGATCCATGTTGCAATTCCTCCATTAACATTTTTTTTGCTCGATAATACAAGACTTTGGCAGAGTTTTCGCTGATTTTTAAGATCGATGCCACTTGGGCAAAGGATAACTGGGCGTAAATCCGTAACATGATGACATCTTTATATTTGTCGGGTAATTTGCGAATCAGGCTTCGCAAAGCTGCTTCAATTTCCTTCTTCTCCGCTTGTTCTAAAGGGGTAGGCGCATTTGCACAATAGGTTTCCACAACCAACGATAAATCTACGGTTTCTAGACTCCGCTTTTTCTTTCTAAGGAAATGGTAAAACACGTGCTTGGCAATTGCCACTAACCAAGTATAGGGGTCACTCTGCCCTTTAAAACGGTGAAAGCCGGTAAACGCCTGATAAAAAGTTTCTTGAGTCAAATCTTCGGTTTCATTACGGTTTCGACTCAACCTGAACAAAAAGGCGTAGATTCGCGGATAAAAGGCTTCATAAAGCTCTTCAAAGGGCTTCATTTAGATATTGGTATCCATTTTAGCGCCGCATTCACGGCAGAATTTTGTGCCCAAGGGGTTTTCCGCACCACAATTGTGACAATGAGTTGCAGAATCTACTGGAAGTACTGGCTCCGGTGCCGGCACCGGTTCAAGACGAGTGCCGCATTCACGGCAAAATTTGGTACCGATTTCGTTGAGTGTACCACAGTTGGGGCATTTGATCCCGGAAACCATCGGAGCTTCTTCCGGTGCATCATCTTCCTCAACTTTTTTTGCTTTTTGGTTAATCGTATCGATTTCTCCTTGGAGCATGTCGATGGACTCTTGAATGTCCTTGATTTCCAAACACATTTCAGTGACTTCCTCGTCGAGCTCGTGTCCGTCTTCAAATAGTCTCCAGTAGTAATCCCCAATTTTGGTTTTTACAGTTTCCATTGCTGCTTTTTCATTCATAATTTTCCCGTTTAATCGGGTGATTTCTAGTGTATCTGCACCTTTAGCTGCTACATTTTTTGCTGCCTTTGATAATCTGTCAAAGAATGCCATGATTGTATCCTCCTTTTTTTTCTGGTCTGCTGTATTAATTAGCTGTTCAGTAAAATAATTCCTTCTTCTTTTGATCAGCAACTTGATTTCTGCCAATCTTTGGTGTATAATGGCAACGATTTCAGTTTTGAAGGGAGAGATGTAGTGTGTATGCAACTGTTATGGTGATCACGAACTAACTCCATACAGGGCAAACAAACCAAATGCATAAGCATGGGAGCAGAGGCTCCTTGGTTTGCGATGCCATTTACGACAAGGATCCTTTCTTCATCCTAACCTCGGTAGAGTACCCGTGGCAGGCAGTGAATAAAGCTGCTTGTGCACGGGATTTTTGTGTACTTTTTTTGAAGGCCTTGTCATGTCAAATTTTTATGCCATCGTTACGATGAGCGCACGACAGGAGGAACCCGATTGAATTTTTTAGAAAAATATGGTTTTCAGCCAGAGAACCATCCCCCGGTGATCTCAGATCATCTTGTAGCCCGAATCACAGCTGTTCACAGGGAACGCTATGAAATTGTTTCCGAACTTGGCGAAAGCACAGCTCAATTGAAAGCTGGGATTTATTACACCCCTTACCCAGAAGAATTATACCCCACTGTAGGAGACTTTGTTTGGATACGGCCAAATCCGTACGGAGAAAGTCTGATTGTCAAAACCCTTGCTCGATCGACCTTTTTCGCTCGTAAAGACCCTGACCCTAATGTAGGTGAACAAGTGGTAGCGGCAAATTTCGATACGGTATTTATGTTCACTTCACTTAATCGCGATTTTAATACCAAACGGTTAGAGCGATATTTAGCGCTTACGCATCAAAGCGGTGCTGAGGCGGTCATCCTTTTAACCAAATCCGACTTAGCGGAAGACGAGGTCCGTTTGAAAGAAATGATCCATGCCGTTGAGATTATGGCTGGAGAGAGCACGATTCTAATTGTCAGCAGTAAAACCGGCCAAGGTTTGGAAGAGGCTCGTGCATTGCTGAAGCCTGGAAAGACTGTTGTTTGTTTAGGTTCTTCCGGGGTTGGAAAATCGAGTCTGATCAATGCCTTAGCCGGTGAGGAGATCATGAAAGTGGGCGAAGTACGCGAAGGTGACGACCGTGGTCGCCACACCACCACCCACAGGCAGCTGATTCTCATGAAAACCGGAGCCCTCTTCATCGATACACCGGGTATGCGTGAACTAGGTCTCTGGAATGCTGAAGCCGGATTAGAAGAAACCTTTGCCGATATTGAAGCGTTGGCACTAGAATGCAAATTTAGCGATTGCACCCATGGTAAGGAACCCGGATGTGCGATTCAACGAGCATTGCGCAGCGGCGAGCTCGAGAGAAAACGTTGGGAGCGTTACCAAACCCTCAAAAAAGAGGTGCGTTATAGCGAAGATAAAATGGCGTATTTGCGAGCTAAGACGGAATGGCACAAAACGATTAACAAGATCAACAAACAAAAAAAGAAACTTCGTCGTTAAGTTAAGGGGGTAAAATATGAGAATCGTAGATTTTAGCGAGCACTGGGTGCCGCAAGCCAAACTCCTTGTGGAAGAGGGGTATCAACGCTCACGAGAAGAAATGCCTTGGCTTTCTCAAGAGATCGCACTCCCGGATTTCACTTCTATTGTTACACATGGGCTCGGCGTAGCAGCGATTGAAGGTGAAGATTTGCTCGCTTTCTTATCCTGTTACCGTCCCTTCCCAGATGCTTTCCATACGACCGGTGTCAAAGGAGTTTTCTGCCCTTTACATGGTCATGCAGCTAAGCAGGGGATCGATTATAAGGTTTATGAAAAATTGTATCAAGCTGCTGCTGAGAAATGGGTAGCGCAGGGCGTTCTTAGCCACGCTATTTGTTTGTATAAACACGAACGCGACTTGCAAGAAGTCTTCTTTATGAATGGATTTGGTGTGCGCTGTATGGATTTGGCCAGAGAAAACAACGTTATTCTTCCACAGAAGCCCTGCCAGGCAACGTTTAGAAAGCTAGAAGGACACGCGATTGTAGAAGTTTTACCCATGAACAATCGTTTGATTGAGCATTTAGGCAATTCTCCGGTCTTTATGAAGTTTCCGCCGATGACTGAGCAGGAGTTCCTGAGCAAGAATCAGGCGTATCAGTTCTATGTAGCGGAATTGGAAGGCAAAGCAGTTGCCTATTTGCGTTTTGGCCCGGAGGGTGAAAACTTCGTCGCCAACGGCAACCCCATGATTCATTGCATTGGGGCTTTTGCACTGCCGGAGCATCGGGGTTCGGGAATCATGGACCATCTGTTGGCGTTTGCCTCCGAGGACTTACGAGCCCAAGGCTATCCACTGATGGGAGTCGATTGTGAGAGTCTCAACCCCAATGCACGCTTCTACTGGCAAAAGCATTTCACCGCCTACACCTACTCCGTCGTGCGCCGCATCGACGACAAAATCATTTAACTTGGGGACGGTTCTGTCTTCTACTTGGGGACGGTTCTCTCCCCTTTCATCCTCCCGCTGCAATAACCGCTCAAAAATCCTTCCGGGCTCAAGTCGACCTTCGGTCAAAAGTCGCCCTTCAGGAAACTTTTCGCGATTGCACGCGCTCGAGGCAGCATGCTTTGGGGACGGTTCTCTCCCACTTGTTTTTTCCACTTTGTTGGAAATTTATTGGTTCGACTGAACCGTCCCCAAGGATACCCCCAAGGTCATCCAAGGTCACAAGTAAAAATTAGGAGTAAAAGAATTAATGAACATAAAGATCAGACCCGAAACCGTTCGGGATTATAATGCTATTAGCAGTCTCACCTATACTTCTTTTATCAATTGGAGGCCCCGCGACTTTGTCGATGAGCCGATTTTGATCGATAACCTGCGCCATAATGAACAGTTCGACCCCGACTTATCCTTGGTTGCAGAGCTGAACGGCGAAATCATTGGGCACGTTTTGCTATCCCCTTTCACATTTTATATGAAGGGCAAGGCCAAAAAAGGATTGTGGCTCGCTCCGTTGGGAGTAGATCCCCGGTTTCAACGAAGCGGAATTGGCAGTCAGCTCATGAGGGAGGCACATCGAGTCGCTACAGAAAAGGGACACGACCTGTGCCTGCTTTGCGGTCACGATACTTATTATCCCAAATTTGGTTATCTGAACAAGCTTTTTGCGCTAAGTGGAGCTAAAATCACCGTCGAGGCCCCTTTTATAACCGATCAAGGAATTACGGAGCGTGCGATCTTGAAGCAAGATTTAGCTTGGGTCCGGTCGCGCTGGCTGGAGGTCCACAGCAATGATGCACTGGCAAATTACCCAGGAGATAGCCTTGCGCAATGGTACAGCCATTCTGCATCGATGAAGTCCTCGGTCTTTCACCAGGCAGATGAATTGATTGGATATGTCAAGTATCGAGCAGTCAAGGGGCTTGAAATACGAGACTTTTTACCGGCTCCGGGATACGGGGAACTGTTGCTGGAGTTGCTTCTGAACAAAGTGAGTTCCTCAGAACCGGTCACAGCCAGCTTTGCCTTGGAAGCAGATGTTGTTGCCTCGCTTTTGCCAAACCGCAATCGTTATCCAATTCAAGCAGGGAAACGCGTCAACCCCGCTTTCATGTTGAAAGTTTTAAATAAAACCGATGAGGACCTGCGCGCATACTGCCAGGCTGTTTTGTCCAACTCGGAAAACGCCGGCGTAATTTGCTTCCCTTCTCCAATGGATATTGATGACTAAGAAAAACAGCCGGAGGGTTTGGAGCCTCGGGCTGTTTTTTTGTGTTATAAAATTTTGACTATTACTTGTGAATCCCTTGTCAACTTTTGTGAATCTACCGAATCGGGAGAACCGTCCCCAACCTCTCAATCGGGAGAACCGTCCCCTACTTTTAATCGACTTTGGCTTGGGCTAGGGCCATTTCGGCCATGGTGCGAGTGGACATTCCGGTGAAGCCTTTGCTCATGTAGGGTTTATCGGTTTGGGTTGCGGAAGTTCCCGCAATATCCAAATGAACATACGCAGCCTTGTCAACGAATTCGGCAATGATCATACCACCGGTTTGCATACCGCCGCCGGCACCGCCGCTGTTTTTGATATCAGCCACAGCAGATTTATACATGTCTTTGTATTCTTCATGAATCGGCATTCTCCAGTAACGTTCCCCGGTCAATTCGGCAGCCGCTTGCAATTCCTTGCTTAAATCTTCGCAGGTTGCAATGTAACCGGCATAGACTCCACCAAAAGCTCGAGCGCACGCACCGGTGAGGGTGGCGGAATCGACGATCTTCTTAGCACCTAATTTCTCGGCATAGGCTACAGCATCGGCTAAAACTAAGCGACCTTCGGCATCGGTAGAGATGATTTCCACGCTCTTACCGGTCATGCCTTTGATTACATCACCCGGTTTAAGGGCTCCGCCATCGGGCATGTTTTCGGTTGCTGCAATGACTGCAATGATGTTAGCATGGGGTTTGAGTTTACCGATGACTTCCATCGCGCCCAAAACAGCAGCAGCCCCCGCCATATCGCCTTTCATGTTTTCCATGCCGGCGCCCGGTTTTAAGGAGATACCGCCGGAATCAAAGGTGATGCCTTTGCCGACTAAAGCGAAAATATCGCCGCCGGGATTGCCCATATGCTTCATAACAATCATTTTAGGTGGCTCAACACTGCCTTGTGCAACGCCCAGCAAGCAGCCCATGTTCATTTCTTCCATATCTTCTCGGTCCAACACATTGACTTCTAAACCATTGGCCGCAGCAACACGCACTGCTTTTTCAGCCAAATCGGTTGGGGTCAGATGATTGGCAGGCATCGCAGATAAAGTGCGCGCCATATTGGTTCCGGCAGCCATCGCTACCCCTTTTTTCATTCCGGCTTCTGCTTTCGCAGCTTCTGTTTCGTAAGAGACCAACGTAACATCGGTTAATTTGATTTCTTTGGGTTTGGATTTAAAACCGTCGTAATTGTACCCAGCTAAAACTGCTCCTTCCACCATGGCTTGTGCTGCCATTTTCGGACAGAGCACATCATACCCGCGCAATAACATGGCGGCAGAAGCTACTCCGAGTTTTAAAGCGGTTCGGATTCCGGCTCCGGCTACACCGCGCATTTTTTCGGTTGTGATATCGGCAGGTTTACCCATGCCAACCAGAATCATCTTTTTAGCATTAGCATTGACCGGATACACCACTGTGGTCTCGTATAACTTACCGGTAAAATCCTTCTCTGTTAAAACGGTAACCATAGCTTTTTCAGCTGGGCAATTGGATTCAGGCTTCGCTTCCACACCTTCATAGAGTCCTAAAATCCAGGCATCGGCCTTTTGCTGAATCAATTGTCCAACCGCGAAATGTAGTTTCATTGGTATTTCCTCCTCTTTTTATAAAATGAGTTCGTCTTATTTAATTCGCCAATCAAAAGAATTCTCCTGCCTCAGAAAAGAGACAGGAGAACAATTTAGCTGTTTAATTCACGAACCACGGCTGCACAGCGTGGGCATAATTCAGGATGTTCCGTATCGGAACCAACGTCAACACTGTAATTCCAGCAGCGCACACATTGCTTGCCTTCCGCCGCCACTGCTTCAATGGTTAAGCCGGCAATCTCCTCGGCAGCCACCGCTTGCTTATTCTCTTGGCGAAGCACTTCTACCTGAGAAACAATCAGGATTTCCGGCCACAAGGTCGCGTTTTCCTGCAAGAAATCCGCCCACGGTCCTTCTTTTAGATACAGGTTAACTTTTGCATCTAAAGACTTACCAATCCGCTTCTCACGGCGTTCGATTTCCAAGACTTTATTGACTTCATCGCGCACATGTTGCAACTTCTGGAACTTCACGCCCAAATCCGTATTTCTCCATTCCGGATGTGCTTCTGGCCACATTGCCAAATGCACCGAGGTTTCGGTCACAAAGTTCGCTTTTCGTAATTCCGCCCACATTTCATCGGTGGTAAACGATAAAATCGGAGCCAACAATCGAACCATGGCATCCAATACATACCAGACAACCGTCTGACCACTGCGTCGTAAGACAGAATCCGGTGTAGAGGCATACATGCGGTCTTTGATCACATCCAAGTAGAAACTGCTCAAATCCAATGCACAGAACCCATGCAGAGTATGATACACCAAATGATAATCAAAGGCTTCATAATAACCGGTGATTTCGTCAATAAATTCACTTAACCGATGCAGAACCCATTGGTCGATCATGACCATATCTTCATAAGCCACCACATCCTGTTGAGGATTAAAATCCGGTAACAAGGAGTGTAAGAAACGCATCGTATTACGGATTTTGCGATACACTTCTGCTACTTGCTTTTGTAAATCTTTGGAGTAGCGCACATCCCCGGCTTTGGCGTCGGTCGATGCAGCCCAGAGCCGTAAAACATCGGCGCCGTTTTGCTTGATGACTTCATTGGGGTTGACTACGTTGCCCATGGATTTCGACATTTTGCGTCCTTCGCCATCCATAACAAATCCGTTGGTGACGACCGCTTTATACGGTGCGCTGCCTCTGGCTGCAACCGAGGTCCACAGCGAAGATTGGAACCAACCGCGGTGCTGATCGGCCCCTTCTAAGTATAAGTCTGCCGGCCAGCTTAATCCAGGCCATTGATCTAATACGGCGGTGTGAGAGGAACCGGAGTCAAACCAGACATCCATGATATCGGTTTCTTTCACGAATTCATGTCCACCGCATTTGCTACAAGTGAATTCCTTGCCCAAGATTTCCTGCGCTTCTTTGGCATACCAACTGTCGGAGCCTTCCGCAGCAAACATCTCTTTGACAATACCCAAAGTCTCTTCGGTGAATAATTCCGTATTGCATTCCTTACAATAGAAAACAGGCAACGGCACACCCCAGGCACGTTGACGGGAAATACACCAGTCACCGCGATCTTGCACCATGTTGCCAATGCGGGTTTTACCCCAACCCGGATACCATTTGACCTTATCGATTTCGTCCATGGCCTGTTGACGGATGGAGTCTACTGAGGCAAACCACTGCTCCGTGGTGCGGAACATGACCGGCTTATGGCAGCGCCAGCAATGCGGGTAAGAATGCTCAATGGTACCATGATTCAGCAAGCGACCGGATTCCAGTAGATCTTCGATGATTTTTTTGTTGGCAACTTCCAATTTCAACCCGGCATATTGTCTGGCTTCTTCGGTGAAGGTGCCATAGCCGGTGGTGGGATTCATGATTGGAAGCTTATATTTCTGCCCGACTTCAAAGTCTTCTACACCGTGTCCGGGTGCCGTATGCACGCAACCGGTGCCGGTGTCTAAGGTGACATGTTCGCCCAAAATAACTAAAGAGCGACGATCTTCATAAAACGGATGCTTACAGACCATGCCTTCCAATTCGCTGCCTTTGAATTGGGCAACCGTGTATCCGTCATGCAAGTGGCAGAGTTCGCGCACTGATTTCAATAATTCTTTGGCCACGATGACCTGGCGAGTACCGTAATCAAAGAGCACGTAATCAAATTCTGGATGCAAACAGATGGCTTGGTTGGCCGGCAAAGTCCAGGGGGTGGTGGTCCAAATCACAAAGTCCACCGGTACTGTAGAATCGGGTAAAACCTTTTTCGGGTCTTCGGTTACCTCAAACGCGACATAAATAGAGGGAGAGGTCTTGTTGTTATATTCGATCTCTGCTTCTGCCAAAACGGTTTCACAGGTGGGACACCAATGCACCGGCTTTAGCCCTTTATAAAATAACCCTTTTTTGAACATCTCGGTGAAGATTTCCATTTGCTTGGCTTCATATTTGGGATACAAGGTCATGTAGGGGTCATCCCAGTCGCAGATGATGCCTAAGCGTTTCAACTGTTCGCGTTGTTTTTCCATCCAGCCCTTGGCGTATTCCGCACATTTTTTGCGCAAATCCAGTGGAGTCATTTCTTTGCGGTTCAAGCCCATTTGACGAATCGCGGCATATTCTACCGGCAAGCCATGGGTGTCCCAACCGGGGGTATAAGGCACATCGAAACCACGCATGGTCTTATATTTGACCACCACGTCTTTCCAGGTCTTATTCAAAACATGACCGATATGCATGTCGCCATTTGCATAAGGAGGGCCGTCGTGAAAAATAAACTTCGGTGCCCCTTGACGGGCAGCACGAATCTGCTGGTACAAACTGGGTTCATACCAAGCCTGTAGCTGTAGTGGTTCGCGTTCCGGCAGATTGGCACGCATGGGAAACTGAGTATCGGGTAAATTCAAGGTTTTGTTGTAATCCATTTGAGTTTCTCCTCCTTTTTGGGTATAAAAAATCGCTCTCCCTCGGTAAGGGACGAGCGTGTCGTGGTACCACCCAATTTCCCTGCCTTTTGTGTAAAGACAGGCTCATGAAAGACGAGTAACGACGTCTATCCGTTTGTGCTTACTGGACTTCGGCACAACCACATCGGCGGTGATTTTCGGTTTTAACTCCTCACTCGGTCGCACCAACCCCGAGCTCTCTGCAAAGGAATGCTAAAACATACTGTCCGCTTCATTGTGTTTTAATAGAGTTATTATACAGGAGCGCCCTTTCTTTGTCAACGAAATTTATGAATAAGACAAGTTTTCCTTGCGCTTTTTGGCGGTTTCGGGTAAAATAACTTGTAGTATTTCTGATTAAAGGAGCGCTTATCATGACCGATAAACCTATTCGTGTACGCATCGCGCCGTCTCCGACCGGCAATTGCCATGTAGGAACCGCACGAACTGCTTTGTATAACTATCTCTTTGCCCGCAAAAATGGGGGCAAGTTTATTTTGCGTATCGATGACACCGATACCAAGCGTAACAGCATCGAGTCGGAAGAAGGCGTCTTGGAAGGCCTGCGCTGGGTTGGGCTGGATTGGGATGAAGGTCCCGATGTCGGTGGCTCCTATGGCCCCTACCGTCAGAGCGAGCGACTGGATCTGTATCACAAGTATGTTCAGCAATTGTTGGATGAAGGTAAAGCCTATGAATGCTATTGCACCCGCGAAGAACTGGCAGCCGAGCGCGAAGCCCAGAATGTGCGCAAAGAAGATCCTCGTTACAGTGGACGTTGCCTGCATATTACCGATGAGCAAAAGGCAGCGTTTATTGCAGAAGGTCGCAAGCCTGCCATTCGCTTGAAAGCACCGGATGATACGATTTCTTTCCACGATGTAATCCGCGGCACGGTAGAGTCCGATGGCGCTCTCATGGGAGACTTTGTGATCCAAAAATCCGATGGCATTCCTTTGTATAACTTTGCGACCGTGATTGATGACCATGTCATGGAAATCTCTCATGTCATCCGCGCTGCCGAGCATATCTCCAACACCTTCCCCCAAGTCGTGATTTACCGAGCTTTGGGTTGGGAACTACCGGAGTTTGCTCATTTGGTGCTGTTGCTCAACCCCGATAAAACCAAGATTTCCAAGCGCAAAGGTGCGGTCTATTTGGGCGAATTTGCCGAAATGGGCTATTTGCCGGAGGCCATGCTCAACTTCAATGCCTTCTTAGGCTGGAATCCCGGTGGTGAAGAGCTGCAGGAGATCCTCACCAAAGAAGAGTTGATTGAGCTCTTCAGCTTGGAGCGCTGCACACAATCCAATGCGGTATTTGATCCGGTCAAACTGGACTGGATGAATGGCATGTGGATTCGTAAGCTTTCAGCAGAAGATCTAGCACGAAGAGTTTTACCCTTTATGCAAAAAGCCAGCATGATCGACGAAGTCAGTGAAGACCAAATGGACTACCTGACTAAATTGGTTTCGCTGATTCACGAACGCTTACCACGTTTGGATGCCGCACCGGAAAGCTTAGCCTATTTCTATTGCGATTGGTCGGTTGAAGAAGTCGATTTAGAGCTATTTGCCTCGAAGAAGAAATCGAAAGAAGAAATCGTGGGCTTACTAAAACAAACCTTGGATCTTTTGCAGCAGACGGAATTTGCCGCCGAACCCATGGAAGCTGCTATGAATGCTTTGTGTGATGAACTGCAATGGAAGAAGGGGGACTTCTTTATGCCCCTGCGTGTCGCATTCACCAACCGCAAGGTCTCCCCGCCCCTATTCCACACGATGGAGCTGATTGGCCGGGCTCGGGTGATTGGCCGCATGGAAATGGCGATTGCCGCTTTGGAGCAGTAATCCTATGAATATTGAAAGAGACGTAAACCTTGTTTGAGGTTCGCGTCTCTTTTTTTGATCCATACTTTTAAAGTCAAGCTACTTCCTTAGAGCCAGACCAATTCTACAGCCGGTTTGATTTCACCAATGATGTCGTTGCGATGATTGCGTAGGGTTCGCACTTCATACGGCAGCAGGGTTTCCCATTCTTTTTCATTGAGGATGTGCAATTGACGTAAGACGCCTAAGACAGCTGCATTGGTAGCACGACTACCGCCATCGGCAGTTTTGACCGACATGCCCCAGCCCAATTCAGGAATTGCGAAGCCATAGACGGCCTCAGCTCCACTTTTGGCTACAATTTTTCCGGGAGCAGCCGACATCAGCACGCTGCAGAGCCGGCCGGTTCCGGCGATCATTTCTGGGTGATTCATCATAGCAGTGCGGATGCGTTTGGCTGTTTCTTGACGTTTATCGCTCATACCAACGGGATTGACCAGTCTTGCCCAGGCCACGGCCATGTTATAAACACTTAATCCATGCACCGGTACACCACAACCATCGATCCCAATGGGGATATCTTCTTTATCGACACCGGTGAATTCACTGACCGATTGTAACATGGCCTGTTGCACCGGATGCCGAAGCTCGGTGTAGTAAGAAGGGTCGGCACCCTTCTTTTGATTTAAGGTCAACATACCGGAATGTTTTCCGGAACAGTTGCAGTGAATTTCGCTGGCTTTGATACCGGCGGCTTTCAATTCAGCAGCCCGAGGTGCATACAGGGGATCGTGATATCCGCATTGTAAGTAACTGGGATTTAAACCAATTTTCTTCAAAATGGATTCAACGGCATCGGTGTGGAAAATCTCACCATTATGAGAAGCACAGAAGATGGCCATCTCTTTTTCAGTAATGCCGTATTCTTCTACAGCGCCACTTTCCACGACCGGCATGGCCTGAAAGGGCTTGGCAGAAGATCGCCAAAATGCAAACTTCTCCTTGGGTGCACCGGCATAGGCAATTAGGCGACCAGTGGCATCGACAATAGCGACGTCGCCGTAATGGACGCTTTCAACTCTGCCGCCACGAGTAACGTGCACTAATTCTGCAGAACGATTCATTTTAGTTCCTCCTTGTTCCTTGCTCTTGCGGTCTGTTGTTCTCGCAAAATGATCTTAGAGCGCCCTTTTGTATTTTTTGAGGATGGCGACGGTTTCTTCAATAGGAAGACCATAGCGTGTGGTGCCATCGCAGCCAACGGTGGTTTCAGCAGCAAAGAGCGCGTTGATGATCGCTTCTTCGGTTGCTTCTACGGTGGCATCGAAGAGATTAGTTAATGCTCTGCCGTCTTCAGCTAAACGTTGGACGGTGCGAACCAACTGCTCGCTTCTGTTGGGTTGGCGGTTGGTCGTAGAGAACGCGACCACAAAGTCGCCACTGCCATGAGAGGCCACCGATCCGGTGCGTGATAAGCCAAAAGCGCAGCGTTTGGCAACGCGGGTTAGCTGTCGTGTTGAAAGCGGTGCATCGGTAGCGAGGATCATCATGATAGAACCGTCCCCAGGGTGATCGGTTTCCGGCCAGTTGATCAGTTCACGACCTACCGGCACACCAGAGATGAGTAGGTCTTGACGGCGACCAAAATTGGCCATGACCAAAACTCCTACCGTGAATCCACCCATTTCTGTGGGCAAGACGCGCGAGGAGGTACCGATTCCACCTTTGAACCCCAAACAACTCATGCCGGTCCCACCCCCGACTACGCCCTCGGCTACCGGACCGCTCTCAGCTCCGTTTAAAGCTGCATAGACGTGTTCTTTATGGACATGACGGCCCTGAATATCATTGAGACTGCTGTCGTTGCATTCGCCCACCATCGGGTTTAAAGACATGATTTTGGGATTACGCTCAATCATCCAATCGATGAGGGCATCAGCGGCTTTGCCAACATTTAGGGTGTTGGTCAGCAAAATCGGTGTTTCCAAAGTTCCCAATTCCTGAATCTGTGCAATTCCCATGGCTTTGCCGAAGCCATTGACCACATGAACCACTGCGGCAACTTTATCTTCAAATAAATCTCCGTCGTGCGGTAAGATTGCCGTAACACCGGTACGAACCGGTCCAACACCGGCTTGACGTGCCCCTTCTCCTCGGATCAGGGTGCAATGACCGACCTTCACCCCCGCCACATCCGTAATAGCGTTATGAATTCCGGTTGGTAAAAAGCCGAAAGAAATCCCCACGTCTCGGGCGCGGGGACGCTTATTGCTATTCATTATTTGCAGACTTTAATAAACTTCTTGAAGACTGCATCAAAATTGGTGTAGTCAAAGAAAGTTTCGGGATGCCATTGAATTGCCATGAGATACGGATAATCGGTGGCTTCAGCGGCTTCAATCACACCATCGGGAGCTTTGGCTGAAACAACCCAATTGGGGGCCAAATCCTTAATGGCTTGGTGGTGGTAGGAGTTGACACGGATGGTGGTCTCTCCCGGGAAGCATTCGGCTAATTTGGTGCCGGGCACTAACTCCACCGCATGAGAAGCATGCCATCTGGGGGCAGATTGCACGTGTTTGATTAAATTATCAACTTTATATTGGCTGGGCAAATCTTGAATTAAGGTTCCACCGCAAACAACGTTCATCACTTGACACCCGCGACAGATGCCTAAAATGGGCTTGCCGGATTTCAAAACTGCTTTTGCTAACTGAACTTCAAAGTAATCACGCGAAGGAGTAATAGTTCCCAAGGCAGGAACCGGTTGTTCGCCAAAATAGTTCGGTTCCATATCGGGGCCGCCGGTGAAGATGAAACCATCGAACCGTTTGACCAGTTGATCTAGATCTTTGTCATCGATAAACGTTAAGAGAACCGGAATCCCCCCGGCTTTTTTGACCGATTCAACATAGGTTTTTGCAATTCCGTAGGTAAATTCGGTTTCGTTAAAATTCTGGGTAATTGCAATCAAGGGTTTTTTCATTTAAAGTTCCTCCTTGTATTTAGGAGCATTCACTCCTTTTCTGCTTCTTAAATACGATGTTTTCGAATAAAATCCTTCTTTTCTTTCGTTTGGCGAAAGAGTAACAAAAAAAGACCGTTTCTCCTAAGAGAAGACGGTCTTTCCGGTCAACTGCGATCGTTATAGAAACGAGGTACCCTCTTTGAAACACTGGCCATGATTTGGTGTGGAATCTCTCCAATCTCCTCCGCTAACTTTAACGCGTTGCGGTCAGGATTGGATTCCCCAAAGATTACCACTTCATCGCCCACTTCAGCCCCGGGAACATGGGTTAAATCAATCATACACTGATCCATACAGACTCGTCCCACAATCGGTGCCAAACAGCCTCGAATACAAACCTGTGCTTTGTTGCTATAACTACGGCTCATGCCATCGGCGTATCCCAACGGCAAGGTCCCTAAAACAGAGTCCATGGGAGCAATCCAAGTGCCATCGTATCCAACCCGGGTTCCGATTTTGATGTTCTTCAATAAAATCACTCGAGTCTTTAGCGTCATCACGGGTCGCAAAGGAACCTGAGGCAAGATTAGACTGGTTGGAGAGGAGCCATACATCCCCACCCCTAAACGCACCATGTTGTAATAACTTTGCGGAAATCTGAAAATTGCAGCCGTATTGGCCATATGTAATATTGGAATCTTGACGCCGACTCCCGCTACCCGCTCAGCAAATGATTGGAATCTCGCCAATTGTTCCAAAGCCGGCTCAGGATTTGCGATTTCAGCCATGGAGAAATGGCTGAACATCCCTTCCAATTCTAAATTTCTAAACTCGCTAAGCTGTTTGGCAAAAAGCACATCCTCATCGGTGCCCTCTACCCCAATTCGGCTCATACCGGTATCAAGTTTCAAATGCACCTTAATCTTTTTTTGAGCATTGGCCGCCGCTTCTTGCAAGGCATGGGCTAATTCCGGAGTAAACACCGTTGTAGTGATATCGCTCCGTGCAACTTGCCAGGCAGCATCGGTGGGAATGAAGCCCAAAACCAAGATCGGTCCCCAAATACCGCTCATCCTCAACTCAACCGCCTCTTCCAAGGTAGCCACACTTAAAGAGTCTGCACCGGCAGTCAAGGCCGTATGGGCAATTTGCTGAGCACCATGACCATAAGCATCGCCTTTTACCACGGCATTCAAACGAACTCCCGCTGGGAGCATCGATTTTACGCTCTTTATATTTTCATCGAGTGCTTGTAAATTGATTTCTGCCCATGTCGGTCTCATGCTTCGCTTTCTCCCCTATTCACCCAAGGCTTGTGCTAAGGCAACCGCAGTTTCCTTATCGTGACTAATACTAATCAGCCAACGAACAATCCCTTTTTCTACGGCCAATTGTGCCGCATATCCGTTCAAGAGCACCTGGGGTGCTCCGAATTCATCGTGTTGAACCTCAATATTTTTCCAGGTAATCCCACCCACAAATCCAGTCCCTAACGCCTTTGCAACCGCCTCTTTAGCAGCCCATCGTCCCGACAAGCGCTCTGCCGATAACCCAAATTGCTGTTCTTGCCAACGATCCCATTCACTTGAGGTCAGCATTTGCTTGATGTAATTTTCACCCAATCGTTGCAGAGCTGCCTCAACACGAGGAACCGAAACAACATCGATACCATTGGCTAAGAGATTGCCGCAGGTACTCAACGATCCTTCCAAGGCGTCAGTCACGCTAAGGGCTTCCTGCAAACTGGGAATAAAGGGATCTTGCTCTAGTTCTGCAACTTTGCGGCAGCGCAAGGCCATGAACATGGGGAATTCTTGCCGCGCCAAGTCCATCGCTTCTTTTTTGGGACCTTGTTGTTCTTTTTTATGGCTGACCCACTCTTCGCAATGTTCAATCAATAAACCGGCGTTACCGAGCGTGTTAATATAGGCTTGCAGGGGTCTATGAAAATGGATGGTTGCCGGGCTTTCTTCGCCAATTGCCTCCTTGCCAGGATGAGCTGCAATGCGGATATCTTCGCTTCCCAAGTAGCGCCACATAATACGAGTTTGGCGGAAATCGCGTTGTTGCCACTGCCAATCGCTTCTTTGTGGAACTCGGAAACAAGGATGCATCATGACCAGAATCAAAACCCCATTGGGTTTTAAGAGCGTGTTCACTCCCTGCCAAACACCGGTTAAATGATCCATGTTTTGAATGGATAGCACCAACGTCACCGCATCGAACGACTCCGCTTCTAATCCGTGGCGCGGTTTGCCGGTTTCATCGATTAGATTGGTGGCATCGCCCTCAATATAAATGGGGCGCTTTTGACCTTCACGAACATACTCTTTGGCAGCTTTCAATAAATCCTTTGCCATGTCAATACCGGTCACCGAAGCTCCTGCTGTTGCTAATCGGCGTGCCAAAACACCTTGACCGCAGGCTAAATCTAAAATTTTAAGATCTGCTAATTGCTGATTCTTCTCTTTGAGCATGCGTTCTACGCCGGGTAAAAGCACCTTCTGATGATACTCACTACCACCGGCACCGACTAAATTATTGTACCAACCGGCCACATCTTGCCAATCGGTTTTATCGGGTAAGGCTTTTTCTTCATCGGTCATAGTAGTAGTAAAAGGTTTCTGAACTTGTTTTACCTTTTTCTTGGGTTGCACCCTCACCGGATAACTGACCCGCGGTTTCTCTCCCCAGGTTTTCTTTTCAGGTGGTTTATCGCTCCAAGTCTTGCGTTCTGGGGGCTTCTCGCTCCAAGTCTTGCGTTCCGGCGGCTTACCGGTAGAAGGTCTGTTTTCAGTCGGTCTTCCTTCAGTTGGACGGTTGTCAAACGAGCGACCTGTTTGCGGCTTGTCACCCCAGGTTTTGCGTTCCGGCGGCTTACCGGTAGAAGGTCTGTTTTGTCTGGGCTTGTCTCCCCATGACTTCGCTCGCGGTTCTTTTTCATCGGGCGACATAGTGGAAAAGGGTTTTACCTTCTCTAGAGGTTCGGTCTTCTCTACTCGATTTTGCCACGGCTTCATATCTCTTTTCATGTTTACTCCTGCTTTCTCTATGACTACAATTTTAATACAATCATAACATAGTACAATTCGCGGTGAAGGCCGGCTTTCCTGCATTTTTGTCACAGATTCGTACGATTTGAAGTGCAGGGAAAGTCAAAGGGAACCTCGAACTAATAATAAGAATAATACGATCAATTCGCAAATTAACGCATGAAAGGATCTCGATCATGAAATCTCCTATACAAAAACCGAAACGCCCCTTGATGTTTTACTACTCTCTTGTGTTGTTGGTCATGTTTGTCTTCAATCTCGTTGTAATGCCCTTTATGATGAAACAACAAATTACCACCATTGAATACAGCACCTTCCTCACCATGGTAGATGAAGGAAAAATTTCGACGGTCATTTTGGAAGACACACGAATTTACCTGGAGGGTGTTGAAGACGCCGATGGTAAAAAGCCCTTGTATGAAACCGGTTACATCTATGACCCCGATTTAGTCGCGCGCTTAAGTGCCAACAAATCGATTAAATTCTACAGCGAGATTCCGGAAGAAGTTTCCCCCATTCTTGAGTTTATTGTCACCTGGGTGCTGCCCATTGCGATCTTTGTGGCTCTAGGACAATTCCTTTCCAAACAAATGACCAAGCGGATGGGCGGAGGGGCCATGTCCTTTGGCAAGAGCAATGCAAAGATTTATGTGGAAGCACAGACCGGTAAAACCTTTGAAGACGTCGCAGGCCAAGACGAAGCCAAGGATTCTCTTTGTGAAGTGGTCGACTTCTTGCACAACCCTTTAAAATACAGCAGTGTTGGAGCAAGAGTACCCAAAGGAGTATTGCTGGTTGGTCCTCCGGGAACCGGTAAAACGCTGATTGCCAAGGCCGTTGCCGGAGAGGCAGGAGTTCCCTTCTTCTCCATTACCGGTAGTGAATTCGTAGAAATGTTCGTTGGTATGGGAGCCGCTCGGGTACGTGACTTATTCAAACAAGCCCAAGAAAAAGCTCCGTGTATTGTCTTTATTGACGAAATCGATACGATCGGCAAACGCCGCGACAGCATGGGCTTTGGTGGAAATGACGAACGCGAACAAACCTTAAACCAATTACTCTCCGAAATGGATGGTTTCGACAGTTCTAAAGGTGTTATCATTTTAGCCGCCACCAACCGCCCCGAGATTTTAGACAAAGCATTATTGCGACCCGGCCGTTTTGACCGCCGCATACCCGTTGAACTCCCCGATTTAAAAGGTCGCGAAGCCATATTGAAAGTGCATTTGCGGGGGATTAAAACCGATAGCGAAATAGATTTTTCCTCTTTGGCTCGTTCCACCCCAGGAGCATCCGGTGCCGATTTGGCCAACATTATTAACGAAGCTGCTTTGAGAGCCGTGCGAAATGACCGAAAACTGGTTACACAAGCTGATTTGGATGAAGCGGTTGAAACAACCCTTGCCGGTGAGCAACGCAAGAACGCTGTTATTTCTCCACGTGAGAAAAAGATCATAGCCACCCATGAAATTGGCCATGCGATTGTAGCTGCTTTTGCCGATAAACAGCAGTTGGTGCACAAAATTACCATTGTTCCACGAACCTCCGGCGCATTAGGCTATACCATGCAATTGCCTGAAGAAGAACGCGTTCTGATGAGTAAAACCGATGCTCTGTCTCGGATCACCGTCTTAACCGGGGGACGAGCTGCCGAAGAAGTGATGTTTAACGAAGTCACCTCGGGTGCTGCTAACGACATTGAACAAGCCACTCGTTTGGCCAGAGCCATGGTCACTCGCATGGGTATGAGCGATAACTTTGGCATGATGGCGCTTGAAACCGTGAACAACCCTTATTTGGGTGGAGATTCCTCCATGGCCTGCTCTGGTGAAACAGCGTCTACTATTGACGAAGAAGTCAAACAAATCATTCGCACTTGTCAAGAAAACGCTCGCAAAATTTTACGAGAAAACCACGATAAACTAGTTGAGCTAACCGAGTTCCTTTTAGAAAAAGAAACGATTACCGGTAAACAATTCCTTGATATGATGGGGATTGAATCCGAAGAAAAACCGGTTGTAGAATAGCTCAAAGATCCTTCCGGGCTCAAGTTGACCTTCGGTCAAAAGTCGCCCTTCAGGAAACTTTTCACTCATGGAAGGGACGGTTTTGTAAGAACTGTCCCGACAGGAGCGAGATTAATCGAGTAGGAGGTCACCCATTAATTGAGTGACCGTCCTCTCACACCACCGTGC